>CAZJGS010000026.1:0-23122 GCA_964545735.1 uncultured Spirochaetaceae bacterium
TGAAGTCATTGCGATTGCTGTTATTGCTAGAACTGTTAATAATTTTTTCATTTTGATTTTCCGTGTTGTGAATAGTTTTTTTGTTTTTCTTAATTTCCTTTAAGATATTTATACTATACGATACCTTGTAAGTTATGTCAACAGTTATTTATAAAATAATTAGAAAATATTTTGAATAAATCATAAAAACTCGTATTAAAGCTTTAAAACGAATAAATGAGATTAAAATAATAAAAAAACAAAATTAATACTTATGAAATAAGTTGCAATAAAATCAAACCTATTCCACAAAAGATATTAAGTTATAGGACAAAACCCATTTGTTTTACTAGGATTGGATTATTTAATATAAAATTATATACTATAAAAAACTTAACTATTTTATAGGGAGCACTATGCTAAACAGTCCTAAACTAAATCACTACTTAAACAATGGTCCAACTCAGGGGATAATAAGAATATATAACTTAGATAATGACAAATCACTTTTACTAAAAAGTCATGATATCATCAAAGATAGTAATAGTATTCGTTTTCAACTTGATCTGGGCTTATATCCTAATAAAGCTCTGCAAAAAGATTATCATGATATTGGACTTGAATTATTTGCTATAGAACCAATTATTATTTTAAAAGATGATGATTCTTTAGTTGATTTATTAGAAAAAGCAATTAATAACTTACAATCGAAAAACATTGAACTTTATAATTAAGAATTTAATATATTAGTTTTAGAAATGCATCTTTGAACATTACTGTTATTGGTGCATATTTTTTTACTTTAAGATTATCAATAAGAATCAAATACTAAATAAAACAAATTCCTTGTTGACAACTAATATCATTAGTATTATATTATACATATGAGTAAAAAACTATAAACAAGGAGATTTTTATGGAAGAAACTTACAGAATGCCATTATTGGGAGATAAAGCACCAAGCTTTATAGCAACAACAACTCAGGGTCAAATTAATTTCCCTGAAGATTACAAAGGTAGATGGGTAATCCTATTTTCTCACCCCGCTGATTTTACTCCTGTTTGTACAACAGAGTTTATGACTTTTGCTAGCCTTGAAGATGATTTTAAAGCACTAAATACAGATTTAGTTGGCTTGTCAGTTGATTCACTTTATGCACATATTGCATGGCTTAGAAAAATTCATGAATTAGAATGGAAGGGAATGAAAAACCTTGAAATTAAATTCCCTTTAATTGAAGATATAAGAATGGATGTTTCAAGAAAATATGGAATGATTCAACCAAATCAATCAAATACTCAAGCTGTTAGAGCTGTATTTATTATTGATCCTGAAGGAATAATTAGAACTATTCTTTATTACCCTCTTTCAACTGGAAGAAACTTTGATGAGTTGAAAAGAATTATCCAAGCTCTTCAAAAAGCTGACAAAGATAATTGTGCGACTCCTGCAGATTGGAGAGAAGGCGACGATTATATTGTACCACCAGCTGGAAATTGTGGAACTGCTAAAGAAAGAGTCGAAAGTGATGACAAAGACATGTACTGCTTAGATTGGTTTATGTGCTTTAAAAAGCAAAAATAGTTTATAAAGGTAACCCTTTATATTTAAAAGTGTATTACAAACTACTAGCTACTGATATTTAATTCAGTAGCTAGTTTAATTTTATAATAGATATTTAATTTTTTTTATTGTTTATCCATTTTTATTAAATTTCTAATACCTTCAATTGCAACTTGAATTGCACTCTCAGTATCATGAAGTATAGGATTATCCAGTCCAGCTTTTTCTCTTTCCTGGTTTCCCACAACAAAGAATTCACTACCACATCTTACTCCTAGATAAGAGGCTACAGTAAATAAAGCAGCACTTTCCATTTCACTTGCTAATACACCGAGTCTTTTCCAGGCTTCCCATTTATTATTTAATTCATAACTTATTGGCATTAAGTCAGGAGAGTGTTGGCCGTAAAAAGAATCTTTACATTGAACAATACCTACATGACTTTTAAACCCTAGAGTCTTTGCAGAGGTTTTTAATGCTTGAACTACATCAAAATTGGCAACTGCAGGAAATTCGATTGGAGCATATTCTTTACTTGTGCCTTCAAATCTTACAGCACCAGTGGCAACAACCACATCCCCGCCTTTAACATCAAGGGCTATCCCACCACAGGTTCCAACTCTTATAAAGGTATCAGCACCACATTTATATAATTCTTCCATAGCTATTGAAGCGGAGGGTCCCCCTATTCCTGTACTTGTAACAGAAACTTTTACTCCCTCCAAGTACCCGGTATAAGTAATATATTCTCTATTATCAGCAATGAGTTTTGCGTCATCGAAATATTTAGCAATTTTTTCACATCTTTTGGGGTCTCCCGGCAAAATAACATATTTACCAACATCACCTTTCTTAATGTGGAGATGGTATTGTACTCCCGTTCCTTCCATATAATCTGACATTTACTGCCTCCTAATTTAATTTTTTCAACAGAGTATTAATTATAACATTGATACAAGGCTATTTGCAATCATAATAAAAACAATATCTATAATAAGTATTTTTTAATTATAGAATTACATAAGTTTTGCCCATTCCCCCATCAGATTGAAGTGCAAATTTATACTCTTTTACTTGTGTTTGTTTTTTCAAAAACTGGTGAATTCCTTTTTGAAGAATTCCGTCCCCAAAGCCATGAATAATTGAAAAAGAATTGAAATCATGAATCATGCAAGCTTCAAGTTGGTTTTGAACACTTTCTAAGGCTATCTCTAAAGTTAATCCTCTAAGATCTATAACTGTTTTGGGCCTTGGAGTTTCACTATTATAGGATATGCTTACCTTTGGAGTGACTTTAGACTTTTGAGCTAGAAAAAGATCCTTTTCTTTGAAAGTTATCTTTAGGGATCCTACCTGGACTTTCCACTTGTTTTTACCATCAGCTTTTAATACATTGCCTTCTCTCTTAGAGTTTCCACATAATACATTAAGCCCTGCTTTAATAACAAAGGGTTCTCTTTTTTCTTCTAATTCAACTTCTTCTTCTTCAATTTGCTCAATTACAGAGGTTTCTTTTTCATTTAAGGAATTGATAAAGTTTTTAACTGCTCGAGTTTTTTCTTTAGTAATTTCACCTGTAACAAGTTTTCCAACCAAATTTTCCAAATCTTTTCTACTTTTATTGATATACCTAGAAAGATCTGTTGATTGCTCTTGTTTTAATAAGTGTTCTTTTTGTTTAACTCTCAATCTAAATAATTCGACTTCTTTTTTTAAATATTTTAACTCGTTTTCTCTTTGTTTTAATTGTAAAGTTTTCTTTTCAACATTTTCTCTTTCACTTTCAAGTTGTTTAACTATTTCACCTATTTGTAGTTGATCATCACCTAAGTATTTTTTAGCATCATCAATAACTTGCTTTGGCAATTTCATTCTTATAGCTGTATCAATAGCATGAGAGTCCCCAGGAAGTCCGCAAACAACTCTAAAGGTTGGTAAATGTGAATCTTCATTAAATTCCATAGATGCATTAAGCATTGAGGGACTTACATAAGCTTTATATTTAAGACAAGCTAAGTGAGAGGTTATAAAGGAAATCTTTGATCTAGAGAGTAAATAATCAACAATGCTTTGTGCTATTGCCCCCCCTTCATTTGGATCGGTGGCCGAACCTAATTCATCTAATATTATCAAAGAGTTTTCACTAGAGTTTTTTAATATTTTAGACAAACTGTGCATATGACCACTAAAGGTAGATAATTCTTCTTCTATGCTTTGCTCATCTCCAATATCTGTGTAGATTCTATCAAATATAGGTAAACTTGAGCCTTCTTCACAGGGAATATAACCAATAAATTGATTCAATGCAGAAAATAATCCTACCGTTTTGATAGTTACTGTTTTTCCCCCTGCATTTGGACCAGAAAGCACAACACATTTTATATTATTATCAACCTCTATTGAAATAGGCACAACTTTTTTACCAAGAAGAGGATGTTTTGCATATAATAACTTTACCTTATCATTTTCATAATCCACTTTATTACAATTATATTCTTGGCTCCATTTAGCGAAAGTGTAAATAATATCTGTTTTTATCACACTCTTTGAAAGTTCTCTTAAAGATTCAGCACTGAATCTTAGTAAATTACTAAGGTTTGCATATATTTTTGCAATTTCAATTTGAATTTGTTGCTCAGCTAAAACAACTGAATTATTATATTCAACCATTTTATAAGGTTCTAAAAAAATAGTATTTCCACTTGAACTGCTTCCATGAACAAACCCTTGTACTTTGGATTTTGCATCATTTCTTACAGGCAATACAATCCTATCATCTCGTAGAGTTTCCAAATCACTTTGTAAATAGTCTTTATTATCTTTAATAAAGGTTTTGGTAAAACTGCTTCTCTCTCTTTTTGATTTTTCAACTTGCTTTACTAGAGCTCTTATCAAAGGATGACTTTCTTTTACTTTACCACCTTCATCAAGGGCATAAAAAACTTCATCTTTAAATTTTAACAATTCCAGATCTATTTCAAAGCCTAGTAATGATGAGATATTAGAAGATGCTTTATTATCAAAGATGGGTTCATGAATAAATTGAAATAATTTTTGAGAACTGTCAATAAAACTGGCCGCTTGATATAAATTAAACCCATCTACATTTTGCCATGTATTTTTTAGCGTTTCAAAAACATTTTCTAGTGATGAAAAACTATTGGGGTTACTAATATCTGGGTTATTTAATAAAAATAATATATCTGCTATTTTATTTTGAAGCTCAATTAAAGATTCTTTGTTACTACTAAATTCTCTAGTGTATAATTTTGCCTTAGAATCTTCACACAATAAATACTTTTCAATTAAGGAAAGTACTCCATAAAAGCCTAAATCAGTTAATGTTTTTTTTGATAATATCATCGTTTCTTTTTTTTACTTGGCATTTTATAGCGTGCCTTGCTTGTCGAATTTGAGCTGCCTTTCCACTTAGGACCTTGAAGTGCTAGTGAATCTATCATTCTCTGATAACTTTCGTATCTATCAGAGTTTATCTCTTTATTTTCAACCATTTTTTTTATTTCACAATCAGGCTCATTAGTATGAGTACACATACTAAAAGCACATTTATCTTTATTTTGAATAAACTCTGGAAAAGAATTAGAAATTTCAACAGCATCTCTGTGAGGAACCATAATCTCTCTAACCCCAGGGGTATCAACTATAGTTAAATTATCTTTTCTAAGTAAGATTGAATAATTAGTAGTATGTCTTCCTCTATTATATTTTTCACTAATATAACTAGTTTTTTGATCAGTGCTTAATAATTCATTTATTAGAGTTGATTTACCTACTCCACTTTGACCTACAAAGGCTACAATTTTATTTTCTATTTTCTCAACCAAGCCTTCAATATTAATTCTTTTTTTAGCACTAACTAATAAAGTCTCATAACCCAACGCTTTAAATAGTTCAAATCTCTCTAATTCTCCAGGTTTTAATTCAATATCACATTTGTTTAATACAATTAATATATTAACATTTTCGCAACTTGCTATTACCCTATCAATAAAACGGGGTCTAAATGGTGGCTCACCGCAACTGGCAACACAAACTATCAAGTCCATATTTGCAACAACAGTTTGGTTACACTTTCCCTTCATGTTCCAGCGTCTGAAACTGTTATCTCTTATAATTCTTTGAGTGATTTGACCTTCTAAATTATTAGATTCTTCAAATTCAACAAAGTCACCTACAGCTAAAGGATTGTACTCATCATTGACATCAGTCAATAATTTACCTTTGATTCTGCACATATATATTTTGTTCTCTGCTTCTACGGTATAAATATTATTAATGCCGCGAGTTATTATGCCTTTCATATTTTGTATGTTAGTCAAAACAAAATAACTTGACAAGCTATGCATTTCTGTTAATCTTAAAATATGTTCGATTTTAATATTTGTAATAAAGAAAATTGTAATGCTTTTGTTGCTTTAGATAGTAAGTTTTGTTATCGACATTCAGAAAACAAAGATGAATTGTTAAAAAAAATGTTTACTATTTTAGAAACACAAGAAATAATCCGAGATATTACCTTTTCACACGCTGAATTTGAGAATATTTCTACAAAACAAAAACGCTTTTCATCCTCCAATTTTTCTTGGTGTACTTTTAGGAACATCGATTTCTCATCATCAAAATTTACCACTTGTTTTTTTGATTTTTGTTTGTTTGATAAATGCAAATTTACGGATACAGATATAAGGTATTCTGTTTTTTCAGGAAGTAAAATCCTTACTTGTGATTTTTCAAATTCCCTATTAATTCATAATAATTTTTCTGGTATTGATGCTTGGTATTGTGATTTTAGTGGTAGTGATTTATATTTCACCACCTTCTGTAGTTCTTGTTTGAGGGATGTCAGTTTTGAAGACTGTAATCTCAAAAAGGCTGATTTCAGAGAAACTGAGCAAAGGCGATTAAACTTTCGATATTCTAATTATGAGGATGCAAGCAAATGAGAATATATCAACATTTTTCAGTAGTCGGGTTTTGCAATACATATATTGTAGGCGAAAAAAAAGGTGGACAAGCTATTTTAATTGATCCAGGCCATGTTGATAATGAGTTAATAGGTATTATTGAAAAAAACAATTTTATAATTAGCACGATACTACTCACTCACCGTCATGAAGCTCATACCGGTGGGGTCAGTACTATATTAAAATTATACAAACCCAAAATTTATGCTTATACAAAGAAGGTTTATGAATTTGAAGTTACTGAAGTCGCTGATGGGGCAACTATTATTTGTGGCGGAATACCTGTTGAAGTTATTCATCTTCCTGGCCACAGTGTGGATTCTTTGGTATATAAAATTGGACATACCCTATTTACCGGTGATACACTTATGGCAACTCGAATTGGTTCAACTCCAGGCTTTATGGAAAGGTCTTTGTTAATTAAAATAATTAAACGTAAATTATTAAATTTTGATGATAATATTTTAGTCTTTCCAGGTCATGGAGCTCCAACAAAAATAAAAAATGAAAGATTATTTAATTCAGATTTAACTGAAGAGACAGTATCCCCTTGGCTAAGAAACCAAATTAGACTTGAAAGAAATAATCGTTTCTAAAGTTATTTATTTCTGATTTTTTCAGCACTTTCATAATATTTCTTACTTTGACCTTTTTCTCTTACAAAATGATCTAGTTGCTCTATTACTCTTTTAAATCTATCGGGCATAGCGGCTCTAAATCTCATTAACTTATCTGTTTTTGGATTTGTTACCTCTAATTGTAGAGCATGAAGCATTAATGATGCCTCAGGAAAATTTTTATCTTTATTAGAGTAAAGAGGATCTCCCAATACAGGATGGTTTATACTTTTAAAATGAACTCTTATTTGATGAGTCCGCCCTGTGTGAATACTAATTCTTACTAAAGCATAACCTGTGTATTGTTTTAATACAAAATAACTTGTATCCGCTGTTTTCCCTTTATTTTTTTCACAAGTGGTATATTTTTTTCTCTCTTTTGAATCTCTAACAATATTAGTGATGATTTTACCACGTCGATGGGTAAAGTGACCTTTTACTAAGGCTATATAAACTTTATTAGTCTCTCTTTCTTTAAATTGAGTTGATAAATTTAATTGACTCTCTTTATTAAGAGCTATAACCATGGTACCACTAGTATCTTTATCCAGTCGATGAACAATACCAGGTCGCATTAAGGCCATTTCTTCTGTGGATATATTGTTTTCATCATAAAACCTTGCAACAAAATCTTCCCCATATCTAAAAACCAAAGCATTTACTAAAGTATGCTCAAAATTATTAGCGCCAGGGTGAACAATGAGTCCTTGCTCTTTATTTATAACTAGCATGTTATCATCTTCATACAACACTTTTAGTTTTATATCTTCGCCTTCAATACCTTCGTACAAAGTTTCAGTATATTTTATTTCAATAGTTTGGTCATTTTTAACTTTTGTACTATTTTTTACACTTTTGCCATCAACAAAGATTTGTGTATCTTTATCAGTTACCAAGGTTCTGGTAATATTTTCTATAGTTTTAGCTATATAGCTATCTACTCTTGTCTTAGTCTCAACGCCTTCTACTATTAATTTATGGCTTACATCTCTTTTTGACATTTATTATTCAAGTTCTCCTATAATATAATCACCTACTGCAATGGAAAGGGATAAAATTGCTGCAATAGATATTTGATACTTTAAATTTGTGAAATCATCTGTGGGTTTTGTAACTAAATTAGAGTTTACAACAATATTGTAGGCTAAGAGGGAAACGGGAAAAGTTAATGCTAAAGATCCAAAGAATAAACTTTCCCCACGTCTTAACTTCCAACTCCACTCTGGAAATTCATCAATTGTGTAATCCTCATAATCTTTTAATTCTACATCAGCTGAATATAATGTAGAGGTAGCTAAAAGAATAATTACAAATATTGATAAAATTTTCTTTTTCATAAAAATATTCCTTATTTTGAATAATCCCTAGCTCCGAATATTTTAGTTCCAACTCTTATAATAGTTGAGCCCTCATCTATGGCTATCTTATAATCAGAGCTCATTCCCATACTCAAATCATCTATCTTTATTTGCTCTTCTCTCTCTAACTGCCTCTTTATATCATAAACAGATTTAAAAGCAGCTCTTATTTGACTCTCATCCCCATTTAAGGGCCCAACAGTCATTACTCCCTTTAATCTAACATATTTTAAACCTTTTGCTAATATAAGGGCATCCTTTATTTGCTCATAATTTTCAAAACCTGTCTTATTTTCATCCAGAGAACTGTTAAATTCCAGCATAATATCTATTATTTTATCTGCCTCACTAGCATATTTATTAATTTTATTTAATATTTTAATAGAATCCACACTATCTATTGAATCAAATAACTCTATAGCTTTTTTAGCTTTATTAGATTGTAAATGACCTATCAAATGTAATTGTAAATCACTAGCTCTATCTTCCTTTTTAGGGAATTTAGTCTGGGCTTCTTGAACTCTGTTTTCTCCAAAAAGTCTCTCTCCCAAACTATAAGCCTCTTGTACTGCAGCAAAGGGATGGTTTTTACTAACACACATTAATTTTACTTTAGCATTTTCTCCCCTTATCTGCTGGTTTAACTCTTTTAATATTTCTTTCATAAGTTATTTAATAATAATATAATTTGTTTGTAAAAATTTAGCTAAAATTTATATATTTAACTAAATTTAAGTATCAAAAACATAAATAAGCCTATAATTACTATATCAAATCTATAAATAATTATATATTTATAGTATCAAAATAAATAGTTATTACTTGTTTTATATATATTATTATATTCCTCCTATAGTATTTTTATTTATTACTAGCATTCTTTCTCTTTGCTTTTAATTCTCTGTATTGATTTTTGCCTTTTAATAGCCAAGCTGAAAAATCATCTTTTATTTTATCAAATTGAGAATCAATAAAGTTGCTATCACTTTTCATGCTAGGGAAAGCCAAAAGAAGTCTTTTATGACGTCTTACCAATCTTGCTTTTCTAAATTCACCCTCTTCATTCCATCTTTCTTTAATTGAATTAATAAATTCAGAACTTTCATTAGCACCAATAACTTTAAGTCTCTCTTTAATTTCTTCACTTCTATCTTTAAACTCATCAAGAGCAGCATTAAAGGAATTCATTTTAGCGATTGAAAGAGCTAAATCAAAACTCATACCAATAACAATACACAAAGTGAAATAATATTGAATTATATCAGATAGGGAATAAACAAAAAAGGATACAAAGGGATGTATTAAATAAATTATAACAACACTTAAAATACCAAACAATAGTGAATTAAGGAGGCAAACTCTTCCGTTTATATTCATAAACTTAGAGCTATAATCCCAAAGTTTTATATGGAATATCGTCTCTAATATGAAGGATCCCCCGTATTCAATTATGCTTGTAACCACCACTGCTGCAAAAAATAATATTATTATATTATCAATAAAGGGTTTGAGCAAATATAGGACAATAATAGCACCAAATCCGTAGATAGGAAGGTAGGGTCCATTTAAAAACCCTCTATTAACAACTTTTTTTTCTAAAAAAGAGCAATAAATTTCTTCACATATCCAACCTATTATACAGTAAATAAAAAAGAAAATTATCTCATTATTAATCAAAACCTCATATCTCCTATTTTAAATTAAATTAAAATTATAATTCATAATAACTATTATTAAACATTTTTTTTGTATATGAATCAATTGGGTTTTTAAAAAGATTTTCAGTCTCTTGAATTTCTACAATTTTACCATTGTTTAATACAGCTATTTTATCACAAATATAACCTACAACATTTAAGTCATGAGAAATAAATAAAAATGTTAAATTTAGCTTGGCTTTCAATTCATTTAATAAATTTAATATACCAGCTTGTATACTTATATCTAGGGCTGAAACACATTCATCTAGTACCACAAACTTAGGATTTAGTACCAAAGCAATCGCAATTGCTAATCTCTGTCTCAATCCTCCTGAGAGCTGATGGGGATAATTAAGTTTGTACTTTTTATCAAGGCCCACTAAATCCATTATATTATCAACTCTTAAACATCTTTTACTTTTAGAATAGTGTTTGTGAATAATTAATGGCTCTTCAATCAAATATCCCACTGTTTTTTTGCTATCTAAGGAGCTATAGGGATCTTGAAAAACTATTTGAACATTTTTGTAAAAATCTTTTAAATTCTGTTTACGCTTTATCAAAGCAATATCTTTATCTTCAAATATAATCTTACCCTCATAATTTTTTAACAGTTTTAACAAAAGTAAAGCTATGGTGCTTTTACCTGACCCACTATTTCCAACTAAGCCAAAAGTCTCACCTTCTTGTATCTCAAAGGAGATATTATCAAGTATAATATTATCTTTAAAAGAGAAAGAAACATTCTCAAGTTTTATTAAACTCATTGATTAATCTCCTTTGCTAAATGGCATCTAACAAAACTGTTATTCATTTTTTCTAATTTTGGTTTTTCACTAAAACATATAGGTTTTGCAAATTCACACCTAGGAGCAAAGGGACAACTATTTTCAATTCTATTTTCTAATTTTGGAACAATCCCTTTTATTGAGGGGAGTTTTTTTCCTCTTTGAGAGACAGATGGCAAGGACTTTAACAAAGCTTTAGTATAGGGGTGCAGAGGGTTTTGTATAATTTCTTCTATGCTCCCACTTTCTACAATCATTGATGCATACATTACGTATACTTTATCACAAAGTGTTTTTACTAGGGCTAAATCATGAGATATAAACAAAACTGCAGTATCTAGTTTTTTATTCATTTGCTTTAGTATATCTAATATTTGTCCTTGTATTGTAATATCTAATGCAGTAGTTGGCTCATCCGCTACTAAAAGTAAAGGCTTATTAATTAAGGCCATAGCAATTAGTACTCTCTGTCTCATACCACCGGAGAGTTGATGAGGGTAGCTATTAAATATTCTATTCTCATCCTCTAGTCCAACTTGCTTTAAAATAGAATATACTCTCTCTTTGGGATTTTTTTCATCTTTGCTATGTTTTTTTAGTGTTTGGAGTATTTGGTTTCCCACCTTTATTAAAGGATTTAAAGCACTCATTGGCTCCTGAAATATAATAGAGATATCCTTTCCTCTTATTTTATTAAGTTGAGTCTTATCAAGGGTGAGTAAATTTACCTCTTTATAGTTAATTTCTCCATTTAAGATTTTTGAATTTTCTGGTAAAAGAGAGAGAATTGAAAGAGCTGTCAAACTTTTACCACAACCACTCTCTCCAACTAAGGCTACAATTTCACCTTGATTTATTTGAAGATTAACATCATCCACGGCTTTAATCGATCTTTTATTAATATCGAGAGAGAGTGAATAATTTTTTATTTCTAATACTTTATTATTCATTTTCTTTAGCCTCTTCTATTACTTTATTTATTCCATCCCCTAACAAGTTAAATCCCATCACTAAAATTATTATAAATATAGCGGGAACTATAATATAAGAGGGCTTTTGTAAGATATAGGCTTGAGCTTCACTAACCATTTTTCCTAGACTTGGATTTGGTGGTTGAATTCCTAACCCCAAATAACTAAGACCTGCCTCAGAGAGTACAGCACTTGCAAAGGTAAGGGATGAAGTTACCAGTAATTCACCAGAAATATGAGGGAATATATGGATAACCATAATTCTAAAGTTACTCGCTCCCCTAGCTTTGGTTGCTAGTATGAAGGGAGAATCTTTATAAGAATAATACCCACCTCTTGCCATTCTAGAAAATCTTGGGATACTCATTATTGTTAATGCTATTATAATATTTTTAGTACTTGCTCCAAATACAGCTATAAGCATTAAAGCTATTAATACTCCAGGAAAAGCCATTAGTGTATCAATAAGTTTTTTTATAGTTTCATCAACAAAGCCACCAAAATATCCAGCAATAGCGCCAATTGGTGTTCCAAGGAGAAAACCAAACACGACTACATAAAACCCAATTGTAAGACTTAATCTAGATCCTACCATTATTCTAGAAAGAATATCGCGACCTAGGTGATCAGTTCCTAGTAGGTGATTCTTTGTAAAAGGTAATAATCTCTCTTGTATATTTACTGCATTAATATCATAGGGAAGTGCAATAAATCCCCATAAGACTACTAATAATATAAATGTTAAAAATATAAATCCAAATAAAAAATTTGCATTTTTAAAATATTTTTTCAAAAACTACCTCTACTTTATTCTTATTCTAGGATCTATAACTTTGTATAAAATATCAATTAAGAAATTTACACAAACTACTATTAAAGACAAATATAATACTAGTGCTTGAATTAAGGGTAAATCCCTACTTGTTATACTTGAAGTTATCAATTTACCAATACCTGGTAATGAAAATACATTTTCAACAATAATACTACCGCCTAAAATATCAGCTATTATCAAACCTACTATCGTAATTACAGGGATAAGAGCATTTCTTAAAACCTGGTGATATAATACAACTCTTTCACTCAAACCAATGCTATAAGCTGTTCTAACATAATCTTTTTTTAATTGCTGCTGTACACTGGTATTTAAATATCTAACAACTATTGAAGAGGCTCCTATAGCTATGGATAAACTTGGAAGTAATAAACTTTTTATATTTAACCAGGGATTATCAAAAAAAGAGACATAACCTATTGAAGGTAAAATTCTTAATTTAACTGTAAATATAGCTATTAGAAAAATAGCTAAGCAGAAAGAAGGAATACTCATGCCCAATTGGGACAAAATAGATAAAGGGATAAAGCTCTTCTTTTTTCTTTTTGAAACAAGCAACAATCCAAAAGGAATTGCAATTAATAATGTAAGTATTAAGCTAAAAACCGATAGCTGAAGTGTTACTTTAATAGAATCAGCTATAAGAGTTGAAACTTGAGTCTGATATTTATAGGAAATACCCAAGTCTCCACTAACTATATCTCCTACCCAGCTTATATATCTATAAACAGCGGAAGAATCTAAATTCATAGTATCTCTTAATTGCATAAGTTGCTCTTCACTTGCATCTATGCCCAATATTACTTGTGCAGGATCTCCTGGCAAGATATTGAAGATATAAAAAGTGATAATTGATGCAAAGAAAAGTGTAATTAAAGCACCTAATAATTTTTTAGAAAAATATCGCATAACAATTCCTATTCTTTTATTATTCTAAGCATACAATATTTTAGTGCTTAATAGCTACCAGATACAATTTATTATTTTTCATAACTCATAGCTGCAAAATCAATCAAGCCAGCTGGATAGTATTTGTAGCCAACCAAGTCTTTTCTCATAGCTGTAGTATTGTTTGGATCACAAAGCCACACAGAAGCACTTGTTTCACTCAATATTCTTTGAGCTTTTTTATATAATTCTACTCTTTCACTATCATCTATTGATTTAGCTGCGGCTGCTATTACTCTATCATATTCAATATTTGAATAATTTATAAAATTTCTTTTGTAGGAAGTTTCATACCTGGATAAAATATCATTTGGATCTATTTTACCGGCTAAGCCTATAACAGTACTTTGATAATCTCTATTGGTATAAACTTTTTCAAGCCAAGTACCCCATTCAACATTTATAATATTTACTTTTACATTTAATTTTGCTGCTTCACTTGCAATAATTTGAGCAGAATTAACATGTTGATAATAATTAGAGGGAACTGTTATATCAATTTCGAGTCCATTTTCGTATCCAGCTTCTTTTAGTAATTGTTTGGCCTTTTCTAAATTTCTTTCAAAATAACCATCCAATTCTTCATTGTAATAATGGGACATTATAGGGCTAAAGTTGGTATGTAGTTTTGTTGCATATCCACCAAAAACTCCATTAATAATATCATCTCTATTTACCATCAAGTTAAAAGCTAATCTAACCTTTTCATTATCAAAAGGTGGTACATCATTATTTAATGCCCAAAGCACTACCATATTCATTGGAGAGCTGTCAATTTTAAACTCATCCTCTAATAGCGCAGCATTTTCACTTGAAACCAAGGCTAAATCTAATTGATATGATTTTAGAGCGCTTACAGCAGAGGCTTCATCACTTATTATATATACTTCTGCTGTTTTAATTTTTGGAAAGTTATCTTTATTATAATAATCCTCAAATCTTTCTAAAACTATTTTTTGTGAGGGTTTATATTCTACAAATTTATAAGGCCCACAACCTATAGGTTTTGTCGCTTGGTTTTCATAGCCTCTTGGTAATACTGCTATTGTAGTTGTTGAAAGAAAGGCACTAGAGGGATGATCCAATAAAATCTCAACTGTATATTTGTCTATTGCTTTTACACTCTTTATTGAACTATATCTAGCAGAGGCAGCAATATCGCCACTCATATTTGCTAAATTTTCATATGTATATAAAACATCATCACTTGTTAAATGATCCCCATTGTGAAAATATATATTATCTCTAATTTCAAAGGTAAAAACATCTTGTTTTTTATTTACTATTAGATTTTTAGCAATAGCGGGGTACAAATTACCTGTACTATCAAATTTCATTAATCCTTCAAACACGTTATTAAATATTGCTTTTGTATCAACAGCAGCACTAAGCCAGGGATCTAAGGAATCTGGTTCTGATGCTATATTTATCCTAATTATATCATTATCAACAGCCCTTTCCTTTTTACAGCCTATAAAAAAAACTAAAGAAACAATTAATAATAAACATATAAATAATTTTCTTCTCATAATACAACCTCTTACCCATTTATTACTCTTAGTGAGTGTTTATTTCAATTGTAATAAAAAAATCATGTAGAAACTAGTACATTATCAATAAAAGGGTAAATATATCACTAATCTAAATTTCTAAAAATCTAATTATTAATTGCATTATCCCTTCCGTTATAACAATACATTATCGCTTCCTCTAAACAAAAATCTAATTATTTATTATATTTGTGTTGACTAAATAAAGAAATATTTGATATATTCAAAACGTACTCGGGCGGATAGCTCAGTGGGAGAGCGGTTGCCTTACACGCAACTGGTCGGGGGTTCAAATCCCTCTCCGCTCACTTTAAAGATTCTCATTTATTTGAGAGTCTTTTTTTATTTTTAGTAAATTAATAATTTTTTGTAAACTAGTGTAAAGCAAACACGAAAACATCTTATTTAGAATTAATAATTTTTATTATGATAATTCAATAAATTATTTTGTTAAATCCATGAGATTTTCCTTAACTTATAGATTTCTAATTTCCAATTTTATCTTTAACCCCTGATAAATGATTCGTTTTAAGTTTTCTATATTTGTTAGTATGCAAAATATATCTCCTTGCACTGAAGAGCTATGTATTTTAAGTTTTACTAGTATTTTTTATGTATAAGTTTTAAGCGGATCGTTCTATAAATAGACTTTTAGGATTCCATATGCTTGTCTTTTACATTAATCTCCTCCTCCCCTTTGCATCAAGAGTAAGAAAAAAGCTAAGTCCTAAGTTATTATTTCCTAACTTTATAATTCAAATCCCTTCTCTTGTAAAATTTTGAGGCATATTTTTTAGACTAAATAATGGGGGCAATCATTAAAGCATTGCCTTAAATTTTTTGATTTAATATTAGAATATATTGAGTATATAAAAACTGTATAAATAATCTAATTACCTTTAATTTGAAATGTGTAAAAAATAAAGTGAAAGTTATTTCAGTTTAAGTGCCATTTTTTTATTGCTTATTTCAATATCTGTGTTAAAGTTAATTAAATGATGAAATTAATTGTACCATATGTAATTAATTTCTAGAAGGTGTTATGAATACTCTACATGATGTTAAATATTTATTAGAAGTTTGTGAAATGTTTTATATAAAAGGAAAAAGCCAAAAGGAAATTTCTTCTATTTTGAATATTTCACGTCCACAAGTTTCAAGAATTATTGCAAAAGCAAAAGAAGAAAAATTAGTAACAATAAAACTTAATTATCCTAATATTGAGGAAAATGAATACCAAAATATTATAAGCAAAAAGTTTAATATTCCTGAAGTTTATATTTATGATATAGGACAGGTTGATAATAATAAAGGTATACAGTTATTAGCTGAAGCTTCTAAGGACTTATTTAATATTATTGTTAAAACCAATCAAACAGTTGGAATAATGGCAGGTAGAACAGTAGATATGTTAGCAGAAAAAATAGATAGAAGCAAAAATAGAGGATTAACATTCATTCCTCTTTGTGGTGGCCTAACCAGTAATGGTAGAACCTGGCAAGCCAATAATATTTGTCAACAATTTGCCCAAAAGACCAATGGTAAGTTTTATTTATTAAATGCTCCAAATTATTTTACTCAAGAGGCAACAAAGACTGCTTTATTAAATGAGGATTCAATTAATGAAATAATGGAAATGGGAAATAGTTGTGATGTTTCTTTATTAGGAATAGGATCCTTAACCACTCATTCAACAGGTGTTTTGGCCAGTGGGCTTTCTAAGGAAGAAATTCAAATATTAAAAGAAGAAGGTGCAATTGCAAATATATGTTGCTCATATATCAACAAAGAAGGAAATGTGATAGACACCCGAATTACAAATAAAATATTAGGACATTCTATCCTTGATTTAAATAAATCAAAGAAAATAGCAATTGCTATGGGTGATGAAAAATTAGAAGCAATTAAAGCTGTATTAAAAGGTGAATTAGTAGATGTATTTATTACTTCCCTCGATACAGCAAAAAAAATAGTTGATCAACAATTTTGAAGGAGAAAAATTATGAAAAAAAGAAGTTTGTTATTAGTTATGTTAGCAGTAATGTTAACTGTTCCGTCTTTACTATTTGCCAATGGTATCAGTGAAAAAGCAAATCAAAAAAAAGAAGTATCAATTTGTACTCCTTATTTATCATCTGTAACTACCAAGCAGATGATTGGATATATCGAAGCAAAATTAGTTGCTAATGGTTTTGATGTATCTATAAATGATTCAGCAAACGATAATAGTAGATTGGTTTCTGATATTGAAACAAGTGTTGTTTCAGGAGCAAGTGCAATTGTTATTGTTAGTGTTGATCCAAAGATTTGTGAATCTCAAATCAATGAAGCTTCCGAAGCTGGAGTTTCTGTATTTGGTTGTGATGCTGGATATATTGATTCAATGCAGATGAATGCATCAAGTGATAATTATCAAATGGGTGAGATGATTTCGAAATATTTATTTGATAAAATGGGTGGAAAAGGAACTATTTCACATTTAACTCATAGACCACATCCAGGTGTTGTACAGAGAACTTATGCTATGGAAGATGTATTAAAACAATATCCAAATATTCATTTACTCAGTGAACATCATGTTGATGTACCAAACCAGATTAATAATTCAAAGGTAATTGTAGAAAATTTATTAACTGCTTATCCTGAAAAAGGAAGCATATCTGCAATTCTTTGTGCTTGGGATGAACCTGCTATTGGTGCAACACAGGCTTTAAAAGAAGCTGGTAGAGATGAAGTATTGGTTGTTGGGGTAGACGGTAATGAACAAGCTGTTAAATTAATCAACGAAGGCACTAATTTTAAGGCTACCTTAGCTCAAGATTTTGAAGGAATGGCTTCTTTAGTAGCAGATGAAATTACAAAAGTACTCAATGGAGAATCAACAGAAAAAGGTGAAAAATATGTTCCCGCTGTATTAATAGAAAAAGAATAGTATTTAAGTAATAAATATCCAACCAAAATAAGGTTGGATATTTATTAATAGAAGGAGTATCTATGATTGTTGAAACTAAAAACCTATCAAAAGTTTTTGGTAGCATGTATGCACTAAACGATATCAACTTTTCTATAATAGAAGGGGAGATACATGGATTAGTTGGAGAAAATGGGGCAGGTAAATCAACATTAATTAAAATTTTGACTGGAGTGTATTCCTTAACAGAAGGTGAAGTTTATGTAAGTGGTAAGAAAGTAAATATTAAAAATCCAGTTGAAAGTAGAAATTTAGGAATCAATGTTATTCACCAAGATCGCCATTTGATTCCCTCTTTTAACGGAATTGAAAATATATATTTAGGGTTAAAATACGAAAAAAAAGCAAATAAAGTTTCTGTTGATTTTTCAGCTATGGGAAAAAGAATAAAAAAAGTTATGGATAAATATGGAATTGATGTTCCATTAAATAAAATGGCAAGAGAATTGTCACCACCTCAGCAAACCTTAATTGAAATAATCAGAGCAATGCTGACGGATTGTAAATTATTAATTTTAGATGAACCTACAGCAGCATTAACTGATAAAGAAACAATTATATTGTTTAACATTATAAAAAAATTGAATGCTTCAGGAACTGCTATTTTATATATCACTCATAGAATAGATGAAATCTTTTCGTTAACAGATAGAATTACTGTTTTTAGAAATGGCCAATTAGTTGATACTGTCAATACCAAAGATTCCAATAAAGATAAATTAATTTCCTTGATGACAGATAATTGGAAAAGTAGTAAATCTGAAGTTTCCAATAAAACATTTGGAACAACAATATTTAGTGTTAAAAACATAGCAACAGCCGATAAAGTTGTTAAGGATGCTTCTTTTTCTGTTCATAGAGGAGAAATACTTGGTATTTTTGGACTAGGTGGAAGCGGAAGAACTGAGCTATTAGAAGCTATTTATGGCTATAAACGAATAATTAAGGGTGAAGTTATGTTTAACGGCAAGCAGAGTGCAAAATTATCACCAAGAAATTCCATAAAAAATGGAATTGGTTTAATTCATGAGGATCGCAGAGGCCATTCACTGGTAATAACGAGAAGCATAAAAAACAATGTTGTATTGCCAATTATAGATTCCTACGTAAAAAAAGGTATTTATGATAGTAAAAAAGAGACAAAAGATGTTAATAAAAAAATGGATGAATTAAATATTAAAGCAGTCAGCATAAACCAAAAGGTGGCTCAATTATCGGGTGGGAATCAGCAGAAAGTTGTATTTGCAAAATCTCTTATATTCAATCCTGATGTATTTTTATGCGATGAACCAACACAAGCCGTTGATGTAATGACAAGAAGCGAAATTCATGACTTGCTTAGAGAAAAAGCAAATGAAGGTAAGGCAATTGTTTTTGTTACAAGTGATTTGAAGGAGATGCTTGAAATAGCAGATAATATATTAATTATAGCCAATGGTAAAACTCATGAACTGATTCCAAATCATAATATTGATTCAAAAAAAATCCTTCATTATTGTTATGAAGAAAGGTAAATTCAATGGAAAATTTAAAAGATAACAAATTCAAAGATATCATGTATGCTTACGGAACATTTTTTGCTCTAGTTCTTATAATTATAATATTTGGAATATTAAATCCTAGAGCTTTCCTTTCCTCTACAAACTTTTGGAATATCACACGTCAAATGGCGATTCTAGCAGTTATTGCTTTAGGTACAACTTTGATAATGTGTGTAAAAGAGTTTGATTTAAGTATTGGTAATATAGCTTCTTTCAGTGGAGTACTATCAGCTTTATTAGCTATAAGAGGTGTACCCTTTTTTTGGACATTGATTATTGCAACATTAATCAGTGGCATATTGGGACTAATTAATGGATATATAGTAACTAAATTTAAAGTAATGTCTTTTATCATTACACTTGCAATGGGTAGAATGATTTATGGTTTGACTTATTGGTTAAGCGGTGGTGCTATTATCTTTAATAATATACCATCATCCTTTAAAGTTTTAGGTACAGCTAAGTTAGGGAAAATTCCATATCCTACAATATTAATGATTATAATTGCAATTATATTTTATTATGTAACTAAATACACAGCTTTAGGTAGAAAGTTATATGCAATTGGTGGAAATGAAGAAGCAAGTAAAGTTGCTGGAGTTAAAGTAGAATTCAATAAAACTTTAGCATTTGCTATATCTGGTTTGATGGCTGGTTTGGCGGGTGTCCTATTGGCTTCTAGAGTAGGTTCTGCTTCTCCTACAGCTGGTGATGCTTATACTTTAAATGCTTATGCAACAATTTTTATTGGTATTACTTTGTTTAAAGAAGGTGTTCCGAACATTATAGGTACACTTGTTGGGGTTGCAATATTCACAGTACTTGCAAATGGTTTAACTATATTACAGGTACCAACTTTTATACAAAATATTCTAACAGGTTTGATTATTATATTAGCTGTTGTTGGTCAAAAAGCAGGAAATAAAAATAATGATTAATATTTACTCAAAAAAAAATAAAGCATTAGCAAATAACAGTGTTCCTTTTCTAATAGGTTACTTATTAGCTGGATATAAAAAAACTAATGAATTATTAGAAATTTTGAAACAATTACCAAATGATACTATGGATGTATTGGAATTGGGTTTTCCTTCAGAAAATCCATATTCCGATGGAAAAGTTATAGCGACTGCTCATTCTATGGTAAATAAAAAAGTAGCCAGTTCTATAGAATATTGGCAAGAAGTTAAAGATCTTTATCACAAACCAATATGGCTAATGGCATATAGAAAAGATTTTATAGACAATGGTATATATAAAGAGTTTGCAAAAAATAAAGTAATTGATGCTATAGTCATTCCAGATGCATCTAACGAGGAAAGAATAAAACTTCAAGAAGAGTTAAAACAATATAATATTGATGTAGTTGGTTTTGTGAACCCCTCAATGAGTGAAGAACAGTTAGATGAGGTTTTGAGTAAGTTTGCTTTTATTTATGAGCAATTATATGTTGGTCCAACTGGTAGCAATCATAGTGAAACTAATTTCGATTCAATGTTAAATTATACTCTTAATAAATATCCCAATACGATCCCTTTTGCCGGATTTGGTCTCAACAGTAAAAATAAACTTGATATCATTTATTCAAAAGGTTTTAAAGGCGCGGTTATAGGTACTGAATTATTAAAAAGATATAATATATCAAAAGAAAAATTATTTAATTTTTTAATTGATATTTCTAGGAGTAAGGAATCATGCAAATAGCTACTTTTGATTTTGGAACAACTGCTATAAAGTTTGTGGTTTTAAATGAAAGATGTGAAATTCTATATAAACAAAAAATAAATATTGACACCTTTTTTAACGGAGAGTTTATTGAGCAATCACCAGATCAATGGAAAGATGTATTTATAGAATTAATAAAATCATATAAAAAAAGAGATGAAATCTCTTCAATAATTTGTTCTGGGCAAATGCAAGATTTAATCTTTATTGATGAAAATAATAAATCTCTTACAAATGCAATTCTGTATAATGATCAAAGAGGTGCTAATTATCTATCGAAGGTATCTGATGAAATAAGTAAGAAGACTACAATTAAAATGAATGGGTCAATCCCTTTATTAAAAATGTATTGGATGAAAGATAATAATCCAGAAATACTGGATCTAACAAAAAAGATTTTATTCTCACCTAAAGATTATATAACCCTTTTTTTAACAGATAAAGCTATAGCTGATACAGTAACTCTATCCACAACCGGGATGATGGATATTAGAAAAAAAGAATATTTATCATCAATTGATATTGATAAAAATCTGTTACCTACTATTTATTCATGCGGAAAAGTTGTAGGCGTTGTAAAAAAAAATATAGCAGAAGAACTTGGATTGAATAAGTCTTTAACTGTATTTGCAGGTTCAGGTGATGGTGGTGCTACAACTTTAGCAAGTGGTATTATTAAAGAGAATGAAATAAATATTAATTTAGGTACAAGTGGATGGCTGGCCAATATTGGAAAGTCCCCTAAAAAGGGTGTTTTTAATTTATGTGCAATTAATGAAGGCTATTATATAAATGTAATACCAATTCTGAATGCTTCATCGGTTCATAAATGGATCACCAAAATGATATTCAGTGAAGATGATTCAAAATATAATTCAATGGATGAATTGCTAGATAAAAATATTGATTATGAAACTGATTTGATCTGTTTACCCTATTTAGTAGGTGAGAGATATCCTATAGCCGATTCTACAATAAGAGGAAGTTATTTTGGATTGACACCATCAACTTCATTGATTGATTTAGTGATAAGTCCCTTAGAAGGTGTGGCTTATTCTCTAAAGCAGGGTATTGCAGAACTTGGAGTTGCTGCTAAAGTTATATCGTTGATTGGTGGTGGAGCTTTAACTGTTGCATGGAATCAAATATTTGCAAATATTTTTGAAGTTCCTGTTACTGTATATAGTGACAGTGAATATCTTCCAAGTATATCGTTAATAAGTTCTGTATTAATTGAAAAAGGTATTATTAATTCATATGAAACTTTTATAGAGGATATGTTATCTAAAAAAGACAAAAAAGTTTATATACCTCAATTAGAAAGAGTTGAAAATTATCGAGATAAATTTGAAAAATTTAAAAAATTATACCCTGCATTAAAAGATATAAATAAGTAAATCATAAAAGTAAAATAGAAAGATGATACATTTTATTTATAATATATTAGTGAAAGTAATTTCAAATATAATATAAGCCATTTTTCATTGTTGCAGGTTTTCCAATATTTTATAAACTTCAGTTATATATGTTTTTTGTTATTACTAAGATAACTTTCAAACAAATTATTTAAATCGTATTAAATCTTATTTT
>CAZJGS010000027.1:0-22920 GCA_964545735.1 uncultured Spirochaetaceae bacterium
AAAACCAAAAAATATTTGCAACATTTTTATATTTAGTTTTGTTTCTACAATAGGATCTTATAATAAGAGATTTGGTTGGTAATGTTATTAGATAATTATTGATAAATAACCCTCCGTTCTTAAAATTAGAGAATCTAGTTGAGGCTTTTCATTACCAATCAAACAAGATAAGTTGTGGCCTTTTTTTTATTTAAGATACATAAAAAATGCCAAAATATATAAAATATACTTTGGCAAATTTAAAAAATATTAGAATAGTATTATTTATTTACTACATTATTAGGAGTCTTGTTAATAAATTGTTTAACATTATCTACGGCAATATCCATAAGCCTTTGCCTACTTTCTTTAGGTGCCCAAGCTATATGAGGAGTTATAATACAATTTGGGTGTGTGAAAAGTTTATTAGGTCCAACAGGAGGTTCAACTGCTAAAACATCCATAGCAGCACCACTTACTTTTCCACTTTCAAGTGCTTTGTAAAGGGCATCTTCATCAATTAAACCACCTCTGGATGTGTTTATAATTTTGACGCCATCTTTGGCTTTGCTTAAAGTGTTAGCATTTATTATTTTTTCTGTTTCAGGGAATAGTGGGCAATGAAGAGAAATTACATCACTGTCTTTTAATAATTGATCAAGAGACACATATTTAACGCCTTCTTTTTCCCATTCCTTATTTATATAAGAGTCAAAGGCTAATACTTTCATACCAAAGCCTCTAGCTACTAAGCTAGTTTGATGACCAATTCTACCAAATCCAATTATACCAATTGTTTTACCATACAATTCAACTAGAGGATAATCCCAAAAGCAGAAATCAATGCTAGAGGACCAAGCTCCCTCAGTTACTCTTTGACTATGGTGTCCAACTCTATGGCATAATTCTAGTAAAAGTGCAAAAACAAACTGGGCTACGGCAGTAGTTCCATAGGTAGGAATATTACAAACTACAATTCCATGTTTCTTTGCATTATCAATATCGACAACATTATACCCTGTAGCTAAAACACCAACATATTTAAGGTTGGGACAAGCTTTAAGGGTCTCTTCTTTTAATGGGGTTTTATTTGTTAATATAATTTCTGCATCCCCAATTCTTGAAATTATATCTTCATTTTCAGTTCTATCATAAATTACAGTTTCACCCAAAGCTTCTAAGTTTTTCCAACTCAAGTCATTCGGGTTTAATGTATAACCATCTAGTACAACAATTTTCATATAGATTACCTCTTATATACAGTTTATAAGATAAAAGAGAAAAGTCAAGAAAAAAAATCTTGTATACAGAATTTTTTTAATGACAGGATAAATATTGTATGTTATAGTATTTTTAGTAAAAAAATAAAACTTTGTATTCTTTTTAAGGAGGATATCCATGAGACAGGATAATTCTATTGAATTTCTCAAGGAAAAAGCTATTGAGGTTAGAACTACTATTCTAACTATGATTCATAAAGCAAAAGCTGGACACCCAGGTGGATCACTTTCATCTGCTGATATTTTAGCTGCTTTATATTTTGATGAGTTAAAAATAAAACCAGAAGACCCTAAATGGGAAGACCGGGACAGATTTGTATTATCTAAGGGACATGCATGTCCCGTACTATATTCTTGTTTAGCTTTAAAAGAATATTTTCCATATAAAGAAATTTATACTTTAAGAGAAGAGGGATCAATTTTACAAGGTCATCCTGATATGAAAAGATGTCCTGGAATTGATATTTCAACAGGTTCTTTAGGTCAAGGTTTGTCGGTTGCTGTTGGTATGGCTTTAGCTGCAAAAAGAGATAATAAAGATTATAGAGTTTTCTGTGTAATCGGAGATGGTGAAAGTAATGAAGGCCAAATTTGGGAAGCATTAGAAACTGCAAGTAAATATGAATTAAATAATTTAATTGTTATTTTAGATCGAAATAGATTACAAAACGATAATATTTGTGATGTTGTAATGCCTTCAAGAGATATAAAAAAGAAATTTGAAGCTTTTGGATGCGAAACTCAAGAAATTGATGGTCATAAAATGGAAGCAATTACTGAAGCTTTTGATATTATTAGAAAATCAGATGTTAAAAAACCTCATGCAATTGTAGCACAGACTACCAAAGGTAGAGGTGTTTCATTTATGGAAGACGTTGTAGGTTGGCATGGAGTTGCACCTAATGATGAGCAATTAGCAATGGCACTTGAACAAGTAAAAGGGGGCTTATTATGAAAATAAGAGAAGGTAAAGCTACTCGTGAAGCTTATGGTCTAGCAATGCTTGAATTAGCTGCTAATGACTCAAATATATATGTAGTTGATTGTGATATCGGAAAATCTTGTAAAACAGTTCCTTTTAGTCAACAATACCCTAATCAACATGTTAATGTTGGTATTGCAGAACAAAATGCACTAGGTGTTGCTGCGGGTCTTGCTACAACTGGTAAAATTCCTTTTGTTACTACCTATGCTGTTTTTGGTTCCATGCGGATGTTAGAGCAAATTAGACAAGAAGTTTGTTATCCTCAATTAAATGTAAAAATAGCTTGCTCTCATGGTGGATTTACTCCTGCTAGTGATGGAGCCTCTCACCAAGGAATTGAAGATATTGGGATTTTTAGAACTATTCCTAATATGACTATTGTGGCCCCTGCAGATTATGATTCAGCTTTTAAATTGGTAAAAGCTGCTGCAAAATATGATGGTCCTGTATATTTACGTTTTACTCGTGATGCAGTTCCTTCTATATATAATAGTGATGATGAATTAGAAATTGGTAAAGCTGTAGAATTAAACAAAGGAAGTGATGTTACTATAATTTGTACAGGTGATATTCTCTCTAAAGGTGTATTAGCCGCTCAGCAATTAGAAAAAGAAGGAATTTCTGTAAGACTAATCGATATGCATACCGTTAAACCTTTGGATAAAGATATAATTCTTAAAGCTATTAAAGAAACTAAAGGTATTGTCACTGTTGAAGATCATAATATTATTAATGGTCTTGGAAGTGCTGTAGCTGAAGTAGTTGCAGAAACTGGTGGCTGTAAATTTAAGAGAATTGGTATTCAAGATCAATTTGGTGAATCAGCCCCTTATGAGCGTTTACTACTTAAAAATGGTATTACTGTTGAAAATATTGTAGCTTCATGTAAAGCCATGTTATAAAAATTATAATTTTATTTTAGTTTAGGCTAAGGACATTTATTTGTTCTTAGCCTTTTCCTTTATAAAAAAAGATCAGTTAAAGTTTGTGTTTCAACATCGATTAAACCTTTATCAGAAATTTTAAGGCTTGGACTTACAGGTAATGATAAGGTCAATAAACTCATTAATGGATTTGGGTGTATTACTCCATGTTCTACTAATTGATTTTGAATTTGAGTTATTTGTCTTGATAAAACATCCATTTCAGTTTCACAAATTACACCTCCAACAGTTAATGCAATTTCACTAAGGATTTTACCATCAGATACAAATACCATTCCGCCTTTTATTTTTAACACTCTTTCATATGCTATTATCATATCCTGCTTATTATCGCCCAATAGTAAAATATTATGACTATCATGAGCATGTGTTGAACAAAAGGCTCCATTAGTAATTTGAGTTCCATCCATAAACCCAACGCCATAACTTTTTTTCCCATAGCGGTTAATTGATAATACTAGATTAACATCTTGATTTTCCCAATCTACGAAATTATTAATAATATTGAAATCTTTATATGCTATTTGTGTATATGTTGAAATACTATTTTTTCGCATAACTTTTGTTTTTACAATTTTATTTTTAGTATATTTAATATTTAAAGCATTACTTATTTCAAAATTTTCATGTACATTCATGCTATTATAAAAATGTTTAGGGAAAGCTATTTTTATAGTTTTTTTCTTATGGTTTGATAAATATTCAGTATCTATATTTACTCCATTTTTATAAACGGATTCAATATTAAAGGTTTCATCTAATTTGTCTATAATTAGAAAATCAGCTAAATAACCTGGAGCCAAAGCCCCTCTATCTCTAAAACACATTCTTTTTGCTGGTGCATACGATGAAGCAATTATAGCCTTTTCAAAAGAAAGCCCTACCGCAATTGCTTTTCTAAAGATATAATCGAGATGTCCTTTTTCAACAAAAATATTTGGTGGGCAATCATCGGTAACAAAACTATATAGACCAGTAAAATCTCCATCTTTTAGTAAATCAATGTTTTCTTTAGTAATTGATTTTTCTTGTAATTGAACAAACATTCCCTGCTCAAATCTATTTATCATACTGTTTGGAGATTGTAAGCAATGGTCAGAATTTATTCCAAAAAATAGAACTGAAGCTAGATCTAAATCAACAACTGATGGACAATGTCCTTCAATTGCAAAGAGTTTATTTTCTTGTTTTACTGTTTTTATTAATTTTGTAGTTTTGTCATATTTTTTATTGATGGCAAATTCTTCAAAATTATTAATAAAATTGCGATATTGCATTACTTCACCAAGGCATATGATTTCATCATAGGTTTTTATTAAATATGTAATATCTTTTTCAGTAATTTCACCACCATTATTTTCAATGTTATTTGATGTTGATGGTACTGAACTAGGTAATCCATAATAAATATCTATTGGTAAATTACGAGATTTTTCTATCATTTGAGAAATTCCATCTCTTCCAAAAACATTTGCAACTTCATGAGGCTCGGCTACAACTGTAGTAATCCCATGTTTGATAGCTTCATAGGCAAATATTTTGGGAGTGCAAAAAGAACTTTCGATGTGCATATGGATATCAATAAAGGAAGGAATAATATATTTTCCATTTACAGAAATTGTGTTATCAGAAAATAAATTTACACTTTCACTATTTCCTACATATAAGATTTTACCATCTAATATTGAAATATCTCCAAAAACCCATTTTTTTAAAAATACGTTAAATATATTCGCATTTTTGATAATTAAATCAACTTTCATTTTTTAAATCCTTTACTGAATTTCTTTCAATTATTTTTTCATTTATACAAATTTGTTGAATAGTCTCTTCACCTTTTATGGATTCATGGAGAAGCGATGCGGCTGTTCTGCCGGATTGTCGCATCATCAAATCAACTGTGGTTAAAGTAGGATTTGCAAGTTTTGCAACTTGTGAATTGTTCCTTCCAATTATTGAGATATCTTCTGGTATTTTATATCCAAGTGTCTTACAAGCATTAATTGCGGCAATTGCCATTATATCTGACATACAGCAGATTGCGGTTATGTCGCTATTTTTTCCTAAGGATTCTAGTATTATGGTTTGAGTAGCAAAGGCTTCATAATTGCCAAAGAAAATTCTATTTATATTATCTTTAAGCCCTAATTCTGAATATAATTTTATAGTATTGTCATATAATATTTGAGAATTATAACCATTTGTCCTACCAAGGAGCGTTATTATTTTTGTATGACCTTTGGAAATTAAATATTCAATACCTTTTGGATAATGTATAGCTGGAATTAATATTTGATTAATATCACTATCTAATCTAGGTATATTCAGAGTTACATATGGAAGTTCTAGGTTGCCGACATTACGAACATTTTCTTCCATTTGTTTTTTGCTACAAAATCCAGTTGAGAAAATCACATAACCATCACAGCCCACACTTCTTTTTAATTGTTCTTCAATTACTTCAACAGATGAGGAAGAACTTGCAGGTAGAAAGACAATTCCATATCCATATTCAGATAGTTTACTTTGTATTCCTGAGAGTAATTCGTTTGTGTATTCATTTAAAAAAAATGGTTCAGCGGTTGGTAAAAGGATTCCAACTAGTTTAGATTTAGAAGTTGCAAGAGATCTTGCAAAAATATTGACACTATAATTATTTTTTTTTACAGCGATATCAATTTTCTTTTTAGTGTTATCACTTACACGATTAGTTGTTTTATTGTTTAAATAAATTGAAACAGAAGCTGGAGAAATACCTACTTCTGTTGCTATATCTTTTAAAGTTCCCATATTTTACCTTTTAATTTGATTAAGCGATTAACTAATTAATTACATATAAAGATATGGTTGTCAACAAATAAATGAAAAATTATGTAAAAAAACGTTGACAACCTATTATTGTTGTGTTTTTATATAGTTAAGCGTTTAACATTATGGAGGAAGAATATGAAAAAATTATTAGTTGTGTGTGTTATGTTATTAGCATCTTTTGGGTATTTGTTTGCCCAGGGTAGTAATGAAAGTGTAAGTGTAGATAGACCATATGAAGGAAAAACCTTAACAGTTTCTATGTGGGGTTATAATATGGATATTTTAGAAAAAAATATTATTACACCTTTTGAAGAAAAATATGGTTGTGAAATTGTTGTAGAAACAGGAAATAATTCTGATAGATTAACAAAGATGGTTGCAAGAAAAGGCAATCCTGTTATTGATGTTGCTTTATTTGCTGGATCTCATACTTTCAAAGCAAAAGAAGAAGGTGTTATTAAACCCTACGATCCTACACTATTAACTAATTTAGATCAAATTATGGACAAAGCACGAGATCCGATTGGTGGTCAATATGGTGTTGGTTATTCATTGTCAAATTTAGGACTATTTTATAGAACTGATAAATGTGATGAAGTTACAAGTTGGAAAGATTTATTAAATCCTAAATATGCTGGAACAGTTTCTATTCCAACTATTACAACAACTTATGGTCCTGCTTTTATTTATATGTTAACTAAAGCCTATACTGGTGACTTTAATGATACTGAAGTAGGTTGGCAGAAACTTGAAGAGTTAGCTCCAAATCTAGTTACAGCCTATGGTAGATCTTCACAATTAAATACATTAATTAGCCAAGAAGAAGTTTATATCGCACCTTTCTCTTCATTTGCTTGGGGAAGTATTGATGCTTCTGGTTTAGATGTAGCTAAAGTAATTCCTGTTGAAGGATTACCTGGTACATTTTCTGTTGCATCAGTTGGAGCAGGAACAAAAAATGAAGTTTTAGCAAACGAATTTATTAACTGGTTGCTTTCATATGATGTTCAATTAAATGAAGCATTAGATCAAGTTGATTCTCCAGTTAGAACTGATATTGAACTTCCAGCAGAAATTGCTGCTAATTTAGCCTATGGTGATGAATTAGTTAACAGCCTATATTTCTTTGATGAAGCAGAAATTGCTGCTAATCAAGCAGAATGGATTGCTCGTTGGAATAGCATTTTTTCAAAATAAGGATTAATTAAATTAGAAATAACACAAGCAGAGAAATCTGCTTGTGTTTATGAGGTATTATGAATCCACTTAAATCAAGAAAAACACTGATCCTTTTAGCAGGACCTGGTTTTATATTTCTATTGTGTTTTTTCTTTTTACCCTTGCTATATGTTTTAATGGAAAGTTTTAGAGGTGTTGATAATCAAATAACACTATCTAGGTATTTTGATGTTTTAGTAGATGCTCAATTTCAATTAGTATTTAAAAGAACATTAAGAATAGCTTTGATAGTCACTCCTATAGCTGTTCTTGTTGGTTATCCAACAGCATATTACATATCAAAGTTAAAATCAAAAAAGAAATCAATATTAACAACTTTAGTAATTTTACCTTTAATGACGAGCCCAGTTGCAAGAACATATGCTTGGATTGTTATTTTAGGAAAATTTGGAATTGTTAATGAGACATTAACAACTTTACATATTATAGCAGAGCCTATGAGAATTCTTTATACAGAAACAGCAATAGTATTAGGTTTATTACAGTTATTTATGCCAATACTAATATTAACTGTTAGCTCTTCATTAGAAAATGTAAATAGTGAAGTCGAAGAAGCCGCTTTATCGCTAGGTTCTAATAGAATTGGGGTATTCTTCAGAGTTGTTGTTCCACTATCTTTTGAAGGATTAATAATGGGTGTTACTCTAGTATTTACAGGTTGTTTTACAGCCTATGTTACTCCTGCAATATTAGGTGGTGCAAATGTATTAACATTATCAACCTTAATGAGAGAACAAGCACTAGTACTAATGAATTGGGAATCAGCAACAGTAATTGCTGTTATTATGATAATTACAACTTTAATTTTATATAATGGAATTAGAGCATTTAGACCAAGGAATATGGCATGAAAAAATCAAAATTTTTAATATTCATTGTTGCCCTAGTTTTAGTATTTTTAATTGGGCCCTTTATCGTAATAATTCTTTCTTCTTTTAATGAAACTGCCGTAATGAGATTTCCACCACAAGGGTTTTCACTAAAATGGTATGAAAAGGTTTTTTCCATCGATATGTTTAGAGAAACCTTTTGGATAAGTTTAAAAGTTGGTATTGCTGCTACATTTACAGCCTTAGTAATTGGAATACCTGTTGCTTATGCTAATGTTAGATATAAATATAAAGGCAAAAATTTTGTTGAATTAATTTTCTCCTCTCCTGCGATTATTCCAGGGTTAGTAATTGGTTTTGCATTGTTAAGATTTTTTATTTATGTTGCTCATGTTCCAATCACTTTAGGATTATATTTAGGACATACAGCTATATTATTTCCATATACGGTAAGAGTTGTTTCTGCTAGTTTGAGGAATTTTGATCTTAGTGTTGAAGAAGCAGCTGTTAGTTTAGGTTCAAACCCTCTCGGCGCATTTTTTAGAGTAGTGTTTCCTAATATCCAAGCCGGAGTCGCTGCAGCATTTATTTTGGCTTTTATTACATCCTTTAATAACGTTCCACTTTCATTATTCCTAACAGGTCCTGGAGTATCAACACTACCAATTCAGATGTTAGTTTATATGGAATATTATTATGATCCAACAATTTCTGCACTATCAAGTTTAATTATTATTTTAACTATAATTATTGTGCAATCTGCAGAAAAAGTCTTAGGTATTTCAAAGTACATGTAGAGGAGAATTATTATGGCTTATATAGAATTAAAACAAATAAACGCAGGGTACGTAAAGGGTTCTCCTATTCTAAAAGACTTCAAATTAGAGGTTGAAAGAGGCGAACTAGTATCATTATTGGGACCTTCAGGTTGTGGTAAAACTACAACACTAAGAACTATTTCGGGATTTATATCTCCTGAAAAAGGACAGGTTATTATTGATGGAAAAGATGTAACAAATTTACCACCAAATAAGAGAAATATAGGATTGGTTTTTCAAACTTATGCATTATTTCCCCATTTAAGTGTATATGAAAATGTTGCCTACGGGTTAAAAAGAAGAAAAGTTGCTAAAGAGATAATTAAAGAAAAAGTGAATAATATTTTAGAACTGGTATCATTGACTGGATTTGAAGAAAGACTTCCTGCAAATCTATCTGGAGGCCAGAGACAAAGAGTAGCTTTAGCTAGATCTTTAGTTATTGAACCTGATTTATTGTTATTAGATGAACCTTTATCAAATTTGGATGCAAAATTACGAGATGAAATGAGAGCTGAATTAAGTAGAGTACAACATCAATTAGGAATTACTATGATTTATGTAACTCATGATCAAATAGAAGCTCTAAGTTTATCATCAAAAATTATTGTATTGAATGAAGGTAATATTGAACAAATGGGTACTCCAAAAGAAATTTATGAGAAACCGGCCACAAGATTTGTTGCTAAATTTGTTGGATTTGATAATGAGCTCAAAGCTAAATTTATTAAAGTTAATGATGCAAATGAAGTGTTTGTTGAAGTATCTAATACAACAATTATGATAGATCGTGAACAACATTTTGATGTAAAAAGTTTAAAAAAAGGACAAAGTGTTTCTTTGTTTTTCAGACCGGATGACACAATTATAAGTAATATGAAGAATGAAACTAGTTTAGCCGCAAAATTAAACTATGCAAATTATCAAGGTAATAATAGTAGTTTTGCTTTAACTTTTGAAGAAACTGAAATTAGAGCTATTGCTCCAAATGTAGAGTTACAAAACTCAAGAGAAATTTATTTCTCAATTCCAAGTGATAAAATAATTATTGAAAAATAGTAGGAGAAAAAAAAATGACTGAAAAAAAACAAATATTAAAACATATCCGTTGTGGCCTAGGAGATATTGCTCCCTATGTAATTATACCTGGAGATCCAGGAAGAGTAAAAAGAATTGTTGATCAAATGGATTATGCAGAAAAATTAGCTGAAAATAGAGAATATGTAACCTATACAGGAGAATATAAAGGCACAAAAATAACTGTTTGTTCTTCGGGTATTGGAGGCCCAGCTGCCTCTATTGCTATAGAAGAATTAATAAAACTTGGAGCTAAGGTTTTTATTAGAGTTGGCTCTGCTGGCGGTAGACAACCTGGCGTTCCAATTGGAACACCTGTTGTAATTAACGCTTCCTATAGAGGGGAGGGAACTTCAATGGTATATTTACCTGCTCCTTTTCCTGCAGTTGCAAGTTTAGATGTAACTAATGCTCTTGTAAAAGCTGTTGAAACCCAAATTGTTGAATATAGAGTTGGAATTGGTTTCTCTAGAGATGCATACTATGTTCAAGATAAGGAATTAAATACACTATTAACAGATGCAGGTGTAATGGCGGCAGAACAAGAAGCTTCAATTCTATTTATAATTGGTAGTAAAAGAGGTGTAAAATCTGGAGCTATTGTTTCAACAGATTCAAATATCTATCTAGAAAAACAACCAACATTAGAAGAGAAAGAAAAATTATTCTTTGTTGGTGAAAAAAAATGTATTAAAGCAGCTCTAGATGCTTGTGTGATTTTAAATGAAAAAAAAGCCCATGAATTTTAATAAATTATTAGAAGATTTGATTTCTATAAATGCTCCCTCTAAGAGGGAGCATGAAGTTTCTAAATATATAATAAAATTTGCACAAGAAAATGAAATCAATTTTCAAGCATTAGAAGATTTTATCCCTGAGGGTGGAAATTGTGCTCCAATATTAATGAAAATAAAAGGTACATCCAATAAAGATTCAGTTTTATTATCATGCCATATGGACAGTGTGTTTATTAATCACAACAAGCCTATTGAGATTGTAAAATGTGGAAATATCTGGAAATCTAACGGGAAAAATGTCCTAGGTGGAGATGATAGGTTGGGGGTAGCAATTGCAATGATTATGGCAATAAAAGCTAAAAAAAATCCAGAACTTCACGGAGGCTTGGAAGTTTTATTTAATGTTCAAGAAGAATTAGGTTGTTTAGGTACTAAAATTCTTGATTTTAATATTATTGATTCAAAATATAATTATAACTTAGATGGAGAAACTGCAGTTGGAACTGCAATTAATCAAGCTCCTACAAAAGTTATTTACAATCTTGAAGTTATTGGTAAACCATCTCATGCAGCACTAGCTCCACAAGATGGAATTAATGCAATTGTAGCATTATCTTCAATTATTACTAAATTACCTCAGGGGCAATTAGATTTTGAAACCACAGCTAATATTGGTACAATATCTGGAGGAGCACAAACAAATGTTGTAGCAGAAAAAGCAATGATGAGTGCCGAGATAAGAAGTCTATCTTTTAATAAGTATATCCATTGGAAAGAGTTAATTTTAAAAATAATTCAAAGTGAATCAAAAAGACTAAATGTAAAGTTTAATTGTGATTTTAATATTATCTATAATGGATATCATGTAAATGATGATGAACCAGTTATAAAAAGATTTAAAAAAGCCTGTATAAAAAATGACTTAACGCCAACTTTGTTAACAAGCCAAGGTGGAGGTGATTCGAATAATATAAATAGTAGTTCAATTAAAAGTATTGTTTTTGGATTAGACATGAATAATATTCATACTAATGAAGAATCCCTTAATATTAAGAGTTTTGAAAAAGCAATAAAGTTAATGGATTCAATTTTATTTAATTAGCCTTTTCCAATCTTATTTCCTATAGAAAATAAGATAATTGTCGCTAAGGCTGTTAAAATTGAAAGAACATGATAAATGTTTATTTTTTCCTTAAATATTATTATTCCAACAATTATGGATGTGGTAATTATGCTTAGGACAGCATAGTAAATATAAGAACTAGCTCCATAATTACCATACAAAAGATTAAATCCAATATAGGTTAAACATAATCCGATTCCACTCGTAATTATCCAAGGCCAATTGGTTTTAATTAGTTGTAGGGGTTCAATTTCTTTTTCAAAAAATGGCATTAACAAAAAGGTTAATAATGTGCAAATAATTGCACTTAATCCAATAAAAAGCAAAGAGTTACTAACTGTTGCCTTTTTTTGTCCAAATGCAAAGATAGCATTACCTACAGCGGCTATTAATGCATATAATAATATTGAATATTGTTTCATATTAGTTCACCTATTTTTAATAAATTTTTTATAAAGAAATTTGTATAATTTTGAATTTTGAATTTTTTTTAGTATATCATTTATAAATTTATAAATATATATTTTTTAAAAAAATACTTGTTGCTAATAGTTTAATAAATAACTCTTTTTATAATAAAATTCCCATGGTATAATTTAAGAAAATCTGTTGATTAATAATAATTATATGATATAATTGAAGCGTTAACGAACACACAAGGGAATATAAATGGAAAATAAATTAGTAATTGATGAAATAAAATCTGGCAAAGCTTCTTTAGGAATTGAATTAGGGTCAACTAGAATTAAAGCAATTTTAATTGATAGTGAAAATAATCCAATAGCTTCAGGTGGATATGATTGGGAAAATTCCTTAGTAGATAGTATTTGGACCTATGATTTAGATCAAGTTTGGACGGGAATCGCTAGTTGCTATCATTCATTAAAGAGAGACGTTAGTGAAAAGTACGGTGTTATTTTAACAGATTTAAAAGCAATTGGAATAAGTGCAATGATGCATGGGTATTTAGCCTTTGATAAAAACGATGATTTATTAGTTGCTTTTAGGACCTGGAGAAATAATATAACAGGTGAGGCTAGTAAAGCTCTTACTAATGTATTTGAGTTTCCTATAGCTCAAAGATGGAGCATTGCGCATCTCTATCAAGCTATGTTAAATAAAGAAGATCATGTTCAACATATTGCTAAAATAAATACTCTAGCTGGGTATGTTCATTATTGCTTGAGTGGTTGCTTTAATTTAGGAGTTGGGGACGCCTCTGGTATGTTCCCAATCGATAGTAAAATTAAATCTTATAATAAGAAAATGATATCTCAATTTGATGATTTATCAAAAGAGTACTCTTGGGATATAAATTCAATTTTACCAAAGGCGATGGTTGCAGGCGAAGTTGCTGGGCTTTTAAGTGATAAAGGTGCTTTACTCTTAGATAAGGAAGGCGATTTAAAGTCTAAAATTCCTCTTTGCCCTGCAGAAGGTGATGCTGGAACAGGTATGGTCGCAACAAACTCAGTTAAAGAGAGAACAGGAAATGTATCAGCTGGTACAAGTGTTTTTGCAATGATTGTATTAGAAAAAGAATTATCTAAACTTTATGAAAAACTTGATTTAGTAACAACTCCAACAGGTCTTCCTGCAGCTATGGCACATTCAAATAATTGTAGTGGTGAAATTGATAAATGGATGAAGTTGTTCACCCAAGTTATGAAATTAACAGGTGGTAATTTAACTAAACCTCAATTGTATGATGCTATTTTGTATCAAGCTTTAGAAGCAGATCCCTCTTGTGATGGGATTTTATCTTATGGATATTTAAGCGGGGAACATATAACAGGTTTTACTGAAGGCAGACCTTTAATGGTTAGATCTCCAAACAGTGAATTAAGTGTTGGAAATTTAATAAGATCTCAATTATTTACATCTCTTTGTGCACTGAGAACCGGTTTAAATATTTTATTTGACGATGAGAGTGTAAAAGTTGATGAAATTAATGGTCATGGTGGATTTTTCAAAACCGCAAAGGTTGGTCAAATGATTATGTCAGCTGCAACTAATACTCCTTGCTCAGTTTTATCTAGTGCCGGAGAGGGCGGTGCTTGGGGCATAGCTATCTTAGCCTCTTTTGTTAATGAAAAGATTAGCCTAGAAGAATATTTAGAAGAAAATGTTTTTAATAAGTCTACAAAAGTTAGTGTTATGGCTGACAAAAAAGATATTGAAGGCTTTAATAAATTCTTTAAAACTTATCATCAGGGTTTATCTATAGAAAGAGAAGCTGTTGATATTTTAAGATAATATGAGTTAAATAAAACCCCAAAAGGGGTTTTATTTACTGTTTATTGAAGATTTTCTTTTAAGATAATATTTATATTAATAGGTTCAGTATTTTCTTCTTTTTCTTGTTTTAAAAACAAAATTCTAAACATTTCCATTATTGTTTTATATCCTTGAGTTTCGGGGGACTGTGAAATAAGGGCAGAAATATTGCCATTTATTAATTCTTCTTTATTGTTTTCAACCATGTCAAATCCGATTATACACGGCATTTTTTCTAAATTCATTGAAGCTAAATATTTAGATACCAACCCCGTTGCATCATTTGTAACAAATATCCCATCAATTAATGAATTTTCAAATACTATATTGTCCAAAAAAGAGGTAAAAGATATATTATTAGTTCTATCCCAAACATAATTCATTATATTTGAGTTTGAATTATTGAAATAATCATTAAAGCCTATAGCTCTTTGTTCTTGATTATAGGCTTTATTGTGCATTTGAATGCAAACGTAATTGTTTGCATTTAAAGTGAATAGTTTCATTAATCTTGCAGCGCACCAACCAGCTTTATAAGCTATTTGAAGATTTTCTGTTATTGGTTCTGCATTAAAAAGGGAAGAATCAAAAAAGGCATAAGGTATATTTTTTAGTGTATCAATCAATTTATTGGATTCTTCTTGAATTACAGGGGGTAGTGCAATAGCATCAACTTTTTGATCAATAAGTTTGTTACCCGATTCTAGGAGACTATTAGTTATATCTCTATTAAATTCTTGTTTAATAATTGTTACATTAAAGGACTCAAGTTCTTTTGCTGCTTTTAAAAAACCATTATATATTTTATTCCAATAACCGCTTTCAGATTCTAAGTTGGGAATTAATACCCCAATTTTTAATTTTATTCCAGTTTTTAAACTTCTTGCCATCGCATTGGGGATATAACCATTTTCTTTTATTATTGTTTCAATTTTTATTTTGGTTTCTTCTGATACTCTTCCTCTATTGTGTAATACTCTGTCCACAGTACCAACGGAAACTCCAGCAGCTTTTGCTATTTCAGCTATTTTCATATAATTCCTTTAATAAAAAATGAGACAAGAGTTTACTTGTCTCATATGAAGTATATTACAAAAAATATGATTTGCATAGGTAAATTATTTTTGGCCATAGTAAGCATTTTTACCATGCTTTCTCTCATAGTGTTTTTTTGTAATGTGAGAGGGTAACTGCTTAAAGCTTGGATTAATACTATTTACCCACATCGCCATTTTAGCTACCTCTTCTAGAACCCTTGCATTATAGACACTAGATATTGCATCTTTTGCCCAAGTAAAAGGACCGTGTCCGCCTACAAGTACCATTGGGTTTTCAATTGGTGAAATAGGAGTAGAGGGGTAATTTCCTACGTTTAATATTTCTTGAGCGAAGGAAGGATTTTGAAAAGTTTCATAGATTAAAATTCCAGTATTCTTTTCATAACCAGTTTCAACTTGTTCTTGAGTCAAGGGTTTGGTGCAAATAATAGGATTAGCTAAGTGGTCTGCATGAGTTGTTCCTAACAATGGAATTGATTTCATGGCTTGAGCCCAGGCTGTTGCATAAGGAGAGTGGGTGTGACAAATACCCCCTATACCCTCAAAGTTTTTATAAAGATGAAGATGTGTTTGAGTATCTGAGGAAGGATTTAATTTTCCATCAACTTGTTCACCTTTTAAATTAATAACAACCATATCATCTACACTTAATTTTTCGTATGAAACCCCAGAAGGTTTTATAGCAAAAACACCTAAATCCTTATCAAATGCTGAGACATTACCCCAGGTATAAATTGCTAAACCCTGTTTTGGTATTTCTAAATTAGCTAAATATGCTTCTTGTTTTAATTTTTGATACTTATCCATAATATGCTCTATTCCACCTATCTTGATTTCTAAAATTTGAAACTGTTGTTTCTTCATCTATCTTTAGTAATTCTATTTTAACCATTTCAGACCAAAATTCTAGGGTTTCTAAATCAATTTGTGTAGAAAGTGTATTATGATGACCACCACCGCTTAGAATCCAACATTCAGAGGCTGTAATAAAATTTGGTTTTGGGGATAACAAAACTCTAGCTACAGGAAGTTTATCAAAAGTTTTATCACTTTTAATAATATGGACTTTATTTGCAACAATTCTCATTCTAGAACCCATATCTACAATAGATATTGTAAAGCCTTGGGCCTCTTTAGCTGTGAAAACTATTCTAGCAGGATCTTCTTTGTCTCCAATTCCTAGAGGATGGACTTCAATTGTAGCTCTGCCTTTAGCAATAGAGGGGCAAATTTCAAGCATATGAGAACTTAAGTTAAACATATTATCTTCTTCTAAATTATAAGTATAATCTTCTAAAAAAGAGCAACCACCCTCAAGGTTTTCTCCCATTAGTTTAAAGGTTCTAACCATTGCCGCAGTTTTCCAATCGCCTTCTCCAGCAAACCCATAGCCTTTAGTCATTAAATGCTGACAAGCGAGTCCTGGTAATTGTTTCATACCATGTAAATCTTGGAAATTTGATGTAAAAGCATCAGCATTTTTTTCAATTAAGAATTTTTCTAGTGCGATTTCAATTTTTGCTTGTTCTCTTATATGGGATATATTGAATTCTGTGGGATCAACAATTGTATAATCTTTTTCATATTCCATCATTAAATTATCTATTTCATCTTCACTAACTCTACTTATTTCTTCAACAAGATCTCCAATTCCATAATAAGGAATATTCCAACCTAATTTAATATAAGCTTCAACTTTATCACCACAAGTTACAGCAACATCTCTCATATTGTCCCCAAAACGAACAACAGTTAATGATTTACCAGCAGTAGTAGCAGCAGAAGCTCTCATCCATTTGGACATTCTTTTTATAAAGGCTTTTGATTGCCAATGACCGACAATAACACTTCTGTTTATATCCATTCTAGCTGTTATATAACCAAATTCTCTATCCCCATGTGCACTTTGATTTAAATTCATAAAATCCATATCAATTGTGCTATATGGCAAGGCCTTATTAAATTGAGTATTTATTTGTAGCATAGGTTTGTTTAAACAATTTAAACCATTTATCCACATTTTAGCCGGAGAGAAAGTGTGCATCCAGCAAATAATACCTGCACATTTTTCATCTAGATTGGCTTCTTTTATTGTCTTTTCAATACTTGAGGACGTAAGTAGGGTATCTTTATATATAAGCTTACAAGCTAAATCTTTACTCTCATTTAATTCAGTTACCATTAATTTAGAATGCTCTGCAACTTGTTTTAAAGTATCTTCACCATATAAATCTTGTGAACCGGTTAAAACCCAAAAGTTATAATCATTAATATGTTTCATTTGTTATCTCCTAATTTTGCGTTAACGTACACACATTATATTATAGGAGTTTAAATTTTGCAACTTGTTTAAAATATTTCTTTGTTTAATTAATAACAGTACAGTAAAGGAGGTTATATTATTTCTTTACTTGCAATAATGCTTAATAGCTTTTGAAATAAATATTGATGTATTGTCTCCAAATTTATCAATATTTTTCTTAAATCTTTCATCATTGATATACATCTCTGAAAGAGAACTTAGGATTTCATTATTGCAATCATAATAGTATTTATTGATAAATTCTTTCCACTCTGTTACAAGACTTTGTGCCCTCTCACAACTTGTATCTAGATGCCTAATATCGGCAAAAGAAGAGAAGATTCGATTATTTTCACTGTTAATCTTTTCCCATTGCTCTTTTGAATAAGAGGATGTTCTTTTCTTGCTTTGTTTATAAGCATTAGTACTTCCCCATTTTTCTTTTACTTCTTTCTTATATTCAGCTTTTGTTGTTTCAATTTCACTCATATCAAACTCTTTAAAACTCATAATATTTTCCCCTTGTATATATTTATCTACTAAATTTATTAGACTGTTTAATCTATTTCTTTTTTTAATTAACAGATCTTTGTGATTAAGAAACGCCTTTTCCTCATTGTAGTTCTTATCATTTAATATCGATTTTATTTCTTTAAGAGAAAAATCCATTTCTTTTAAAAACATTATTTGTTGTAGCTTTTTAATGTTTTCACCATCATATATTCGATATCCTGATGAATTGATACTCTTAGGGTTTAATAAATCTATTTCATCATAATAGTGAAGTGTTCTAACACTGGTATTTGATAATTTTGCTACTTCATTAATTTTCATTTATATGTCCTTGTTATTTATGATTTAATTATAAACTATAACATAACGTGATAGTCAAGTAGACAAAAAATATTCAAAATAATTATTGATAAATAAATACTACATAAAATAAATTTTTCTTGCTATAATGAGTATAATTTTATTTAAAAGGTGATTTATATATGTGTGGAATAGTTGGATTTTGTTCAAATGGGGAAGTTGGGTTAGAGGCATCAAATATTTTATTAGATTGTTTATCTAAATTAGAATATAGGGGATATGATTCTGCAGGGATTGCCTTATTAAATAAAGATGAACTTCAAATAAGAAAAGCTAAGGGCCGATTGATTAATCTAGTTAACTTAATTGAAAAGGAACCAATTTCAGGAAATGTTGGTATTGGTCATACTAGATGGGCAACTCATGGGGAACCTAGTGATGTTAATTCTCATCCTCACACCGATATAAGTAATGATATTGCTGTTGTTCATAATGGAATTATTGAAAATCATGGTAAATTACGAGATTGGCTTGAAAATCATAATGTGAAATTCAGAAGTGAAACTGATTCTGAATGTATAGTCCATTTAATTGACTTCCATTATAATGGTGATTTATTATTAGCAGTTACAGAAGCACTAAAAAGATTAGAAGGCTCTTATGCATTAGCTGTAGTTTGTAAAAGTGATCCTTCCTCCATAATAGTAGCAAGAAAAGATTGCCCATTAATTATTGGTAGAGCGGAAAATTATAATCTTCTAGCATCAGATGTTACTCCATTATTAGAATATACTAGAGAAGTCCAATATCTCGAAGATAATCAAGTCGCTAGAATTAGCCCAAATTCAGTTGAAATATATGATGAAGATGGAGCCTTGATAGATGTAGATATAACTCATGTAGACTGGGATATGCAATCAGCCCAAAAAAATGGTTATGAACATTTCATGTTAAAAGAAATATTTGAACAACCTTTTGCAATTGAGCAAACCTATAAAGCTAGAGTATATGGTGGAAAGTTAGATTTAGGGGCAATGACGGATGAAGTTTCTGCTGCAAAAAGAGTCGTGATTGTCGGATGTGGTACAGCTTATCATGCAGGTGTTGTTGCTCGTTATGCAATTGAACATTATGCTAGAATTCCCGTTGAAGTAGATGTTGCATCGGAATTTAGATATAGAGATCCAATAATTAATAAAGATGATTTATGTCTTGTAATCTCTCAATCGGGAGAAACTGCAGATACCTTACAAGCGATGAGAATATTTAAGAAAAAGGGTGTCAAAATAATAGCTATAACAAATGTTGTAGGATCAACTGTTTCAAGAGAAGCTGATTATGTAATGTATACTCAAGCTGGACCTGAAATAGCTGTCGCTTCAACAAAAGCTTTTACAACCCAACTTATGTGTATATTTTTATTAACTTGTGCATTAATAAAAGATAAAGATTTAGCCTCTAAATTAAAGGATGAGTTAGAAACTATACCAGCTAAGGCTCAGTCAATAGTTGATCGACAAGAAGAAATTCAAAGATTTGCAGCTCGTCAATTTAATAAAACAAAAGTATTCTATTTTGGTAGACAAAGTGATTTTGCAATTTCCCTAGAATCAGCTCTCAAATTAAAAGAGATAAATTATACTCACTCAGAAGCTTTTGCAGCAGGTGAATTGAAGCACGGTCCTATAGCTTTACTTGATGAAGATACACTTGTAGTTGCTACTTGTTGTAATTCAAAATTATATGAAAAAATGGAATCAAATATGAAAGAAGTAAAAGCCAGAGGTGCTAAAGTATTAGCAATAACTTTTGAAAATAACAATGCTTTTGATACTGTTGCTGATGAAGTTTTTGCTATTCCTGAAACTGACGCATATTTTGCCCCTATACTAAGTGTTATTGTGACTCAGCTTTATGCTTATTATTGCTCTGTCAATAGAGGTAATGATCCAGATCATCCAAGAAATTTGGCAAAGAGTGTTACTGTTGAATAATTAGAGTATACTTCTAATAATGATGAGGGCTTTATATGATAATTTATGAAAATACCAAGGTCGGTTTTATTGAAGAAGTGGAAAGTGGAATGTATGTAAATACATTAAAAAATAATCTGCAAAAGAAAATGAACAGACGAGTTGGTCCTTCTGAAAATAATTCTTGGATAAATTCTCTTAGAGTTATGAAATCAATTGTTCAAGATAAAGATATTCCCGATGATGCTGGTATTGCAATCGAGTATAATATTCCAAATACATCAAAACGTGTTGATTTCATAATTACAGGTTACGATGAAAATAAAAATGAGGAACTTGTTTTTATTGAATTAAAGCAATGGTCGTCAATTACTAAAGTCGAGGGTATGGATCAAGTAGTTGAAACCTATTTAGGTGGTGCTAATAGATTAATAGCCCATCCAAGTTATCAAGTATGGTCTTATACTGAATTATTAAAAAATACTAATAAATATATTCAAAGTCATAACACAACTTTAAAACCTTGTGCATATTTACATAATTATTTTCCAGTAGAAAATGATCCCTTAATTGATAAGGTTTATGAAGATACAATAAAACAAGCACCAGTCTTTAGAATGACAGAAGCAAAACAATTAAAGCAATTTATAAAAGATCATATAAAATATGGTGATAACTTACTTTCATTAAAGGGAATTGAAAATGGAGATTTAAAACCTTCAAAATCTTTACAAGATTGTTTGGTAAATATGCTTAAAAATAATCCTGAATTCATAATGATTGATGATCAAAAAGTAGTTTACGAAAGAGTCTTAAATGCTTGTAGAGCTTCACAAAAGGATAATAAAAAGAGAGTAATTATAGTCAAAGGCGGACCTGGAACAGGAAAAACAGTTGTTGCTATTAATTTATTAGTACAATCAATAAATGAAAATATTTATTCCAGTTATATTACAAAAAATAGCGCTCCAAGATCCGTTTTTAGCGCTAGATTGATTGGTGCAAATTATAAAAAGAGCTATGTAAATGGATTGTTTATGGGATCTGGTTCTTTCATAAATTGTGAAGAAAACAAATTTGGATTATTAATATGTGATGAAGCTCATAGATTAAATGAAAAGTCTGGTATTTTTTCTAATTTAGGTGAAAATCAAATCAAAGAAATAATCCAATCCTCCCAAACCTCAGTATTTTTTATAGATGAGGAGCAAGTTGTTACATCTAAAGATATTGGATCTATCAAAGAGATTATAAAATGGGCTAATAGAGAAAAAGCCCTGATTCAATCAACACAATTAGTAAGCCAATTTAGATGTGGCGGCTCTGATGGGTACCTCGCATGGTTAGATAATACCCTCCAAATAAGAGATACGGCCAATTATTTTCTTGATGATATTTCATATGATTTTAGAGTAGTTGATAGTGCAAAAGAATTAGAGACTTTAATAAAAAAGAAAAATAAAAGTGATGGGAAATCTAGAATTGTAGCAGGATATTGCTGGCCCTGGATAAGTCAAAAGAGAGAAAATAGCGAAAACCTTGATATAATAATTGATGACTTTCAAATGAAATGGAACCTTAAAGCTGGTAAACCTTATGCCATTGATAAGGGATCAATTGATCAAGTGGGGTGTATTCACACCTGTCAAGGTTTGGAATTTTCATATGTGGGCGTTATTATAGGTGATGATATTAGATACAAAAATAATAAAGTTGTAACTGATTTTACTAAAAGAGCAAAAAGTGATATTTCTCTAAAAGGGCTTATAGCAAAAGCTAGAAAAAACGATCAACAAAGCTTAATTAAGATTGATACAATTATCAAAAATACATACAGGACTTTGATGAGTCGTGGTTTAAAAGGGTGTTATATATATTGTGTTGATGAAGCATTAAAAGAATATATTAAAAAATCTATAAATAGTTATAAAGAATCCGAAATATTTAATAGTGACAAGGTGGCTGAGTCAACTAAATAAAACTATTTACTCCTTGATTTTCAACTACTTTCTTGTACTTTTATTTACCCTAACTAAAAATCCTATCCACACAAACCTTCGGAGAACTGATATTTTAGTTTATTTAAGAATGTTTGATTTCTACTATTTAATTGTGGTTTAGAATTCTTGGTGTTATAATGAATATGTTATTGATAAGGATTTGTGGAGGTTATTATGCTATATCAATTTTCAAAAGATGAAAAAAGAAATTTAGAATATTTGCCTATTGCAATAAGTGTAGCTCAAATAATAGATGGCCACACAAACTATTTATTAGTTTCAAAAGGCTATTGTGAATTATTTAATTTGGATTGTAAGCAAGCTTTAGAAATATTAAATACTAATAAATATAAATATATTCATGAAGATGATAAATTTTGGGCAAAACAAGTCGATTCTAATTTTCCCTTTCAAAATAATGATAGTTTTGATGTAGTCTACAGAACTAAAAAATATAATGATGATAATTATTTTTTAATAAATGTTAATTCAAAAATAAATAATAGTAACGGTATAAAATTATTATATAATTCATATTCCAAAATACCTACGGACTTTAAAGGCGTTCAATCAATAGAAACAATTTTTAAAATTCAACAGATTAAAATTGTTGAAGACAGTTTGATTGCTATAGCTATAATAGCTAAAAAAGATTTTAGATTGTTATATTTAAA
>CAZJGS010000028.1:0-22729 GCA_964545735.1 uncultured Spirochaetaceae bacterium
AGATATTTGAATACTTTATTAAACTCAAACTCAAGAGCTTGTACTTTAGCTTTAGTTGATATTGATTATTTTAAGAGAGTAAATGATTTATATGGGCATCAAGTAGGTGATACTGTTTTAAAAAAAGTATCTAAAGTTTTTAAAAGTTATCAGTATTCCAGATTATCTATAGTTCGATACGGTGGAGATGAATTCTTATTTATATTAGACGATGGAACTATTAAAGAAATATCAACTCTAATGGAAAATATTAGGAAGACGGTAGAAACTCTTGTTTTTGATGAAAGTGGTTTAGTAGAAGGCATTACGATAAGTTGTGGGATAACACAATGTAAGTCTGGTTTATCTTGGGATAAAGCTCTTGATGAAACAGATAGAGCCCTCTACAAAGCAAAAGAAGAGGGCCGTAATAGAATTTGTTATGCTATTTAGTCTTATTGTCCTGGCACCAATTTTCTATAAAGACTTTAGTTGATCTATTCATCTCATCCATAAATTCAGTCGAATATTTTCTTAAATAAAATTGATCAGCAATTGTACCAGTGTTATCAAAGGGGAGAGTTTTCTTTGCCCGAGCACTTGCTTCATGTTTAGAATATGTCTCTATAATTTCATCTTCACTTTGAGTTTTATAAGTATCTTTAAAAAAGATATATTGTGGATCTGGTCTCACCAGTGGTTCTGTTAATGGTTTTCTTGGTTTACCAAAAATTAGCATTGCAGCTGGTACTGCATGAGGTGGAAGATTTAATAATTTTTGAACTTTTTCATAGTTTTCAATAATATCACCAATATAGCAAGAACCATATCCTAATTCATCAATAGCAACAGTAGCTGTTTGTGCAGCAATTAAGGTATCTTGCATCGCTAAATGAAAATCACCTAGGCCTGGAGCTCTAATTGCTTTGTTTGTTTTTTGTGCGGTATTGCTCAATTTAAAGTATTCTAACCAACGATGGTAGTCTGCTAAGAAAACCCATACATGAGGAGCTTTTTTTATCATAGGTTGATTATCACAAAGAATAGAAAGATCTTCTTTGATTTTTGGTGATTCCACTTCAATTATGGAGTAAAATGTTAAGTTACCTGCCGTTGGAGCCTGTAAAGTAATTTTTTTAATTAAATCCATATCTGTAGAATTAATTCTTTCATCTAAAAATGCTCGATGAGAGCGTCTGTTTAATAGTTTATCAATCATATTTGTATTATACAAAACATTAAGAGGCTATAAAAGCCTCTTAATGTGGATTTACAATATATTTTTTAGTCTAAAACAGTGAAGTCTTCTTTGCTTGCTCCACATAAAGGACATACCCAATCATCTGGGATATCGTCAAAAGCAGTTCCAGCAGCTATTCCACCGTCTGGGTCACCTTCAGCTGGGTCATAAATATAACCACATAAATCACATTCATATTTTTTCATATTTTTCTCCTATAAGACAGTAGTCTTTTATTTATATTAGCAACTAATATGATATACCGCAAGAATTTCAGTCAAAGTTTTACAAAACTTTTTTTTAAATGATTCTGGCTCTAGTATTTCAACAGAAGAACCACATTGAATTATCCTTAATATTAGCTCTATTGAGTTTTCAACATCAAAATTATAGATAAAGTGATCTTCTTTTTCTTCTATAATTGGTGTTGTATGTTTTAAATTATTAAAAACATTAATTGCAGATACTTCGCTAACTTTTATTTTTAAAGGAATCACATCAATTGGTTCATACATATTTTGCTGTTGTGACATTTTAAAAGGTTTGAGGTTGTCAGGAATGGTATAAGTTTGTTCTAAAATAATAGCTGTTGTAATAGTACTTATATCAATTGTAATCATTTCTGTAGTGTGACGAAGTCTACCGGTAACACTTATTGGATTTCTGCCTGTTGCCTCTTCTCTAAAACCAATGAAATAGGGGGCTACTTCAGAAACTCTTTTCTTGTCATCAATTTTATGCTCAATTTTAACAATTCTTCCTGAAACCCAGGAGTCAATTAAAACATCAAGAATTGTATTATATTTTGAATTTCCACTTTTCTTTTGTATCGATTTGTCAATTTCTTCAGATAATTGAACAATATTATCACTAATTTTTGGAGCATATGATCTCATATTTAATGCTATTTTTCTTAACCCTGAGGCTAAATGAGGGTTTTGGTATTCTGAATTTTTAGCAATAGCTTCCGCAGACATATTAAAGGCTAAGCTTTCATATATACTTAAGGCTATATTTTCATCATTATTTTTATCACTAATAATTTTTAGTAAATTATTTTCTTCATAAATATCGATATATTGATTTAGCTCAGAAACATATCTGCTTATTGTAGATCGATGTACTCCAAGTCTTCGAGCTATTTCAGCTCTACGTAAACCTTCAGGATGAGAAAGAAGTAACAATTCTAATTGAGCAACGCGTTCACCTTTCATAAATATACTCCAACTATTAATTATGCAACTAAATGCAACAGTTATACAATACCATAAATAGAAAAAAATGCAACAAAAAAACAACACAAAAGATGGATAGAAATAGAATTTCTGTGTTTTTTTCTACGAGTGACTAGAAAATATTGGAATTAGAGATAATTTATGAAAATAATAATTTTTTTTCTAAGTGTAATATGTCCTAATATTTGTATAAATTGAATATTTTACAGTAAATGACACTTGCCCTATATTGCTTTAATTTTAGAAAGTATTAAAGTGTTTATATAACATCCTTAGGAATTTTAAAAAATAACGGTTAGTATAGCCTTAAGAATAATTAATTGACTTGAAATTACTTTAGTTATACATTAAATATAAATAAGAAAAACATTTAGGAGGCCTTTTATGAGTAATAATAAGCTTGAAAGATCAATAGAAGAAGTTGAAATAAAGATTTCCTATGCCGAAGAGACTGTATCTCAACTAAATAAAATTGTAATTAAACAACAAAAAGAAATTGGGATAATGAATAATCATATTAATAAACTTGAGAGAAAAGTGTCACAGCTTATGGAAGAAAATGAAAATTCAGAACTTCCAAGTAGAAAGCCACCACATTATTAATTTCTTTTTTCCCAAATTGATTTAGCTTCAAAGACGATTTGCTCTTTCCCATTTACGTCTTCTCTTACAAGTTTATGATAGAAAATTGGATTTTCATCTTCTAAGGCATTCGGATTTTCACTATTTGTGATTAATTTAACTTTGTCTTTGATGAAAGTTTGTTTTAACCAAGAAACATCAATATTTTTAGTAACGTACTTATCCCTGAATGAATTTGGTAAGGATTGTAGTGTCCATTTTAAATAAGAAATATTGTTTACATGCTTGTTGGAATCAGTATCAAAGTAGTTAATATTAGGAGCTATATTACCTATTATTGGATATTCTTCATTGAAGAATTCCCTTTTATGGATATAGAATTTTTTTTCTAAAGTTTTTGGAGGAAATCCAAATTTATTTAGGATTTCATTTGGGTCGATGGGTCTTTTAGTTTTTAAATCAATAATTGCCCAAAGAGTAGTAGCTCTAAATAATAATTCATTTTGTTCATTTTTAGCTTCAATTATTCTTGGCAACAAAACTCTTCTGAACGGCTTTTCAGCCCAAGTTTCGAGAATTATTTTTTCTCTCCATTTCGGATATTTATTAATTACTATATTTTCACGAGATATTACCCAAGTAAGGCCTAATTTTCTTAAATCAAAAATAGAGCATTCTAATAAAGCCCCGTGATATGCCGCAACTTCTTGCACAATCTCAAAAAACCAATCTAATTTTGCAATCGAATGTGAATCGCAATTACAAGAGTAGGTGATGAAACTTTCTTTATATGTGTTTTCTTTGCTTAAACCAGATGAATCAATTTTTATAGCCATAAGAGTAATATCCTCCGAATGTATATAAAATATACTGCAATACTATTTGTTACTCAATTCCTTTTAAAGGAAAAAACTATTTAGAGGTTTAGAGGAAAAAACTATTTAGATATAAAATAAATGGCATAGTAAAAGCACTTGCTATTATAGAACGGCTCAATAAAGATTAAGCATATAAATCAGTTCTATTAATTTTTAGTGTTAAGGTTGTTTAAGTTGATTTTCAAAAGTATTAGATATCAATAAGAAATATAATGTTAATCATATGAGAGCTGTTTACTTGTGTGTATAAATAATACCTATTTACAAATATATTTGAAATTATTAATTGTATGCTATAATGTATAATAAATTTTGCAGGGGATAACATGAAACTTAAGTATAAAACTTCTATAGTAATGATTGTTTTTGGAATTGTCATATTATTAGTAATCTCTCTGGTTTTCGATTTTCAAAGTCGTAGAATTGTAATTGATAGAGAATTAAACAGACTAAAAGGTATATCGCAAGAAGTATCTCTTCATATAGACTCCAACCTTTTTGATAATATACAAATAGCCCAAACAATTTCTACACCACCACTTATCAAAAATGCACTTAAAGACAGCAATGCTGAATTTTCATTATTATCAGATCAAGAACAAGAAGAACAGATTAATATACTGAACGAACGTTGGAAAGAAACATCGGATATAAAAAATGAGTTTATACAGCAACATATGACTAATACAGTAGCAGAGTATTTAAAGTCCCAGCAGATTATAATACCGGGTAAGTATGGAGAAATTTTTCTAACAAACCGGTATGGTGTAATGATTGCCACTACAGCAAAACTTACAACTTTATCTCATGCCAATAAATATTGGTGGCAGGCAGCTTATAATGAGGGTAAAGGTAAAATATTTCTTGACGACCGGGGTTATGATAACAGTGCTGAAGGTTATGTTATTGGAATAGTCATTCCTATTATGGATAATAATGAATTAATAGGTATACTAAAATGTAATATAAATATTATGAGTTCCTTAACTGAAGTTGTTCAAAATTATTCTAATCGAAATCCAGGCAAGATGCAGATTGTACGGGTAGGAGGTTTAGTCCTCTGTGAAAAGGATGTTAAGCCCCTCTCTATTAACATAAATGAAAAGATTCTTGAAAACCTAAGTAGTGAAAGTAGTGAAAGTATAATAATATCAAAAAATAGACAAAAAACACTAATAGCTAATTCCCCTATTAAAATTACTATGGGATTTGATGATATAGGCTTTGGTGGAAGTTCCGGATCAATTGATCATATTCAGGGAAAAACAGGAGAAGGCTGGCATGTAGTTCTATATCTAGAAAATGAAGTTGCTCTGGAGGCTGAACATAAGCTCTCTCAAATAATTATAGTTACCGGTATAATCATGACAATTATAGCCTCATTTTTTGCACTGTTCTTAAGTAAACTTGCTATAAAAAATATAATTAACGTATCATTAACTGCAAAAGAGTTTGGGAAAGGGAATTTAGATATAAGATCAACAATATCTTCACACGATGAAATAGGTTCCCTTTCACAAAATTTTAACGATATGGCAGAAAATCTTCAAAAAACAATGGCAAGACGGGATGAATTAATTGCTGAAATTGCTAAACGAAAAATAGTTGAAGAGGAGTTAATGATTATTTCAACAACAGATGAATTAACAGGGGCCTATAACCGTAGAGCCTTCAATGATAATTTAAAAATAAATATATTTAGGGCAAAACGTCTGAAAGAACCACTATCTATGCTGCTGCTGGATATTGATTCTTTTAAAACTTTAAATGATTGCTATGGGCATGATGTTGGAGATTTAATTTTAATAGCATTAGTACCTATTATATCAAAAAGTATACGCTTGGAAGATACTATTGCACGGTGGGGAGGTGATGAATTCACAGTATTGCTTCCACAGACAGGAAAAGATGAAGCAACATTACTTGCCCAAAGTGCCCGAGAAAAGATATCTAATTTTTCTTTTACAAATAATATACATGTAACGGTAAGTATAGGTCTGACAGAATTGCTCAGTAATGACTCAGAAAATTCATTTATGAAAAGAACTGATGCCGCATTATATAAGGCAAAAGAGAGTGGCAAAAACATGGTTATATCCCTCTGAAGTTAACAATCCTTTTTAAATGAAAAAACTATTTAGATATAAAATAAATGGAATTGTAAAAACACAGGCTATTGTAGAAAGGCCCAATAAAGAGGAAGCATACAAATCATCACGATTGAATTTTAGAGAAAAGGTTGTTGTAGTTGCTCCAACCGGACAAGCCATTGCAATTAGAACAATAGTTTTAATCATTGGAGAAGCTTTTACAAATGTTAATAATAATAATATAATTATAGGTATAATTATATTGTGGATTATTAAAATATAATAACCTCTAGGATTTGCAAAGATTCTTTTTAGGGGGTTTTTCATAATTGTTGCACCAACAATTAATAAGGCTAAGGAGGCGTTCATACCTCCAATTGATGTTAGTGGAGATAGTATAATATTAGGGAGTCTTATGGAAAAAAAGTAGAAAAATAGGCCTAAGAAAATTGCAATCATATTTCTTCCAGTTACAATTTTAACTAATTTTTGTTTGATAGGTAATTTTTCTAACATACTAATACCATAGGACCAACAAACTAGATTAAAGGCAGTAATGAACCCTGTACAGTAAAAAACACCTATAGGCCCGTATAAAGCAGACATCAATGGTAATCCAATAAAGCCACAATTGGTATACATTATCGCCATTCTTTCTACCAAATAATCTCGTTCATCTGATTTTTTAATTACTATTAATGAAATAAAGATTGCAATTATAATTGAGATTAAAGAGAGAATAAAAGCTAAAATTAAGCCTTTTACTTGTTCTGGATTATAATCTCTTTGATAAGAGGTAAATATTAATAGAGGGCTAACTATTTCGAGTAATACATTTGTTAAACTTTTTAAACCATTATCATGAATTATTTTTGTCTTATATGCATAACCTCCAATTATTAGTATTACTAACATTTGAAGTATCTGCATACTTGTACGAGTTGCTATATCCATCTAATTATTCTTCACGTTTGTAAAATCGCAATATACTTCTACCATATTTACGTTCATCAGAGGTTACTAAATCACCTATTTTTTCAGGCCATTGAGATTTTTCTTCACTTGGATAATGGATGATAAAGAGACCACCTTTACTTACAATTTCAGACTTTGCAATCAACTGTGTTAACTCTACTTTTCCTTCCATTGGAAATGGAGGATCTGCATAAACGATATCATAAGTTCTCTTAGCAGTAGGAACAAAACGATTCACGTCAGCCATAAATAACATTATTTTAGTATCTACAATAGAAATATTTTTTAAAATTATTGGTTTTTTACCCTTATCTTTTTCGACTAGATGAACAGGATTTGCACCACGAGATGCCGCTTCTATACCAACACAACCACTTCCAGTAAATAAATCTAAAAAAGAATAATCGTCTAAATTGCCTAGAATTGAAAAAAGAGACTCTCTCATTCTGTCCATTGCTGGTCTTATTATTCCTGGAGGACATTTTACTGTTCTACCTCTATATTTTCCGCCTGTAATTCTCATATCACCTCATTCTTCTTCTAAAAAAGGATTTGCAGTTTTTAAAACCCTGTCTATAACTCTATTATCTAATTTAATAAAACCTGAATCTTCCCTCAATATTTTATCACAATAGTCTCTTGCTATTTTAATCAATTCTAAATCATTTACAAGGGAAGCAAAATGTAATCTAATGAATCCAGATTGTTTTGTTCCAAGAATATCCCCAGGTCCTCTGAGAACTAGGTCTTTTTCAGCAATATAGAAACCATCATTGGTTTCTCTCATTACCTTTAATCGATTTATACCAAGCTCACTAATATTTTTATCAAAAACTAAAAAACAAAATGACTGTAGGGATGCTCTACCAACTCTTCCTCTCAACTGATGCAATGCAGATAAACCAAAAATATCAGCATGTTCTATAATAATACAGGTAGCGTTTGGAACATCAATACCAACTTCAATTACACTTGTTGAAACTATATAAGAAAGGTCTCCACTCTTAAATCTATTTAGAATTGATATTTTTTCTGTGTCTTCAATTTTACTGTGAAGTAATGCTGAGGGGACACTTGGGTATTCTTTTTTAAGATATTCAAACATATTTGTAACATCTCTCAATTCCTGCGGTCCTGAATCATCTATTCTAGGATAAACAAAATATGCTTGATGACCTCTTTTAAATTCAACACCTACAGCTTTATACATTCTTTTTCTAGAAGACTCACTAACTAGATGTGTAATTATTGGTATTCTTCCCTCAGGCAGAGTATTGATGGTAGATATATTTAAATCACCAAAAACTGTCAGAGCTAAAGTTCTCGGAATTGGTGTTGCACTCATCATAAGAATGTTTGGATCAATTCCTTTAGCTAATAACTTAGCTCTTTGATTTACACCAAATCTATGTTGTTCATCAATTATTATATATTTCAAATTTTTAAATTCAACATTATCACTAAACAGGGCATGAGTTCCTATTAATAATTGAATCGATCCTGTTTTGATACCCTCTAAAATGGGTTTTCGTTGTTTTTGCTTAACCGAACCAGTTAATAAGGCTATTGATATACCTAGTGGCTCTAATAATTCAGCTGCTTTTTGAGCATGCTGATTGGCTAATAGTTCTGTTGGTGCCATAAAAGCAACTTGATGATTTTTGGAAATTTCATGAAGAGATGAGGCCCAAGCAATTAATGTTTTACCAGAACCTACATCACCTTGTAGCATTCTATTCATGGAGACTTTATTGTCTAAATCACTTCTTATCTCTTTTAGTGTTTTTATTTGATCATCTGTTAGTTTAAACTTTAAACTAGCAATAAACTTTATTTCTAACTGGGATGGAATACTTTTTTTCTTGTTGATTGATTTATGAATTGCTATATCTTTTCTAGCAATAAGTTGCATATAAAAATGCTCACTAAGAGCTAGTGTATTTCTAGCCTCAAGCAATTGAGCATGGTTTTTGGGGAAATGATATACTCTAATGGCTTTATCAAAAGGCATAAGGGATAATTCACTCATCATAGATTGTGGCAGTTCATCTTCAAACCTTACTGCTTTTGAGAATATTTCAATAATATTTTTTTTAACTAGAGCTTGTGTTAAAGATCCTTTTAGAGGATATATTGGAATTATTTGTCCAAAGGGAGCTGGGGGATTTTCAATATCGTAAATTTCATATAGTTCAAAGCTAGAGGCTTGTAATTCCCCATTGTGAGAAGTCACAGAAGCATAAATATAATATAATTTATCTACTTTTATCATTCTTTGAAGAAAATTTCTGCCAAAACATAAGAGGCTTAATTTTTTACTTCCAAAGTAACTTTTAGTATTAATCTTTAAAGTTTTCCCATTTTTTGAAAATGCTCCAAAAAAGGAATGTGAAGTAATCTCAACGAATGTGTTTATTTGTTGAGTTTCATCGAAGTGTTTAGGAAGGTCTTCTAGATTAAGAAATTTTGTTCTATCTTCTCTACCTCTTGGTGTAAGTAAAAGTAAATCTGAATAGTTTTTTACCCCTAAAGATGCATAACTTTCCTTAGAGGAATTTCCAACTCCTTTTAGATCTGAAATATTAGTCGAATAATTCCTAATAAACATATAAAAGCTATCCTATAAGTTAAGTAAATAAGAAAGTAAATATGTTATAGCTTGTCTTGTTACAATATAAACAAGAATTGTAAAAACTAAGCTTGCTATTATTAAAGTTCTATCTGATACAACTTTACTAAAGAAAAATACTTTTTGAATCCAATTCATAAAACCTCCAATAATATTCTCAATTCCATGAATAAGGTTAATTGAGTTAGCGCTTTTTTTAAAACAGAGTACCAATCTTATAACTAGCATTATTGTTAATATAAAGAAAAAGGGAGATATTAAGTATGACCAGAGTGTATTAATTGCTAAGACTATAACTAAAACTAAGGTTAGTTCGCCTGTTGCACCAAATAAATTTAATATGCTTTGAACAACTGAAAGTACAGCAAACGCCAATAGAGGTGTGAAATCCATATTATTTGTTTTTAGAAATTTTATATTTTTAAATAAATTCAAGTAAGGATCTACTATTAGTTGTATATACTGAATAAGTTTGTTTTGTCGCATATTTGAAAAAGAAGAAAACCAAGAAAAAATAATTCTTACCCATAGGAGTAAATTATAAATTGCTAGAATTTGAGCCATCACGATTGCGGCTTTCATTAAATAAGTCGATTCTTGTACATTCATTTGCTACCTCAATTAAACCAGATGTCTATAATTTCTGGTCGGTCATTTATTTTTGAAATAAATTCATCACTATACCTTATATTAAATACTACATTACAAGATATTTTAATAGGTGACTCTTCTTCTATTTCAACTTGTTCATCAATTGTCTCAAGTTCTTCCTTTTCAATAATTAAATTAAGATCCAAAGGGCCTGAATTTTCCATTATTATTTGTTTTAATTCTTTTAATCCAAGTTCCTTTGCAACAGTATAGTTTATTTTTAGGTTACATGTAGATAAAGCTGTGGGAGGCAAGTCTTTAGGATCAACTATATCTTCAATATCAAAGTCAATTTTTTCTTCATCTTTATAATTTTTCTTAAATTTCCCCACAAATCCATAAATAGTATCTACTTCACATTTATCATTAAATTTTTCATAAGCTTTATTAAATAAGCCACTGTCGATACTCCCATTTGCATCTGTGAGTGTCAAAAAGGACATCTTCTTCCCTGCTTGTGATGTAAATTCTTTTTTACTGGTTAAAGTTGCAACTAATGCGGTTTTTTGTCCTAGTACAAATTTCTTTGGCTTAGATAGGTCAAAAATTACACTATTTCTTATTTCTTTTTTGTAGATATCCAAAGGATGTCCAGAAATATAATAACCTAATAATTCTTTTTCTCTTTCTAACTTTTCTAATATTTTCCAATCATCGACTGGAGGAATTTCAAAATCATTGAAGGAGCCTTGATCCAATTCTTCAAATAAACTCATTTGTCCCATTGCCTTATCTTCAATAATCCCTTGGGCAAATTTTACAGCTTCAGGTAAAGCTTCTAATAGTGATGGTCTATTTATTTTTAGCAAGTCAAAAGCACCGGCAACAATTAAAGATTCTAATAATTTTGAGTTTAATACTTTTGGACTACTTCTTTGTAAGAAATCCATGAAAGAAATGTAATGTCCATTTTTTTCTCTTTCTTCAATTATTTTTACTACAGCAACTTCTCCTACATTTTTAATTCCTGCAAGTCCATATACAATTTTATTATCAACAACACTAAAACTTTTGTCTGAGTAATTAATAAAAGGAGGTAATATTTCAAGTCCCATGTTTTCTGCAACATTTAAATACTCTTTAAATTTATCAGGATTATTCATTTCATTTGTCAAGTTTGCTGCTAAAAACTCTGCAGGATAATTGGCTTTTAAAAAGGCTGTTTGATAAGCAATTAAAGAATAAGCTACAGCGTGTGATTTGTTAAATCCATAATTAGCGAAAGGCTCTAGCATTTCAAAAATTTCTATTGCATGTTTTTCGCTATGACCTTTTTTAGCAGCCCCTTCTATAAACAACTTCTTTTGAGCTTCGAGTTCATAAACTTTTTTCTTACTCATTAATCTTCTTAAAATATCTGCTTCACCTAAAGAATAGCCTGCTATAATTTGAGCAACTTTCATAACTTGTTCTTGATAAACAATAACTCCATAAGTTGTTTTTAATTCATCTTCTAAAGCAGGATCTGCATAAGTAATAGGTTGTCTTCCATGTTTACAATCAACATATTGTTTAATGTAGGACATAGGACCTGGTCTATATAAAGCATTCAAAGCAACTAAATCTTCAATGTTACTTGGCTCCGCTTGTTTTAAGGTTTTTTGCATCCCTGGAGATTCAAACTGGAAAACACAAGCAGATTTACCTTCTTGTAACATTTTAAAAGTGGCTTCATCAGTTTCACTTATTTCATCAATATTAAAATCTTTATTTTTTTTGTGAATCAAGTCTACACAGTGCTTAATTAAAGTTAATGTTTTGAGGCCTAAAAAGTCCATTTTAACCAAGCCACACTCTTCAATTAAGTCCATAGTATATTCAGTGGAAATAGCCCCTGTTTTTGGATCTTTATAAAGAGGCACATAATTTGTTAGTTTTTCTTTTCCTATAACAACCCCAGCTGCGTGGGTTGAGATGTGTCTACTTAAGCCCTCAAGGCGCCTTGCAACGGCGAATAATGTTTCATAAACACCACCTTGTTGTTGGATTTCGTGTAATTCACTGCTCATCTCGAGAGCTTTATCAACACTCATTCCCCTTTCTTCTGGAATAAACTTAGCAATTCTATTAGCTTCTGCAAAAGGAATATCCAAAACTCTTGCACAGTCTTTTATTACAGCTTTTGTTTTTAAAGTCCCGAAGGTTGCAATTTGGGATACTTTATCAGCACCATAGTGTTGTGTAACATATTCAATTACATCAGCTCTTCCCTCTTGGCAGAAGTCAATATCAAAGTCTGGCATACTAACTCTGTCAGGATTTAAAAATCTTTCAAAAAGTAAATTGTACTTCATTGGATCAACATTTGTTATACCAAGTGAATAAGCAACAATAGATCCAGCACCGGAGCCTCTTCCAGGTCCTACAGGAATGTTATGCTCTCTAGCCCAGTAAATATAATCGCTTACAATTAAAAAGTATCCAGGGAATTTCATTTCAATTATAGTTTTTAATTCAAATTCAAGTCTATCAGCATATTCTTTTGGAACCGGGTTATACCTTTGTTTTAACCCCTCTCTTGAAAGATGGATTAAATATTCTTCTTCATTTTTGAATGGTTCTGGAATAGTGGATTCTGGTAAAATTGGTCCTGGGAAGTTTATTTCTAGGTTACATCTATTAGCTATTACACTAGTGTTTTCAATAGCTTGAGGGTAATCTTTGAAAATTTCAGACATTTGTTCTTGGCTTTTAAAATAAAATTCTTTGCCATTAAATCTCATTCTTTTTTCATCAGAGAGTTTTGCACCAGTTCCAATGCATAATAAAACATCTTGTGACAACCAGTCAGAATCTTCTATATAGTGAATGTCATTAGTACAAACAAGAGGGATATTTGTTTCTTTAGAGAGTTTAGCTAAAATAGGATTAGTCTTTTTTTGTTTGTCTAAACCATGATCTTGAATTTCTAAATAATAGCGATCATTATCAAAGATACTAGAGTGCCAAAGAGCCCTCTCTTTAGCCTCTTCATATTTATCATTTAAGATTAACTGAAGAATTTCTCCACCAAGACAGGCTGAAAGGCAAATAAGACCTTCATTATATTTTTTTAATAATTCATCATCAATTCTAGGTCTTTTATAAAATCCTTCAGTATAAGCAATTGATACTATTTTAAGTAAATTCCTATATCCTGTTTCATTCATTGCTAATAATACCAAATGATACCGTTTGGTATCATCTTCGTATCCTGTGGCTTTTCTTAAAGTGTGACCTTTTGGATTTGAATAACATTCACAACCAACAATTGGGTTAATACCGGCTTCTTTACAGGCAGAATAAAAGCGTAGGGCACCAAAGAGGTTCCCATGATCTGTAATAGCAAGGCTTTTCATATTTAGTTGTTGAGCTTTTTCTACATATCTTTCAATTGGAGCAGCTCCGTCTAATAATGAAAAGTCTGTGTGATTGTGAAGGTGAACAAAATTGGTCAATATTTACTCCTGGATCTAATATCTAAATTAACAATATTTAAACTAAAGAATTAGTAATTTTTTTCTATATACTTTTTAGAGGGGGTTATTTGATATAGAATTGTTTGTAATATTCTCTTAGCTCTCTCTTTTTGTAAAGGGGTTACGCCTTCAATATTTTTATCTATTTCTGAAATAAACTTATTTGAAATAGAAATTGCACTTTTAGGTATAATTGGAATTTCTGCTCCATCTAATTCTGAAGAGACAATAGAGGAAGTAAAAATTCCGGCTTTTGGGAAGGTAACACTTAATTTAATATTATTAATTAAGGTTTGATTAATATCTGACCTAAATGCAAAAATTACAGTAGATTCTGGTTCTTTTACAGGATTGCCGATACAGTAAAATCTTTCAAAATCAAACGTGTCCAAAGGTATTTTTATTTTTTTTATCAAATTTCCTTTTTCTAATAAAATTAAACCATTTTTATACATTTTTTCAACTGGTACAAGTTTTGTAGTCATCTTATTTTTTGAAAAATCAAGCAACTCAATACTCGCTCCCATACAGCTTAGAGTGCCAGGTAAAGAAAATCTGATATTTGAAGTTGCTAGAGCTCCTCCAATTGTAATTTGATTTCTTACTATATGGGTTGCAGTATTACTTAATGTGCTTAGTAATAAATCGTTGAAAGCAAGGTTTCCAATTTCTAATAGCTTATTAGTGGTAACCATAGCACCAACTTCAACATGCTTTATATTTCTAGTGACATCAAAGAGTTCTTTTATTTTTTCAAGAGAAATAATCTTCACATCTGAACTATCAAGAAACATTTTTCTATTTTTCATTATGTAGGTACCCCCAGCAAAAAAAATAGAATTGGGGTTTTCTAGTACAGTTTGATGTAATTCATTTATACTTTCAGGTAAAATTAATTTATTGTTTTTATAATACACGGCGTTTTATCCTATCTTTCAAAGCTTTTATTACGATATTGTATAAAGCCTTGGAGGTTAAACAATTGCATGAATTAAGAGAAAATTCCCGATCAGCTGTTGCTAAATCAATTGGATTTTTTTCATCTTCATCAACAGCTTTTGTTAAAAATTTTCTAGATAAATCATCAATTTTACTATCTATTCGTTTGGTTTTTGCTTTTAATAACATAGATTCAATTATTAGAGTTTTTGCTTCATAGCAGGTAGGACACGGCTCACTATTTAGGGCGTCATATGTTCTTCTAATATTTCTATAATGGGCACTTTGCATAAAAGCTTCAAAGGTCGTAATTGTTGTACCTTGCAGTCTATAAGCTGGAATTAAACAGCTTAAAAAGGGTTCTTTATCGACAATTACCAAACAGTTCCCACAAACATTTGAATTGCAATTTCTGTTAGGAATATCGACATTTAAATCCTCATATAATATTTGAGATAAAGGTTTCATCTCATCAACATATAATTCAAAAGTTGTTTTATTTAATTTTAAAGATAATTTTATCATAGGTCATCTCCAATTAGGGATAAAATATTTTCACTTGATGTGGGTAAACTCATGCATTCAATGTTTAGTGCCATTTCTAGTGCTGTATTAAAAGCGGCTGTTACTACACCTTTGAGGCCACTGGTTATACTATCACTAATTTCAGCATATTTTTGGTTAATCTTTATATCTATATTGAAAGCATTTCCTTTTGCAGTGATAGCCCCAATTTCATTTAGACAATTTACTATTACTTGTTTTAAATTAGATTTATAAACTATTTCATCAACCAAGGTACCTATAGAACAATTTGCCCAAACCTTATAAACAACAGCTTCAAGAGTTAATGGATTAACACTTGCTTCAATTATTAAAGCAATCCAAGAGTTGCTAGAAAATAAATTAGTTTTATTATTCTTTTTTACTCCTCCAACTGTAACACTAATTGGAAGTCTTTCAATAAATCTTTTTTCATTTATTTTATCACAAGCTAGTTTAACCTGTACTGCCATTATTCCACTATTTGAAGAAAGCACACTTGGTCCACTATCAATTAAGTCAGGACCATCTTTACTAAATTCAATATCATCAACTTTAACATCAAGTTCTTTAGATATTATTTTTTTCCAAATTTCACTTCCTTTACTTTTATTAAAAAAGGAAGTGTTTAATTCTGCTTTTCCATCAAAATTTAAAGTTAGATTAATTTTGGGGGTTGCATATGCTTCATGTGAAGATGAAAACCCACTTATACTTGGAGCAATTGCTAAACCAATTCCCCTCGCATAAGGGGTAAAGGTTGATAAAGTTTTATCAAGGGCTGAATTTACTTTGTAGGCAGCATATTTTCTATTAAAAAAACTTCTCTCAACCAAATCTTGTAAAATCTCTTTTTGGTCTTGTATTGAATCCATTTCAAAAATTGTTTTGTGTATTGTACTTTCAAAAAGGCTTTTAGAAATCCAAAAATAGGGAGAAAGGTTAAAAATTTTTCCCAATTTGGTGGTATGTATTTGTGTTGATGCAATTGCATTTACATAGCCTAGTCCGCCATAAAAATGTGCGGGCTCTAATGGGCTTTTGATAAAGATAAAATTTATTTTTATAGCCTTTAAATCATAGAGAGGAATTAAACCAGCAATATATTGCTTGCTCATTTCATCATAAAATATTTGGCTTGCCCCTTGCTCTATTGTGACATTGATTTTTTCAATTAATGTTTTTTTATTTGCTATTGAATACCAGGTTTCTCTTTCAATATTAACTTCAGGGCGAATACTTGAAATATTATCATGAATATAGACTATTTTGTTAGTTTTTATAGCAGCTAAAGCTGCAATACTAGCTAATATAGCTGGTTGAATTAACATTTCATCTTTTTTTGTAAAAGTTTTCTCTCTATGAACAATAATTTTCTTTTTATTAAAACCACAAACGGTACTAACTGAGTTTACAATAAAAGCCGGCCATTGAGTAGGGCTATAAATATTTAAATTATCATCTACCAATTCAGCGATAACTTTTGTTGTTTGGTTTGTATTTGATTTAATTCTATCAAATTTAAGTTTTGATTTAAGTGAGTTGTAAAGGATTTCTTTTTTTTCACTAGCCTTTTTAGGACTCTCACTTTTTTGCAAATCTTTAGCAATTTGAGAATTAATATCAAGAATTGTTTTTAATTCTTCATCATAATTTCCCTTATTAAAATCAATACTTATATCTTCTGATTTTTTTTTGTCGCTTTCTTCCTTTTCAATATAAGAAATTTTTATCTTTTTAATTAACTTTTCAACTCTATCCAAACTCGGAGCAAAAATACCAAATAATGGTTGATCAATATAGGAAATTGATGAGGAAGCTAAGAGTGGAATTGTTTTTTTTGATATTTCAACTCTATTGGATCCAATAATATCTTTTGGGAAAATTATTATACAATCATTAGGGATTTTTGGTAGTTTAAATTGAGGATTTTTACCTACCCCCTCTTTTGCTTTTACAAGTAAACCATGCAAAGCTGCTTTATTATTTAAAGAAAAATTTTTATTTCTCATAATACCCTCTTTGTTTAAGAATATCACGAAAACCGCTCTGTGGAAACTATCAAAAACTTATATCTTTTATGGAATATTTATGAATTGTGTTGTAAAATATTAGCTATGAATAATAAAGAAAAATTATTGGAAGAAGTAAAAGATATAAGTAGTAAAATAAGAGCTTATCAAAAAGCTTATTATATAGATTCTAGTTCCATTGTAAGTGATCGAGAATATGATAGATTATTTGATCGATTAACTTTGATTGAAAAGGAAAACCCTGATTTAAAGGCCTCTGATTCTCCCACTCAAAGAGTTGGTAGTGACTTGGATTCAACTTTTGATGAAGTAGAACATACCATTCCTGTTTTAAGTTTAAACAAAGCATATAGCGGTGAAGAAATAATAAGTTGGATTAATAAAAGTCAAATAAAACAAATAGCAGAGTTAAATATTGTGCTAGAGCAAAAGATTGATGGTATTTCAATTGTTTTATATTATGAGAAAGGAATATTAATTCGAGCTGTTACAAGAGGTAATGGGACTATCGGTAATGATGTAACAAACAATGTTAAGACAATTAAAGAAGTACCTTTAAAACTACCAGAGGCTGTTGATGTTGCTGTTAGAGGTGAGATTTATTTGGGAAAAAGTGAATTTGAAAAAATAAACAAAACACTAGAACAACCTTTTGCTAACCCTAGAAACTTGTGTGCCGGAACAATAAGACGTAAAAAAAGTAGCGAAAGTGCAAAGATTCCACTCAATATGTTTATCTATGAAGGGTTTTTTGAGGGTGATGAGTATACTTTTAATTCCCACGTTGAAATATTAGCAAAATTAAAGAGTTTAGGATTTAGAATAAATCCATCAATAGCAATTTTTTCTCAAACAAAAGAGGCTGCTAAAACCTTGTTAGAATCAACTAATTTAGAGGGCCATGTTGCTCCTTTTGATGAACTTTATTCGGAAATTAAAAAGCAAACAGAAAATCGTGATGCTCTTGATTATGAAATTGATGGTTTAGTTGCCAAAGTTAATGAAATAAATGTTAGAGAAATTTTAGGATATACAGTTCATCATCCAAGGTGGGCTATTGCTTATAAATTTGAATCTCCTTTTTCTCAAAGTGTTGTAGAGTCAATCGATGTTCAAGTTGGTAGAACCGGCAGATTAACTCCTGTTGCTAGAATAACTCCAGTATTAATCGGTGGCTCTACAGTTAGTAATGTTACTCTCCATAATCAACAATACATAGATGAATTAGAGTTAGCTATTGGCGATGGTGTCGAAGTTTGCAAAAGAGGTGATGTTATCCCTGCTGTTGAAAAAGTTGTTGAAAAAAATGAACTTGGACAAGTAACCTATAAAATGCCAACCAAGTGCCCGGTTTGTAATTCAAGTGTTGAGGTAATAGGCTCCCACACTTTTTGTCCGAATGAATATTGTCCAAAACAAATATTTGGCAGATTAGAATTCTTTGCAGCAAAAAGTCAAATGGATATTGATACTTTGGGCCCAAAAACAATCGAAGTATTATTAAAGTTAGAATTAGTGAAAGATGTCCAAGATATTTATAATATTGATTTTGAAAAATTAAGTTATGAAAAAGGTTTTGGTGAGAAAAAAATAAATGCAATTATAAAAGCTATTGAAAAAAGTAAAACTCAGCCTTTTAGCAGGGTTTTAACCTCTTTAGGAATTCCTGAAGTTGGGAAAAAAATTGTTGATACGCTTGTAAAGAATGGGTTTATTTCAATCGAGAAGTTGTATGAACTTGTAGATAATAAGAATTATGAAAGTTTATGTGCTATTGATTCGATTGCAGAAAAAACTTCTCACAATATTATTGATACTTTAGATGATAAAGTGATGAGAGATAGAATAAAGGCTCTAAGAGCGTGTGGCTTGAATATGGAAGAGAGAGAAATATCAACACAAGAGTTTGATCAAATTTTTACAGATCAAGCTTGGGCTGTAACAGGATCTTTTGAAAACTTTAATCCTCGATCTAACGCCCTTGAAGAAATTGAAAAGCGTGGTGGTAGAACTGTCTCTTCAATTTCATCTAAAACAACTCATTTGTTATTAGGTAAAGGTGGTGGCAGTAAAAAAACCAAAGCACAAAACTTGGGAATTACTATTGTTGAAGAAAATGAATTTATGAATTTAATAGAAAATAAAGGCTCAAATACAAAAGAAATTCTTTTTGAACAAGGAGAGTTGTTCTAAAAAATATATAAAAATTAAATAAAACTATAAAAAAATATATATGTTATTATAGAGTAATATTCAAAATTTCATTATTTTTATAAAAATTATGAAAAAGGAGTCAGTGAATGAATGAATTAGCAAAGGAATTAAATGAAACTTTGAAAGGTAGTGTTGTTTACGAATTACTATCTGATTATGGAAGAAGGATGTATTTTCCAAAAGGTATTGTAGCTCAAAGCGCACAAGCAAAAGCAAAAGCTACCAGATACAATGCAACGGTAGGACAAGCTTTTAAACATGGCTCTCCTTTGTATTTAGAAGAAATTTATAATATTTTTGATAAAGATAAAATAACTCCAGGTGAAATATTTACATATGCACCTGGTGGTGGATTACCAAAACTAAAGGAACTTTGGCGAGAGGATATGCTTGAAAAGAATCCTTCTCTTAAGGGTAAATCTTTTTCTATGCCGGTTGTAACAGGTGGGTTAACCCAAGCTTTATCTATTATTCTAAGACTATTTTTAGATGAAGATGATAGTGTTTTATTACCACATTTATTTTGGGACAATTATGATTTAATAATTAAAGAAAATGTAAATGCTTCTTTTAATACTTTCCCACTTTATGATGAGAGTAATCAAGATTTTAATATAGAAGGGTTTAGACAAGCAGTTCAAAGTTCAACAGGTAAAAAACTTGTTGTTTTATTAAATTTTCCAAACAACCCTACAGGTTATACTCCTACTATCGAAGAAATGGACCAAATAGCAACAATTCTTATTGATGCAGCCGCATCAAATAAAAAAGTACTAGCTATTTGTGATGATGCTTATTTTGGGCTATTCTACGAAGAAAATACAGCAAGAGAATCTTTATTTGCTAAAATAGCAGATGCTCATGAAAATTTATTTGCCGTTAAAGGTGATGGTGCTACTAAAGAAGCTATGGTATGGGGATTTAGAGTTGGTTTTATTACAGTATCAACCAAAGGTTTTACACCAGAGCAATATACAGCTTTTAATACAAAAATACTCGGTAGTATAAGATCTTCTGTTTCTAATTGTAGTAAACCTTCCCAAAGTTTATTGGTTAAAGCTTTAGAAAATAAACAATCATATAATGCTGGAAAAGAAGTAGCAAGAATAGAAATGGAAATGAGATATCGCTTAATCAAAGAAAAGTTAAAGGAAAAAGAATCAATAGATTATCTTAAACCTCTTGCTTTTAATAGTGGTTATTTCTTATCCTTTGAATGTAAAGGTGATGTGGAAGAATTAAGACTATATCTTTTAAATAAGTATAATATTGGTGCAATAAATATTATGAATAAAGTATTTAGAGTAGCATATTGCTCTGTAGATACAGAAAATTTAGCTGATTTGTTAGATATAATTTATAAAGCTGCAGGAGAACTATGGACCTAAAAACAAAAATTTACCTGGTAAATGCAAAAAATGAAAAATTCATGGGTATTGGTGTAGTATGGTTATTAGAAGAGATTAAAAAACAATCCTCATTAAGGGCTGCTGCAAATGAGATTGGAATTTCCTATTCCAAAGCTTACTCAATGATGAGCATTTTAGAAGATTCCTTAGGTAAAGTTGTTTTAGTCAGAAGACGAGGTGGGTATTCGCGACAAGGTGCTTATTTGACGGATTTTGGAGAGGAATTTCTTAACGCTTACAAAGATTTTCACAAACATTTAAAGCAAATAACACAACAACCTTATGATAATTTTAATAAAGAATTAAATTCTTTGTTAGAAGATTTTGATAAGGCTGGAAAAAAGTTATAATATTTACAGCAGGATTTCTATATTTATATGTAGCGAATCCTGTTTTATTTAGGAGGAATTTTAATGAATAAGAAATCAGGAATAGGGTTGAAGTATAATTTTGATATTACAAATTTGGGGATACCAAAATTAGCAACTCCAATAATGATGAGTGAAGACCATGGGGACGGTCAAGCTGATTATGTTTGTGATGAGGATAGACTCTTTTTTAGTGTTGATTCTCAAATTGATGAGAATGGTATTAGAGTGCCCTTGGTTAAAGATACTGTTGAAAAAGCAGGTCCAAGAAAAAAAATATATTTTAATCCAGCCCATGTTCACGCCGCAATATGTACTTGTGGGGGAATTTGTCCAGGCTTAAATAATGTTATTCGCTCTATAGTAAGATGTTTTTGGTACAGATATGGGGTTAGAAGACTTAGTGGTGTTCAATATGGATATCGTGGTTTATTAGAAAATTCTCCTTGGCCATTAATTCCTTTAGATCCTGATGTTGTTGATGATATACAAGAAAAGGGTGGTACAATACTTGGTTCAGCTAGAGGTGGAGGAATGCAAGTTGATGAAATTGTAGATTCTTTGGAAAAACTAAATATCAATGTTTTAATTGCTGTTGGGGGCGATGGTACTTTACGTGGTGCCTATGATATTGGTGAAGAAATAAGAAAAAGAGGCTTAAAAATTTCAGTAATTGGAGTTCCTAAAACAATAGACAATGATTTGTCTTTTATTCAAAGTTCTTTTGGATTTGATACTGCAGTAGGTGCTGCTGTTCCTAGTGTTAGAGGAGCTCATGTAGAGGCTAAAAATTCTATAAATGGAATTGGGTTAGTTAAAGTTATGGGTAGAGAAAGCGGCTTTATTGCAGCTCACACCTCTTTAGCTCAAAGCGATGTTAACTTTTGTTTGATACCCGAAAATCCTTTTGATTTGCAGGGTCCTAATGGTTTATTCAATCATTTAAAAGAAAGAATAATGACTAGAAAACATGCAGTAATCTTGATTGCTGAAGGAGCTGGTCAAGCTTTAGTCCCTTCCACAGGAAAGAAAGATCCATCTGGTAATGTTAAATATACTGATATAGGTATTTTCCTAAAAGAAGAAATAAAGAAGTATTTCGATGAAGAAGGTATTGAGGTAAATATAAAATATATTGATCCTTCCTATATTATTCGAAGTGCTCCAGCCAATTCTTTTGATTCAATTTATTGTGCTAGACTTGGTGCTCATGCAGTACATGCTTCAATGGCCGGAAAAACACAATGTTTAATTTCTCAAATTAATAATAGATTTGTGCATATTCCAATCAAACAAGCTGTTATAAAGAGAAATCATGTTGATATTGAAGGGAGTTTGTGGAGAGATGTTATCGAAAATACTAGACAACCTTTCTCAATGAAAAATGATATAAATATTGATTAATTGAAAAAATTTCCTTGAATCGATAAAAAAAGAGTGAAAAAAAATATTATTCTCATTTTTTTGGAAAAAAGGGGTTGAACAAAATTCTTTATTTTTATATCT
>CAZJGS010000029.1:0-14308 GCA_964545735.1 uncultured Spirochaetaceae bacterium
TAAAGGATTAGAGAGACTTTGTGTTTTATTATTTTATTTGAATTTTGGTATTAGTATTATTACTTTTTTTTTAAACCAAAATTTTAATTCAATTTTAATTTTTCAAATAATTGTTATTTTTACTTATATTGTTGCAGATTTAGTAAGTGATCAAAAGTTTATTGATGCTAATTTAAAAAGAAAAACCAATGCAATAGAAAATGCTTTTTCTGTAGATATAACAGGTTTGGAAACTAAAGATTATTATAACAATTCAATTCCTTTTACAAAACCTGTTGATAAATATATTGTTAATATTTTTGAAAGTGTTTTTTTTACAAATGAAATATTATCTAAAATGAAAAAAAAATATATTTTGAGGCTTTTTGTTTTTACCTGTTTAATTATCATTTCTTTTGAAAAAGTAACTGATGAATTTCTACTAATAAATGTTTTTCAATTTATTTTTATTGGGAGAACTTTACCTTCTTGTTTAAGATATTTTTTATATAAGAGTGATGTTAATGAATTATATGATAAATTTTATGAAAATTTGATTACTAATGGTATATCTCAATTTTCTCAAAAGATTACATTATTAAACTATTGTATTCATTATGAAGCAATAAAAATAAATTATAAAATTAATATTAATTCTAAAATTTATAATAAATATAATCCTCAATTATCAAATACTTGGAAAGAAATTTGTAAAAAGATTATAATTAATTCAAAATAAAAAGAAGCTAATGCATAATACAAAAGCTTCTATATATTGATTTTCTTAATTTATAGATTATCCCTTAAACTTAGGATATTCACTACAAAGAAGTCTGTAAGGCTTTTCATCTTCTTCAACTTTAGGGAATCTTCCAATAGGCTCTAAAAAGAAGTTATCATTAACATCATCATTACACATAGATACCTCTCCAATTAACACATCCCCAGATCCTTTTTCACTCATCTAAGTCATGATATTGGTAAGGCCAAATAGTAATACTCTCTCCTGGTTTTAAATAAACTTTAGTACCAGCTTTAGCACTATAGCTTCTTCCGTCTGTATTGATTAATACATCGCTCTCAGAAAGAGAATTATCCTTTTTGTTAGCATTATAGACTGAGATAATAATAGTGCCGCCACCGCGGTTTATTATGTCTTCACATTTAAAGCTATGATAATGCATAGGAGCTTTTTGGTTTTCAAAAAGCATTAATAATTTTTCAGCATAAGGCTTTTTATATCTATCATCAGTTTGATTACCATTTCTAAGAGTAATAAGAGAGAAACCAATTTTTTCAAATTTGTTTAATCCAAAATCAGTAATATCCCAACCCAATTGATTATCTCTGATTTCATCATATTCAGCTGTTTTAGATTCCCACTCTTCTTTACTCCAATTACAAAAGGGAGGAAGAGAGAAATTATATTTATCTAGTAGAGCTTCAAACTTTTTTATAACATTATTAATCTCTGAGCGTTTCATAAATACATCCTTTACCATAAATATCGAATAATTTCATAACTTCATCATAATCTTTCATAGCAGATGTTCCATCCACCGCAGATAAAGAGCAAACAGCTGTAGTACAAGCAACTTTTAAAGCTTTTTCAAGATCAAAGTCTCTTGTAATAGAATATAGTATACCACTTAAAAAAGCATCTCCTGCCCCTGTAGTTCCTTTAATATAACTTTTAGGAACATTTAATGATTCAGCCTTGTAGATAGTATTAGTTTTACAATCCAAACCATAGCTAAATAAAGATGAGTGAATAACAACCCAGGTGGTTGCCCCAAGTTCTTTTATCTTATCTAAGGCTAAAATGATATTTTCTTCTATTATATTATCATTTTCATCTTTTAAGGTAATATCGCTTATATTTTCAGCTTCAAATTCATTAATAGTGCAATAATCAGTATATTTTAAAGAAGAATGTGCAACCGCTATAATAGAATCATTCTTTTTAGAGACCATATCAATAGAAGTTTTCATACCTCTCTCTCTAGCTTCATAAAGAATCCTAGCACAAGCACTACCATATTCACTGTCTTTATCTCTAAGTTTTCCAATCAAGCCAATATATTCTATTTGAAGAATATCACCATGGAGAGAATCAAAATCAATATGTTTTATATTAAAGTCACTATTAGAAGCAGCATCATAGAAGAAAGTTCTTTGTTTAGTCTTAGCTGAGTTCATAACATGAGTACAAGGTGTGGTCTCTAATACAGTAGTAAGAGACATATCTATATTATTATATTTCTTAAACTCATCTAATATTAAAGAAGCTCCATCATCATCACCTAATATGCTAATAGACTTAATTATCATATTACTATCGAGTTTTGCTAAATCAAGCATAAGATTACCAGCGCCTCCAACAGAGGCGCTAGTGTCGTAGATAGTAGCTAAATTACTTTCTTTAGGAAATTCATTTAAGAAGTAGTGCCTATCTAATATAACAGGACCTACAACAATAATTGATTTATTATTCATTAAAACTAAATACTCCAATTGCTTTTTTAACATCTTCCTTTATAGCTTTAGTAGCAATAACAGGAATATCATGGAAGAAAATATTGTCCCCATCTTTAAAAGACTTTAGATGATTGTAAACAGCAGTACCACCTGCAAGGGTCATATAAGTATAGTAATTAATCTTTCTAACACCGTTTGTAATAGCAGTTTGGAATTCTTCTTTTGCAAGACCGGAACCACCATGCATTACAAAAGGAATATCTATTGCTTCTTTGAGAAGTTTAATTCTATCTAAGTCTAATACAGGTTTTTCTTTGTACAAACCATGGGCTGTACCAAAAGCTATAGCTAGTGCATCAACATTTGTCTTTTCAACAAATTCCTTGGCTAGAGAAGGGCTAGTGTATATATCTTCTACACTGTCAAAACTATCTACAGTTTCAGCTTCTTTTTTTTCACCTAAGCCAATATCTGAGGCTAAGATGTGACCAAGTTCTGCTTCAACACTCACACCTACGCTATGAGCTGCTCTTACAACTGCTTGAGTTTCTTTTACATTTTCTTCAAAGCTTTTAGCTGAAGCATCAATCATTACAGATGTGAAGCCCAGTCTAATTGCTTTAATACAATCTTCAAAACTTGCACCATGATCTAGATGAACACAAACAGGAACTGTTGCTTTTTTTGCAAAGTGTAGCATTATAACAGCGGCATCTTCAATTTTCATTAAAGACTCATGAACTCCTGCATAGTTTAATATAACAGGCATATTTTTTTCTTCGGCAGCTTCAATAATAGCTTGTGCACTTTCAAAGTTTGGAACATTAAAAGCTCCAATTGCTATATTCTTTTGATTTGCAATACTCATTACATCATTTAGATTAACTAACATATTATTATATCCTTTTCTTTTTTATTTTCTTATTATTATTATTTAGTTCTGTTTCTTAAGAAGTCAATAAATACAGCTAATAATATAACAGTACCTTTAACTACATATTGCCAGAAGGAGTTAACATTCATCAAGTTAAGCCCATTGTTTAAGAAACCAATGATAAGGGCACCAATTATAGTACCACCAATTTTACCACTACCTCCACTCATGGATGTACCACCAACAACTACTGCAGCAATGGCATCCATTTCAGCACCATTACCTGCAGTTGGTTGACCTGAGTACATTCTTGAAGCAAGTACAACACCAGCTAATCCTGCTAAAAGGCCTGTATAGGCATACACGAAGAATTTAATCTTAGCAACGGATATACCTGAGAAGTTAGCTGCTTGTGGGTTTCCACCAACAGCGTACATGTGCCGCCCAAATTTTGTATTATTCATTAAGAGTGCCGTGGCTATGAGTATAAAGACGAGTATAACTACTGGAGTTGGAAAAGGTCCGATATAACCAGCACCAATAAATTGCCATTCTTCTGATACTACTCTAACAGGGGAACCACCTGTGTACACATAGGCAAAACCACGAGCAATATTCATTGTAGCAAGAGTTACAATAAAAGGAGGTATTGTTGTTTTAGATATTACAGTACCGTTAAATACACCAATAAGTATTGCAACAAATATTCCAAGTACAATAGCTACAGGAATAGGAAGAGAGTAGCGAGCAACACCAGCTGCAGCTACACAACCACTTAGTGCAATAGTTGATCCAACAGATAAATCAATTCCACCAAGAATGATTACCATGGTCATACCACAAGCTAAGTATAGGTTGGTTGAAATCTGTCTTAAAACATTAAACATGTTTCTCGAAGTCATGAAAGCATTTGTAGTTGGAGGATACACTGCTAAGAAAACATAAAGAACAACAAAAGCAATAATTATACCTAAGTTCTCTCTAAAGAATTTATAAATTCCTTCCCTCATTCTAGAAGCTTGAATCGCATTATTTTTATCCATTTTAAAATTCCTTTTTTACTCTGCAGCCAAGTGCATAATATTTTTTTGAGTTAATTCAGTGTGATTTAAACAACCCTTAACATAACCGTGAGCAAATACATAAACTCTATCACTCATGTTTATAATTTCAGGAAGCTCACTGCTTATCATAATAATAGACAAGCCTTCCTTTACTAATTCATTCATAATTGAATAAATTTCAGCTTTAGCTCCAACATCAACTCCACGAGTTGGTTCATCCAGTATTAAAAGTTTGGGCTTGGTTGCAAGCCATCTACCAATTAATACCTTTTGTTGGTTTCCACCTGAAAGGTTTCCAATTCTTTGAGTAAGGGAGGGAGTCTTGGTATCCATTAAATCCATATATTTTTGGGTTATTTGCCCCTCAATATTTTTATTTAATCTGATACCTTTAATAAACTCACCTAGAACTTCAATAGTGGTATTATATTCAACACTTTGTATCTCATATAAACCCTCTCGCTTTCTGTCTTCAGGTACTAGTGAAATACCATCTTTAAGAGCCTCAATTGCACCAATATAGTGTTTATTCTTTCCAAGAAAAACAATATCGCCTGTATAGGTTTTAGTAAGACCAAAGATACATTTTACAGTTTCACTTCTTCCAGCTCCAACTAAGCCTGCAAAGCCAACAATTTCTCGCTCTTTAACATCAAAAGACACATCTTTTACCATGTTGTTATCACAGAGGTTTTTACAAGAGAAAATAGTTTTACCAGGTTCAAGATAGTTTCTTGTATAATATTTAGAGAGCTGACGGCCTACCATCATATTAATAAGCTCTTCTTTGGTAGTCTCTTTAACAACTTTTGTACCCACGTATTCTCCGTCTCTAAGGACAGTAACCCGGTCACAAATGTCATTTAACTCACTCATTTTGTGAGAGATATATATAATACCAACATCTTTTGTTAATAAAGTTCTCATAATTGAGAATAAAAAATCTACATCTTTCTCACTTATAGATGAGGTAGGCTCATCCATAACTAATATTTTTGAGTTGAAAGAAATAGCTTTAATAATCTCAACCATTTGCTTTTGAGCAATAGATAGATCTTTAATAAGGGTAGTTGGTTGAAAGTCAAGGTTATAATCTACTAGTAATTTAAGAGCATCGCTGTTCATCTTTGTCTTGTTTACTAAAAAGCCTTTCATAGGCTCGCGTCCAAGATAAATATTTTCAGCAACACTCATATAGGGAACTAAGACTAGTTCCTGGTGTATGATTGCAATTCCATTTTGTTGAGCAGCTTGAACACTGGGGATAAGTACACTTTCTCCCTCAATAATTATCTCGCCTTCATTTGCTGTATAAATTCCCCCGAGTACTTTTATAAGAGTTGATTTTCCTGCTCCATTTTCTCCCAACAGGGCATGAACTTCACCTCTTTCTAGCTCAAAATCTACATCTTTAAGAGCATACACACCAGGGAACTGTTTGTGTATGTTTTTCATTTTGAGTAAAACATTATTATTCATAATTTTTTCCTAACTACTTTTTGTGGTGATAATTTAAAAAACACTTAAGGAGTGAAACTCACTCCTTAAGATATTTAACTAAAAAACCTATTGCCAGCCGTCAGTTCCAAAATCAGCAACGTTATCGATTGTGATTAAGAAAGTAGGAACAGGGTATCTAGCATCAACTTCTTCACCGTTCATAATTTTGTACATTAGATCTACACTAGTTGTAGCAATGTTAATAGGAGATTGAGCACCAGAACCTTCAATTAAAGAATCTGCTCCTCTTGCGATTTCACTCTTGATATCAGGAGATCCGTCTACTCCGTAGATTAAACAATTGGTTAAACCAAAAGCATTAGCAGCAGCTAAAGCGCCTAAAGCTGTAGGGTCATTACCACCGAAGATAGCAACAACATCACCGTGTGATTGTAATAAGTCTTCACTAATACCCATTGATTTTTGTAGATTACCTCTAGCATCTTGTTGAGCTACAATGGTAAAACCTTTACCTTTGATAGTTTCAATAAAACCATCAACTCTATCAACAACTGAATTCATTGTAGGAGAATCAAGAACAATAATATCCCCACCTTGTGGTACTTTCTTAATTAAATCTTGGGCACAAACAACACCAGCGTTGTAGTTGTCACTACCAGCGTAAGTTGCAATATAACTCATATCAGCAACTTCTGTATCAAAGTTAACAATAGGGATACCAGCATCTTTTAATTGGTCTAGAGCAGGGATAATACCTTCTGCTTCAGCAGGATTTAAATAAATACCGACAATACCTTGAACAATTAAATCTTCAATTTGTTGTACTTGACGAGTAACGTCATTAGCAGGGTCAACAGAAAGAAGAGTATCACCTCTAGCTTCTACTTCATCTCTTATAGTTTGTTCAATTAGAACAAAGAATGGATTAGATTGGTCCATACATGTAAAACCGTATTTATCACCACTTTCTTTTTCAGCAGCACCAGCAGCGAATACGCTAGATACTAAAACTGAAACTAACAACAATGTAACTAAAACTTTTTTCATAAAAAAGCCTCCTTAATATATTTAACTTAATTGTAAAACAGTATTAAGAAAGCACATCTGTAATTTGTAACCACTTGTATATGACATTTGTAATATATTAATTATCTAGTCTTGCTTGAATGCTTCTTTGTAGCTTCTTAAGAGAGACAGAAGTATCAAGTTCTTCTTTTATAATAGTATCTATCTTCTGCTCCGCTATAGCCATAGACTCATTGTATTCTTTAAACTTTTTAGGAGAAATACTTTTATCCATAATAGTATATAATAAACTATTATTATATTTCATATCATTTACTTCCATATTTTCAAGAAGAATCTCTGCAATATTATCGCTTTTAGCAACACTTTTTAGTGGAGAAGCCCCTTGAGAGAACTTATATATTTGCTCTTGTATCTTAGTATTGTGAGTAAAAGTCTTTAACAAATCAAAAGCTAAGCTTTTGTATTTAGAATTAACATTGATTGCCATAAGAAGAGATTGCATCTCACTTACATTGTCTCCCTGAGGACCACTGGGCATAGTAGTAAAGTCCCATTGATAATCGAGGTATTTGTTTATTTTGTAAGGATAGGCTGTATAGGTTCTATACTTAGCAAAGTTAATAGGCATAAAGGCAACTTTGCCTTTATCGAAGTCAAGCCCAGTTAGCTCCTGATTATCATTAATCGTATTTATCCTTTGCATAAATTGAATAGCCTCTACTACTGTTTGATCATTAAAGAAAGACAGAGTTCCAATATCATTGAATAGAGGAGCGTTATTGGTATAACAAGCATCAAGCCAGTTTAAGTTACTAACGCCAAAAGTATCAGGTTTTTTATCATTATCGACATCTTTGGTAATTGTCTTACAAATGAGTATAAACTCATCCCAAGACCAAGAGGAAAGAGGCAAATCAATATTATTGTTTTCTAGTAAAGTCCTGTTTATGGCCATAAGGTTTGGATTAACTTCATAGGGAAGTGCAAACTGTTTATTAAGATAAGTTCCAGAGTTATAGGCTGATTCAAAATAATCATCACTTGAGATAGAAGCATCCCTTTCAATTAACTTTTCTAAGTTTTGCAGTAAGCCAAGCTCTGCATATGTATTAAAATCATCATTTAGAATGAAAAACACATCAGGTAGATTACCCTCTAATGCTTTATTAGCTAGGTAAGAAGAGTAATCATCTTTTCTTATTCCAGAGTAGTAGTGAACACTCACGTTTGGGTGAACTCTCTTAAACTCTTTAATAGCATCATCAATGTTTCTATAGCTATCTTCACTAGCTACATTCCAGTTACTACCTGCAAAAATACCAACCTCAAGATTAGGATTCTTTTTAGTAGAAAGCAGCACTGCAATTAATATAATAGGAACAACTAGTAATAAAGGTAATAGGGCTGATTTAAGTCTTTTCATATATATAAACTAACTCCTATCAAAAAGTCTTTTTTGTACAGCCCAAATAGCAAGTTGGGTTCTGTCTCTAAGATCTAACTTATCTAAGATAGAGCTAAGGTAGTTTCTTACCGTTCCCTCTGATAAAAACAATTCACTTGCAATTTCCTTATTAGATAAACCCTTCTCAATTTGGCCTATAATCTTCCATTCTGAGGATGTGATACTTTCCACAGTACTTTTATCAATATCCATCTGAATACTTGCATTAGCTAAGCGAGAGAATATCTTAACCACTTTAGAAGCCACATCAGGGTTAATCATAGCTTGACCCCCGTAAACAGTCGTTATAGCTTCACACAAGTTTTGTGTAGAAGTCCCCTTTAGTAGGTATCCACTTGCACCATTTTTAAGAGCATTGAAGATGTAATCATCATCATCAAAAGTAGTTAAAATTATAATTTTAACTTCAGGATTCTTTTCTTTAATAAGTTTAGTACATTGTACACCATCAAGTTTAGGCATTCTAATATCCATTAAGACAATATCGGGTACTCTCTTCTTAATAGATTGAAGAGCTAAATAGCCATTTTCAACAATGTCTATAACTTCAAAATTGTCTTGGCTATCGAGAACAATCTTGAGAGATTCTCTTACAAGTTGTTGATCATCTGCTATTAATATTTTAATCATCTTTATTTTTTCTCCCTAATTCTAAGAGGTACAATTGCTCTTACAATAAAGCCGTTATTAGATATGTATTCAATAGAGCCATCAATACTTTCAATTCTTTCTCTCATATGACGAGTGCCATAGCCTGGCTTTATGTTAATAGAGCCAATACCATTATCTTTTATCTCTAAGAAAAGATTATTATCAGCATCATTATTATTATTTTCTTTAATAAGCTGAATATTAATACAAGAGGCATGAGAATGCCTGATGGCATTTGTAATGCTCTCTTGTACAACTCTGTATATAGCATTCTCTTCATACTTTTCTAAGTTAAAATCTTTTTCAATAGTATAGGTAATCTTAAAGTCTGTAGCCTTAATAGTGTTTTCTATCATACGAATAATAGATTGAGAGAGAGTTAAATCTTCGCTGCTATCAGCTCTGAGAGTAGTAACTGAGGTTCTAACCTCATCTATACCACTGCGAGCTACGCTTGCTATAACCTCTAGTTTCTCTTTAGTCTCACTGGGGTTTTTATCGATGGTTGCAATACAGGCATCAACTCCAAAGGATATAGCGGTAAGAGAGTGACCTAAGGTATCATGTATTTCTCTTGCTAGTCTGTTTCGCTCTTTAGTTTGTCCCATCTTTTCTTTAAGAGAGGCTAATTGCTTTAATTCTTCATTAGCCAGGGATAGTTTTGAATAGAGGGCATTAATTTCGTTAATGCGACCACGTTGCTCTTGTATTACAAGAACACAGAATACAATAAAACAAATAAGGTTAAAGCCAGTTAAAGTGTAGTAGAAGATAAGTAGAAACTGTCTTATTTGTTTGGGATAATAGTTAATATATTCAGTGAAAGAAAAAAGATTGACATAAACTTGTAAAGTTGCAAAAGTTGTTAAAATGTATAAAAGTACACCCACACTAATAGCAATATATTTGTTTTTACTCTCAATGTAATAAACCACATTAGCCAGTACCCAAAGAATTATACCATTGTAGTTAAAATCTATTAACTTCATCATAATAATAGATACAACCGTATCTATTATTATAGTAAGTAATATATTTCTTTTATTATTAGGAAATACAAATTGTCGTAAATAAAAGGTAAATATCAAGATAACACTTAATACAGTACCAAAGACAAATAAAGAGGTTGGTCTGTAGGGAAGTTTTACTAAACTATCGATAAAAGCTCTAGCATTGTTATCAATACAAATTAAATCAGTAGTAGTCTTTATTAGTATTAAAATAAAGATAATGGCAAATACGTTGATACCTAGCATTAAATATTTGATTTTTCTAATATTATTATCATTCATACGATTACTGCCATCCTGTAATATCGAACTTATCGATATTGTCTATTGTAATGAGTTCTACAGGAACATATATCAATGATTCAATCTCAACTTTATCTAAAACCTTATAGGCAAGCTCTACAGCTTGCTCTGCCATCTTAAGAGGGAACTGGGCACTAGTTCCTTCCATAAAGCCTTTAGCTATCATAGACTTTGCATCAGGGGATCCATCTATTCCATATATTAAGATATCATTGTTAAGTTTAGCCTTTTGAATAGCAGCAAGAGCACCAAGGGCAGTTGGATCATTGCCACCAACAACAATATCAAAATCAAGATCTTCACTTAAAAACTTTTGCATACTCATCATAGAGTCATTTAGGGTGGAGGAACTAGTTATCCTGTGAACAATACTATAGGGATAACCATTTTCTTCAAAAGTATCTAATAAGCCCTTAATTCTTTGACTAGTAGAGTAAATACCCTCATGGTTCATAATAACAATACGAGGATCGACTCTTTTTTTCATTATATCATTAGCTATTTGAATTCCAGCACCATAGTTATCACTTAATATAATAGTTTCAACAAACTGCTTAGCAAAAACATTAGTATCAACATTAATGATAGGAACACCTCTATCTCTACATACCATAAGAGCTGGAGTTATAGCACTCCAATCCACTGGATTGATAAACAACAGGTCCACTCCCATATCTAGCATGTCTATAATTTGTTGATTTTGTTTTAATTGACTTTGTGCGGGGTCTCTTGTTATTAAAGTATCACCATTTGCATCAATAATTTCTTCCATTCTTGAGTTAAGAGCTATAAAGTATTGATTATCCATGGTCATATAAGTAGTTCCAAAAGTGTAGTGCTTTTTAGAATTCTTGTAAGAATTAAACAACAAAATAGTAATAGCGATAAGAAGAGTTAAAGTAATAATATAGATAATTACAAAAAGACTTTGGTGTTTTTTAGGGGTTTTCTTTTCCATATACTCTTATCTCTCCTTTTGCTTTATTATTGCATAGTGATTTAAAATATCAAGAAATATCAATTAATAAAATAGTTAAACTCTCTATTATCTAGAAAAATAGAAAGAAATTAAGAAGAAAAAAAATACAAAGCTAGGTTTGGAATTAGTAAAGAAATAAGAAATGATAGGCCTGTTAAGTTAGAAGTGGTAAGTTAATCATTTTAACTTTCAAATATAAGAGGCTATGAGCTAAATCTTAATTAGTAAAAGATTTTATTTTGTACTTTGTCTAATTATTAATTTTGGTTCAATAAATACTTTTCCAGCAATAGATTTCTCACCGTTTATCTTTTTAATCAGCTCAGATGAGGCTTTGATGCATAATTGATTAACTCCGTGGTCTATTGTAGATAGAGGAATTCTTGTATATCTAGAAAAATAAATATTATCATAGCTAATTAAAGAAACTGGATCTGGTATTTTAACACCTTTTTCAACCAAGTAGTTTAATAAAGGGATAGCTAAAAGATCATTGGTAATAAATATATTTGAAGTAATGTTTTTTACATCATATTTATTAACTAAAGTATCAACAGTTTCATGAATTTTATCATCTTTCAATATATTTGCAAAAGAGATGATTTTATTAGGTTCTTCAAAATTATCAGTAAATCCATCTATTCTTAGTAGCAGGGATTGGTCATTCCATCCTGAAATAATAAAGGTTTGATCAGCTTTATTTTCATTGAAATAATTTGCTATAATCTGTCCGCCCTTATAATTATTATTTGCAACACAAGTAGTTTCATCATCTAAAATGCAGTTAATAATTACAAAAGGAAAGTTTCTACTTTTTAATAGTTTTACAGCACTTGAATCTGCTTTAACGGGTGCAATAATAATTCCATCCACATTATTAGATATAAGATTTTTTACGGCTTCTAATTCACTTTGTTCATTCCACTTACTATAGACTATTTGGATAGAATAACCTTGCTTGTTTAAGTAGTCTTGAATTGCAGCTAATACCTCTGTAAAGAAGAAGTTTCCTATTTCATCTACTACTACACCAATTTGTTTTGAACCGCTGCCAGCTAGGCGTTGTGCAAAATAGTTAGGAATAAATCCTAGCTCATTAATTACCTTTTGAACTTTGTCTTTAGTTTTTGGTTTTACTTGATCTGAATTTGATATAACTCTTGAAACAGTTGTTGTTGAAACACCTGCTTTCTTTGCAATATCTGCAATGGTTGGATTATTCACAGATTTTATCACTCGATTATATCTCCATCATTATTATTAATCACTCCAAAACTCATTCTCAAGAGAAATACATAAGGCGTGATAGATAGGTAGATGTAATTCTTGAACTTTATAGGTTTCTGTTTCATCCACTTGTATACAGATATCACAATAATTGCTAAGTATTCCATTCCCTTTGGCTGTTAACCCTATTATATTTAGCCCTTTGGCTTTTGCGACAATGGCAGCATATATTACATTTTTAGAATTTCCACTTGTTGAAATACATATTACAGAATCACCTTTATTTGCTAGAATAGATAATTGCTGAGCAAATCCTAAATATGGATTAACATCATTGGAAAATGCTGTGCTAAGTGCAGTATGTTGGGTTAGAGAGATACTTTTAATACCACCTTGTAGCTGAGTTGCTAACTCTGAGCCTAATTCACTATCAACCCGAATTAATTTCTTTTTATATTCATCATCTATTTTTCTTTTTTTTATAAAAGATTTCATTAACTCTCCGACTATATGATCAGAATCAGAGGCACTTCCACCATTTCCCATTGTAAAAATAGTTCCATTATTTCTTGCTGTAGTTATCAAAAGCTCATCAGCTTTTTTAATTGCATCTTTTGAGTATTCTAGTTTTGGAAAACGTTTTAATAAGTCTGAGAATTTATCGCTCATTTTTTTCAACTCCATTGATTGCAACTCCTAAAGCTGCCATGTCACCTAGGTTTTCTTTTAATCCACTTGGATATATTTTTAATTCAGCTATAGATTCTTCTAGGGCTTCTTCCTTGATATATTTAAGCATAATATCTTTAAAGAGATGTTCATCACGGCTATAAATACTTCCAATGATAATACACTGGGGATTTAATATATCAATGAGAAGTGATAATCCTTTACCTAAATACATTGCACTTTCACTTATTATATCTAAAGCTTTTGAGTCTCCCTCATTAGCTTTTCTACATATATGCTTGGCACTTAATTTTTCTCTGTATTTCATGGCATATAATTTTGATATTCCACTGCCACTACAAAAACTTTCAAAAGTTCCTTTCTTCCTATAACAAAGAGGTCCCTCATCATTTAATCTTAGGTGACCTATTTCACCGGCATATCCATCCCTGCCGCAGTAAATTTTACCGTCTAAAATTAGACCAGCGCCAAGGCCTGTTCCAAAGGTTAGAAAAATAAGATTATTAAAGCCTTTCCCATTTCCCCATTTCCACTCTGCTAGTGCGCAAGCATTAGCATCATTATCTAGAAAGGTGGGAATATGAAATTTATTTTCAATATCCCTCACAATTTCTACATTAACGAAGGAGGGGAGATTAGGAGGTGCTAAAATAATACCTTTTTTACTATTGAGTGGGCCTCCACAGGAAATGCCAATGGAGTAAATAGTTTTATACGTTGCTATCAATTCTTCTAGTTTGTTATAAATAATTGACATAGTTTCACTATATGAAATTGGCGTTTTAAATTTAATTTTATCTAAAATAGCCCCGTTTACCATGCCAACAACAATAGCTGTTTTAGTTCCACCAATATCAATTCCAATTAAATATTTATTTTCATTTTCCATTTATTAACCTTTAACAGACCCAGCCATAAGTCCTTGAACAAAATATTTACCAAAAAACATGTAAACAATTAGTGGAGGTAGTGCTGCAATAATAGCTCCAGCCATTTGTATATTCCATTCTACAACTTGACTACCTGCTAAGTTTTGCAGGGCCACTGTAATTGGTTGAATTGCTGAATCTTGAGTGATAATAACAGCGAATAGAAAAT
>CAZJGS010000029.1:14408-22549 GCA_964545735.1 uncultured Spirochaetaceae bacterium
ACTGTAATTGGTTGAATTGCTGAATCTTGAGTGATAATAACAGCGAATAGAAAATCATTCCATACACTTGTGAATTGCCAAATTAAAACTACAATTACTGATGGAATAGAAAGAGGAACCATTAATTGTCTAAAAGAGCCCCAAATTGTAAGTCCATCAATTACTCCAGCTTCAATAAGTTCATCTGGTACTTCAGCATAATAATTTCTAAACATAAGTGTTGAAATTGGAAGTCCATAAACTGTATGGGTAAAAACAAGTCCACCTATAGAGCCATATATTCCCATTCTTCTTAGAGTTTGAACTAGAGGGATTAATATACTTTGGTAAGGAATAAACATTCCAAAAATAAACAAAGCAAATATAATATTTGAATATTTAAATTTTATTTTTGAGAATATAAATCCACAGATTGCTCCTAGCATAATAGAAAGGGTACAAACTGGAATTACAAAGAGAAAACTATTTTTAAAGTTTCCACTTAATTTAATAAAGGCTTCTCTAAATCCATCAAAAGAAATTGTAGTAGGGAGTATCCACATTTTAGTAATGCTAACTTCAGCAAATGGTTTTAAGGCTGTATTAAATAGAACAAATACAGGAAATAAAAACATCAATGCAAATAATATTGCAAGTATATATTTTACTGCTACACCAACTTTGTTTTTACCTACCATTATTCTTCTCCTTTAAAGGTTGAAACTAGATATGGAACTATGATTACAGCTATAAGAAGTAACATAAATACTGAAATAGCCGCACCTTCTCCATAATGATTTCCTCTAAATGTGGTTTCAAACATATACAAGCCAGGGAAATCTGTTACAAAGTTTGGTCCTTTTCCTGTCATTGCATAGGCAAGATCAAATATCTTTAAAGATACATGCCCAATTACTATCATTGCAGAGAATACAATTGGTTTTATTTGAGGAAGTATGATACTAAAAATTGTTCTTAATTTTCCAGCACCGTCAATTTTAGCAGATTCAATAACTTGTTGTGGAATTGCTCTAAGTCCTGCAAGAAACATTGCCATTGTGTATCCAAGATATTCCCAGGAAGCTGCAATGACCAATGATATCAGGGCTATGTTAAAGGGCCCTATATGTTTTGTAGATACGTACCAACTAAACTCAGCACTAAATCCCATCATTCGAAATAAAAGATTTATACCTGTTTCAGGAGCTAATATCCATCTCCATAGTACACCTGAGATAACAAAGGCTACGGCAAGAGGGAACATATAGATTGTTCTAAATAAACCTTCTGCTTTCATTCCTGAATAAATCATATAGGCAAGAATAAATCCGCCAGTAATACATACTATCATAAATAGTAGAGTAAAGAAGATTGTATTCCATATATCAACTGGAAATCTTCTAAATGTAAATAATTCTTTATAATTTGCGAAACCAACAAAATCATTGTTTCTGATTATGCCATCCCACGCAGAAAAGGATACTTTTATTGACCAACCAATAAAACCGTATATAAAAATAAATAGCACAATCATTATTGGTAGAATTATTAAGAAACTTTTTCTTTTTTCACTTTTTGGACAATACATCACTTCTCCTATTAAAATGTGGGCAAAATATTTGCCCACATTTATAATTTTATGCTCGATTATTTCATTGGAGCATATTTGTCTGCTGTAGCTTGGAAAGATTTAACTGCTGAATCAACATTCTTTAAAGTTGTAAATTCATTAACAATATCATGAACCTTTGTTACCCAAGATTCGGAAATAGCAGCACCATGTGCTACAGATGGTAGAATTCTGTTTGTTGCAAAATCTGCCATTGCATCTTGAAGATATGGGCTATATTTTGAAGTATCACAGTCAGTTCTTGATGGAATAGAGCCCTTAATAGGGTTGAAAGCATCTTGACCATCTTTAGATCCACAAGTTTCTAACCATTTAATAACATTGTCTCTGTTTGGAGCATTCTTAGGTAAACCAAATGAGTCTGAAAGCATGATGAATTCACCATTTGTTCCAGGGAATGGTACCCAATCCCAATCTGTTTTGTAAACATAGTTTTGTGAATCATAGTAACCGGCAATCCAATCGCCCATTACGTTCATAGCTGCTTTACCTTCAGCAACATATCCACCTGCATCCATGTTTGTAATAGCTGCATGGTCACTGTTTACATAATCAAGCACCATTACATAGGTTTCTAATGCACTAACGATTGATGGGTCATCCCATCTACATGTGCCGTTCCAAAGTTCTAAGTATTTGTCAGGTCCAGCTACTGCTAGAATAACATTTGCTAGAAGTTGAGTAGCAGGCCAAGTATTAGTATCACCTAGAGCAAGAGCATCAACGCCGTTTGCTTTAAATACTTTAGCAACTTTAAAGAAATCTGCTATAGTTACAGGGAATTCTAGACCATATTTTTCAAATAATTTTGGGTTAACCCAAAGTACATTTGATCTATGAACGTTTACAGGTATTGAATATACTTCACCTTCATAGGAAACAATATCAATAACATCTTGAGGATAGCTATCTTGCCAGCCATTGTCTTCAAGGATAAATGAGATTGGTTCCATGAAATCAGAAACTACCCAAGTATCAATTAATTCATGTCCAGCGTGAACTTGGAATGAATCAGGTGGATCTCCACCTTGCATTCTAGTTGCAAGAACAGCTTTAGCATTAGTACCGGCACCGCCAGCTACTGTTGAGTTAATAAGTTCTAAATTAGGATTTTTTTCTTCAAAAACTTTAATTAAAGCATCTAATCCGTCGGCTTCTCCTCCTGCTGTCCACCAACTAAAAATTTCAATTTCATTGCTTGGTTCAGCTGAAGCCATTTCAGAACTACCTGCAGCAAAGACGAATGCTGGAATGCATAGTGCTAACAATGCAATACTTAACATTTTTTTCATATATTTCTCCTTTTGTGCTTCTACTGAAGCATATTTTAATTCTCTTTTAATAGAATCTCATCTAATCTTTTGATTGAATAAGTTACTCCTCTTATGGTGTGATAATTAACTTTCCAAGAATGACTCATGTGATTCCAGATTGGTTTTCCGGTTCTCTCTAGTAGAGGTAGCCATTCACCAACTTCATGTTTAACCATTTTTGTTTGAACAAAATTATGAACGTTTTCAAATACACCAAGATATTTTCCGTCTCCATAGAGAAGGTAAGCCTCAAGCATACCAATCATGAATTCAGCTTGTTGCCAAAATTCTTTACTGTAGTCATAAACTTCATCTTCTTTAGATGAGCCTTCTGTATAAATACCACCATATCTCCAGTCAACACCATTTTTTAGAGCATGCTTTAATATAGTTTTAAAAGTGGCGTCGTATTTATCTGCTTTAATATCGAGTACTTTTAGAGCTTCCATTAATAGCCAAAAGAATTCTACATTATGTCCATAGGAGGTATTATCATCATGGGCTTTGATACCACTTTCACTGTTAAACCTATCCCAACCCCAAATAATATCAAATTTAATCTGTGGAGCCTTGCTCCAGTCTTTAAAGAATTGCGGGGTTCCTGTTCTTGTTTCTTTATCTAAGATTGTCGTTAACATTAGATCTATTACTTCGAGTAATTTTCTTCTATGGATATCTTTTTTAGAAACTTGGAAAAGTGCTGTTAGGGCCTCCATAAGATGCATATGAAAGTCTAAGGTTTTTCTATCCCCACCAGCTGATCCCGCGCCTTTTAGAGACCAATCTCTATTAAACATTTCCCAGTACCCACCATAGGTGGTCTCAGTGCAATATATCTGGAGTAGGTCAAAACACTTTTCAGCATAGGACAAAGCTCTCTCATCATCAAAGACTCTTGCATATGTAGCTAGTGCATAAATAGCAAAACTTTGACCATAGAGAATTTTCTCATCACAAACAACATTGTTTTTTCTATCTAATAACCAATAGAATCCACCATAGATACTATCCCAATAGATAGATAGTGCAAAATCAACACCTTTTTTTGCAAGATCTTTACAACGACCATCAATGTCATGTCCGTTTTCATATGCTATAGACAAGGAAAAGATAGTTCTCATATGAGCGAGCATTGATTTTTCATCACAAGATGTTAAATCACCATGGCAATCAAATTGGGTAACAAAACCACCGTTTTCTTTATCCCAAACTCTATCCAGCCAAAATGGTAATAATTCATTGTGTAAATGGTTTTCCAGTTCAGATTTCCATTTATTTAATTTGTCAACTTGCATCTGTATATTTCTCCTAATAATAACTGGTCTCCTTATTATTTAACGCATTGTTTAATAGAATTAAAAAGTCTCTGTTATCAATAGATTGATAATCAACACTGCATCCCATTCTTGAGAAAGTCTTCATGTATCTATGATAGTATGCTGCATTGTCCTGGGGTGGTTCACCCTTTGACCAATCCCAGCTGTCTTTTGCAAGATCAACCACATGGATATTGCAGTTTCTTATATCTTTATCTTTTTGAAGTAGAACATTTCTTGACATTGAAAGGGATTTCTCAAAAATCATTGGTGACATTACCGCTGATCCTAGAGAGAGATAAACACCTTTTTCTAGGTTATAAACACTATCAACGTAACTTAGAAAATCTCTTTCAGCAGTTACTCCAATAGAAATACCTCTATTTACTTTGTGAGTATAAATAATATCATGACCATACATTGGATGGCATGTAAATTTACAATTTGCTTTTCCCGCTATATATAAAAGACTATATTCTCTATAGGGATGAAGCACTTCCATAAACCCTGATTTGATATTATATTCATTTATTAATGCTCTTAAATTAGCTGCTGCAGCAATTGTATTAGCACACAGAGATTTTGAGATGATCGAAGTAAGCTCTTCACTTGTTGGTATAGTTAAACCATTATCATTTATAAGCTGAGTAACGCTTGATGCATAACCCACTCCTCTGTAGGCTCCAACGGCTAGGGCTAGGTTTATATAAAATCCAGTTTCACTCCAGGTTCCAAATTTACCCTCTTTGACATTCACCTCTACGTCTTCACTGCTTTTACCAAGAAATGCAAATTCCCAATCATGTATAACGCCAGCTCCATTAGTAGCTAGGTGAGTTATATATCCTTTTTTAATTAAATCGCCAATAACAAGAGACAAACCATTTTTAATAGTATGGGCGCCAAAAGCTAGAATAGCTGAAGCATTATTTTTTTTAGCTTCAATTAATTCATTGGCTATAGTATTAATTCTTTGAATAGCTTTTGCGTCATTAGTATTAGATTTAGCATTTAATGGGATATGATCCTTTTTTATATCAACTTTACTGTATCTATCCGCAATGGGATAATAAATCATATCGTTTCTATTGAATTTTTCCATTGTTACTTCCATCCTAAAAGGTCTGATAATTTATCGAGTGATGAAAAATCAGGAATAAGAATATCAGCACCACCGAGTATTAGTCTTTCTCTTTTTGCTAAATTTTTACCCCAACGTCTAGTTTCATCACTAATAATACCTATGGCTATAAGACCATGTTTTTTAGCTTCTCTCATTTCAACAGGTCCATCCCCAAATACCACACATTCACACGTCTCTATATTTTCGCTGCACTCAATTTCACTAATAAGGTCTTTAATAACTTTTCTCTTGGGGTCCATTTCAATATTACCAACAGATCCATGAATTCCTCCAGTAAAATATTGCCCGTAGCCTAAAAATGTAGCTTCATCAATTACATCTTGTTTATCTGTACCACTTGCTAAATAAACCTTTGATCCATTTTGTGAAAAAGTATCTAATGCTTTAAGAGAATCTTTAATAGTGACATCTTCAATGCTTATTTGCTGATTAAAGAATTTTTCTTTTCTCTTTGCAACTGTTATTAAAAGTCTATCATTATAGATTTTCTTATAATCCCAGGCATCTAATATTTTATCCCTCTCAACATAATTATTAAATTCAATTAGTTTTACGAGTTCTTTCATTTGAATTATGGTTTGAACCCCAGTTGTTTTTTCTATTAATTCTTTAGATTGATTTGTTATTTTTTCTATCTCTTTGCTGGATAGAGAACTGTATTTATCTCCAGAAATAGCTTCAATCATCACTTCTATCATTATCTCTTCCCAACCTTGCCTGAGGACAGATATGGTTCCATCATGATCAAAAATACATATTTTAGGATACCTAGAAAAACTATTTAAAATATCAGGATTAATTATCTCAATATCAGAATCTTCTATATAAGAAGCAAGACGAACATCTTTTGCTAATTCAGGGTTATAGCGATAATCACCTTGAAGAGCTAACTTTTCAATATCACGTAGAGTAGGGTGACCTGTTTTATATAAAATTTGGCAACTTACTCCAGCTGCATAGTTTCCTATTTTAGCTGCTTTGCTAAGTTTATAACCACTACAGATACCATAGACGAATCCTGAAAGGAAAGAGTCTCCAGCACCTACAGTATCTACTTGTTGTATGATATGAAGACCATTAATTATACTAATCTCTTTATCACTTACAACAATAGCTCCATTTTCACCTCTGGTTAATACAACAGGAAGTTTCCAATAGTCATATAAATATTGTGCTATAAACTTATCATTAATAGGTGCATCAATATTAGAAAAGTTATTTGTTATCTCTTTAACAAGATTATAACCTTCAATGTTATTTAATTTATGAATAGTCTTTTTATAGATGTTATTCTTAGTTCTACAATCAGAGATCCATTTCTTATCACAGTGTTTTGCAATTAGTTTATTTAATTTATTTGAAAAATAATCATTATGGATACTACTAATAACTTGCTCATTAATTATAATTAATTCATATTTATCTAAATTCTTTTCTAAGTTATCAAGAATTTGATCTTGAAGAGCTTTTTCTGGAATATTGAAATTACCAAAGTCATAGCGAGGTAATTCATTTCCTTCTTTATATACCTTATGATAAACATTAGAGCTAAAGTTATCACTTTGAGTAAGTAGATTATCTATATTAATTTTTTCTTTAACAAATAAATCTTTTATAATGTGAGCAAAATAATCATTGCCAATTAATCCATATATTTCAACATTCTCAATGCCAATTTGCTTGCAGTTGATTGCAACATTAGATGCACCACCTAATTCAAATTTTGAGCTTTTAATTGGATATGTAGTGAGTTGTGTTTCTAGAGAAATCTCTGCCTTATCATTACTAATAAAGTAATATAAATCGAGACAGATGTCTCCAATTATAGCAACAGATTTATTAACACACTCCTTAGAAAATAACCCCATAAGTCCTCCAAGCGTTTGATGATGATGTTTAATTCTCAATAATGGTAGCGCTGCCATTTCTAGTAAAAAAATAAAACATCTAGCCACCATTAAAATGGTAGCGTTTCCATTTCCTATGTTTTTATAATATCACACTTGTTTTTAGCCTGCAAGAATTATTTCAGGAATTTTAAAAAACAACCAAAAAGATAGTAAGTAACCCTCTCCTAGGAAGTTTAAGAATTTAAGTATTTTCAATAAATATGAAAGGTGAATAACAGAAACTAAATATTCAATAATTGTATATAAATTCATAAAGATAAATATTTTGTTATATTTGAAAAATTTATTCACTGTGTTTTATTAGAATAACCCTTTAACAAAAAGAGCTAATAGGTTATATTACTAATGAAAAAGGTAGTTATGAAACAATAAATAAATATCGATAAAAATCAATATTATTGTATAAGTTTTTAATTATAATTTTCAGGGATAACTATTAAATTAATTAGTTAAATTAGTATAATTTGTTTTAATATAGGTAATAAAGTATTAGAACTAAGTAATTAATATTTTAATAAAAAAATGCATTAAAATACAATATATTTGATAGTTTTAAAAAAACATGAATAGTTTTAACTCTGTAGTGTAACAATTGTTATTTAAATTTGTTATTAATGTTGCAAGAATAGGTTATTTAGGGTATTCTTCAAGCGATTATTATAAAGGGGTTTATATATATTCTATAGAGAGTGGGGACTTTCTTATATTTCTGTTTTTTACACATTTCTTTGTGTCTTTATTCAACTTAATCTATTTAATCCCAATAATAATATTTTTAAATTGTTTCAATTAATGATGGTATACGCTGATTAGTCGCGGTATTTGATATTGGAGAAAAATAAAACTATT
>CAZJGS010000030.1:0-11150 GCA_964545735.1 uncultured Spirochaetaceae bacterium
TATTTCAAATATTTGCCCCGATATTAGTGTCGTGATGATAGAAAAAACTTTATATTCTTTATTAAAAGATGATTATATTATTAAAGTAGGTAGAGGTAAATCCACCTCTTATATTCGCAGCATCAATTAGCTTTATACATAATAATCATTGTAAGTACATATTTTTTACTTAAATTAAAAAGAAAATAGTTGTGCCTAATTAAACCTTTTCTATCACTTGTAACACATTGAAGTTAATTACATTGGGTTAGGCGAGTAGTGCATCTTTTCTTAAAGATAAAAAAACCATCAGTCAAATAACACTGATGGTTAATTATATATCAAATACTTATCTATCTCTGTCCTTTATCATAAGGAACACCAGAAGATCTAGGTGCAACACCTTTGCCACTAAATACTACAAGAGCAATAATAGTCAAAATATATGGGAAGCTATCGAAGAATTCTAATGGTAGTGCTGAGAAAATACCAAGGTTTGATGAATAGATTTTTAAAACCTGCGATAAACCAAAGAACATTGAAGCTCCTAAAATTGGAATGGGTTTCCATCTACCAAAGATAACAGCAGCCAATGCAATAAACCCAGTACCATGAATACTTACAGAAGTATATTGAATATCTTGTGTTAAGATCATCATAGCCCCTCCAAGTCCACTCAAAAGCCCACTTATAATAACAGCAAAGTAGCGAATTTTAGTTACATTTGCTCCGACACTGTCAACCGCATGTGGATTTTCACCAGCAGCTCTTAATCTAAGACCGAAGGGTGTTTTATGAAGGACATACCAACTTATTACCACCAAAATCAAAGCAATAAATACCGTTGGATAAATATTTGAGAACATTATAGGTCCAATAACGGGTATTTTTGAAAGCACTGGATAAGTTGTTTTTGTGAAGCTTTCACTAAAAGCAACTGTTCTCTGTTGCCCAAATATAATTTGAGATAGATAGATGGTAACACCAATTGCAAACATGTTGATTGCAGTACCACTAATTACTTGATTAGAGCGTAATGTAATACACATGTATGCATGAAGTACTGAAATCAAGCCTCCAACAAGCATTCCTATAAATAGTGCAAAATAAGCACCACCTAGAGTACCCTGTGAAAAATACATGACTGTAGCACCTGCAAATGCGCCGAATCCCATCAAGCCTTCAAGACCAATATTTACAACACCCGATTTTTCACAGAACATACCACCGAGAGCAGTTACTAGAATAGGAGTAGAATAAATTAAAGTAAGTGTAAGCATGCCATAAAATATATTCATTTCAATTACTCCTTATTTCCGATTGTGTTTAATACAGATTTAATACCGTTTTGCATTGCAACAAAGATTATTATTGCACTTGTGATTATTATTGCGATTTCACGAGGAATACCATTTGCTTGCATAATAGGTTGAATAGCTTGAAGTGCTCCAAACAATAATCCACCTAACACTGAACCAATTGCACTTACATTACCAACTAAGGCAACTACGATACCATTAAAGCCGTAGTTTTCAAATCCTGGAATAACTCTTCCATAATTGAAAGTACCACAGGTTAAAAGCGTTCCAGCAAGTCCTGAAAAAGCTCCAGCAATTGTCATTGATAAAATAGCATTTTTATTTACGTTAATACCTGCATATTTTGCAGCATCTTTATTAAAACCAACAGCTCTCAATTCATAGCCGAACGTGGTTTTATTTATGATATAGTAAAAAGCATAAACAGCAATAATAACAATAATGAAACCCCAGTGAAGTCTCGAATTATTTGTAATGTTACTTAAAAAGTCACTTCCAAGATATGCTGCATCAGGAATCTCTACAGTTCTTATAAGGGAAGATCCAGGGAGGGACTTAACACCTAAGTTTAGAAAATAAAGGCCAACATAGTTGAGCATAATCGTAACTACAACTTCGTGAACATTGTATCTAGCTTTTAAAAGTCCTGGAATAAAACCCCAAAGTGTACCACCTAAAGCACCAGCAACAACAACCATTGGAAGCAGTATTACTTTTGGAAGGCTGGGAAATGATATGGCAACTATAGTACTGAACAGAGAGCCCATCATAACTTGTCCTTCAGCACCAATGTTGAATAAACCACAACGGTATGCAAATGCAACAGAGAGACCTGTTAAAATCAAAGGCATCGAAGATACAAAAAACTCTCCGATATATCTAGAGTTAAATACAGCTCTAGTTGTTCCAATAAAATTAGTATTTATACCAAAAACACCACGTAATAAGGCTGTAAACAAATAACCTGCGTTTAGCCCAGAAAATATCATTATAACAATACCAACAAGAAAACCCAGAACAATAGCGATTAATGGAATCAATAATCTCTGATGTTTTTCATTAGCTACATAGTTTCTAAATCCATTACTCATAATCTGGTAGATCTCCCTTCTTAGCTCCACTCATCAATAGACCTAGTTCATTTTCAGTTGCATTTTTAGAATCTAAAATACCAACAATTTCACCCTCATAAATAACAGCAATTTTATCAGATAAGCTCATAACCTCTTCTAATTCCAAAGAAAATAAGAGTATAGCTTTACCTTTATTTCTTTCTACTTCAATACTTTTATGAATAAATTCAATAGCACCTACATCAAGACCTCTAGTTGGTTGAGCAGCTAATAGCAGGGCTGGAGATCTGTCTAACTCACGAGCAATAATTGCTTTTTGTTGATTACCACCACTGAGACTATTGGATAGGGTATTAGAGCCAAGACTACTTCTAACATCATATTCTTTTATAAGTCTATCACTATATTCACTAATAACCTCTTTATTCAATTTTCCTTTAGTAGAAAAAGGTTCTTTGAAATAAGACTGAAGCACCATGTTCTCTTTGAGAATAAAATCCATTACAAGACCATATCTCTGTCTATCTTCCGGAATGTGGCCAAGACCCATTTCAGTTCTGTCTCTAATTTTGGTATTTTGGATTTCTTTACCAAGGAATTCAATAGTACCTTCACTGCAGGGAGATAGGCCAGTAATTCCCTGAATCAATTCACTTTGCCCATTACCATCGATTCCAGCTACACACATAATCTCGCCAGTTCTAACATCAAGATTAAGATTCTTAACGGCATAAAGGCCTTTTGAATCTTTAATACTCAGGTTTCTGATTTTCATAACAGTTTTGTGATCTTTAATATCTTTTTTATCAATAAACATATTAACCTTACGACCTACCATCATCTCGGCGAGTTCTTCAAGATTACTTTTTGCAACATCCACAGTGGCGATACATTTTCCTCTACGAAGAACTGTACATCTATCAGCAATTGCGATAATTTCTTTTAATTTATGTGTGATTAAGATAATTGACTTACCTTCTTTTACCAGGTTTCTCATGACAATTATTAGATCTTCAATTTCTTGTGGTGTTAATACAGCAGTAGGTTCATCGAAAATAAGAATTTCGGCATTGCGGTATAGCATTTTTAATATTTCTACTCTTTGCTGCATACCAACTGTGATATTTTCAATCAACTCATCTGGATTAACACTTAATCCATATTTTTTACTAAGAGCTACAACTTGCGCTCTACCTTTTTTAAGATCAACTTGTTTCCATCTATTTCTAGGCTCAACACCTAAAATTATATTTTCAGTAATAGAAAGGTTGTGGACCAACTTAAAGTGTTGATGCACCATTCCTATTTTGAGTTTTGTAGCAATATTTGGATCTTTAATCTCTTCTTTCTTACCTCTAATGAGTATTTCTCCCTCTTCAGCTTGATACAAGCCAAAAAGCACACTCATTAAAGTTGATTTACCAGCACCGTTCTCACCTAATAAGGCATGAATTTCTCCCTGCCTTAAGTCAAAGTTGACGTGAGAGTTGGCTATAATTCCAGGAAATCTTTTTGTAATGTCCTTCATTTCGACAACATTTTTCATATTATATACAGTCTCCTACAGTTGTACTTTTATTCTTTCTACGCCTATATCACTGGCTATTTTGCCTAAGTTACTCATAAACTTATTGCTAGGAATTTTATCTTTAATCAAATCTTCATTTTTAGAGCCTCTAGTGTGAACTTTAATTATTTTAAGCAGCACCCCAGGATAATCTTTTAAGATTTGTGAGACTTCTCTAATAACTTCTTCACTATCTACTAAGGAGGTAAGCGCTACATGTCTAACTTCTTCTACTTTATTCAATTTTAATAGATATTTTAAATTTTCAAGGTTTCCCTTTTTATTGACACCAATTAAATCACTGCTATTTGCTGTTGTTTTAACATCAAATAGAAATTTATCAGTAACATCAATTAAAGGGGCAATTTGATTTCTATCAAAATACCCGTGTGAATCTAAATAACAGGTTAAATTCTTTTTATGTAGTTCTTGAAACAAAACTGTTAGCTGCTTGTAATAGAGGGTAGGTTCCCCTCCACTTACAGTTATTCCCCTTACATAAGGCATGTAAGGCTCAATTTCTTCTATTAATTCTTCTATACTAACTTCTCTTTCTTTAAATCTAACATCCTGCGTTTCAGGGTTATGGCAATATATGCATCTAAGATCACATCCTTGGACGAATATAGATGTTCTATTGCCTATCCCATCAACGTTAGCAAATGGTAAAACCTTGTTCAGAGGAAGCTTACTTTGTAACTCTTCTCTCGAATACACTATTATTTTCCTCTGAGCCTTTGCCAAACCAAGTTGTATTTTGAAGAACTACTTGATTTTTCTTTGCTTTTTCTACTTCTGATTTCTTTACAAGATATCCTGTAACACGAATGAGATCTGAGTTCTCTACATATGTGGTGATATATCTAGTTCCTTGATGGAAGGCTCCCTTGATGATATCAAGAACAGCATCTGGATAATCAATATATGTTTGATCAAATGGATAAAGGTCTCCTGCCCCTGCATCAAAATACTTGTAGAATTTAGAAGCTTGAGTTAGGTGTATTGGAAGGATTGGTTCTTCTCCTACTCTAACTCTGTGAGCTGGAGTATTATCGACATCTTCTATCATTATTTGAGCACCAACTTGAGCATGAAGCAGATAACGATTATTAGTTCTTTTCATAAATGGTGCAACGTGTGCATCATTGATCTCTTTGATTTTATCCAGGATTGCAAAAGCGATTTCATCGCCTCTCTTTGAGGTTCCAAAGGTCTCTTTGATGCCTTCTTTTTCTAGTAAGGTATTAACTGCATCTGCAAGTCCTACAATCGCTACCATTGAAGTGAATTGATCCTTAGAGATGAAACCTTCTTTTGCAAGAAAGTTTGATTCAAAGAAATTAGATTGTTCAACAACAAATTTAATTCTTTCATCCATCATGTGGTTCATAGACTTTCCCAATTTTACAAGCCAATTGTTAGTCATATCATCTAAATTTTTTACAGCTTTAGCAATTGTACCTAGACGGTAACGCAACAAGCCATAAGCTCCACCACCAATTGGTAGTGAATTGTAGCAACTAACTATTGCATGATGGCCCACTACTTTGCAGTATTCTTTTGTGTTAGAGAAAGATGGCTTGCTTACTCTTAAACAAGAATCAACACAGGCAAGGGCAAATTTTTCATCAGATATTTCTTCATCGTAATTGAATGTCATGTTTGGTACTGGATTTTCAAGTTCAACAACAGCTTGTAAAATTAAATAGCCTGCTCTTGTTGCTTTAGGACCGATATCTGCGTGAACAAAAGCATCAGTAAATACTTTATCGATATGGTTTAAGAATCTTTTAATTTTAGGATATGCTATTTTATCACTCAAATCGGCTAGAAATGGGTTAATCAAAGTATCTAAATTTCCAATATATACTGGAAAAGTAGTAACAGATGGTACATGAGCATACATTATTAATAAGTCGTCTAATAGTTCGTCTAAATCTTTAGGAGGTGTGATATCGAGAAAATCACAACCTTTGTTTATCATTACTTCGTAATCAGGTACTACATAGCGAGGAGAATGAAGGAGGTATCCTTCATTTAAATCACATAACATACCATTTTGGATAAAATCCCAGTCTTGTTGTGTATAATTAAGAAGTTCTCTAGGATCCTGTAGTCTAATTGCATCATTAGCTAATGCTGCTATTCTTTGTTGATAGCTTAAGCTTAAGCCTGTTGCTGATTCAAATAGTTCTTTTTGGTTTGATAACATATTTTATTCCTCCAGAAAAACATATTTTAAAAATATAAAGAGAGGAGAATTTGTCCCCCCTCTCTGTATTAATTATTTCTTATAATTTAGATAATCTAAATTATTTTATTTAACACGTGATGGTACTGTTGGTACTACAATTTCTCCACTAACAATTTTAGCAGTATGCTCAGCAACTGTTGCTAAGATATCATCGCTAAGATTAGGGTTTTCAACAGGGAAACCTACACCATTTACTGATAAGTCAAATACAATCTCTTCTCCACCAGGGAAATTGCCTTCATTTGCCATTTTAGAAACATTATAAGCGGCTACATCAACTCTCTTAAGATCTGATGTTAAGATACATGAATTTGTTCCATCATATATTCCTTCGCTAAATTGGTCTCTATCTACACCAATAATCCAAACATCTTGACCATTAACTCTTCTATCTCTAGCTTCTTTGATACAACCATTACCAGTAGCACCAGCTACTGCGAATATTACTGTTACACCTTCATCATATAATTTAGATGCAAGAGTTTGACCTTTTTGAGTATCCATAAATGAATTAGGGATTTCAGTTAATAATTGAATATTAGGATCTATAGCGTGAATACCAGCTTCATAACCAGCTTCAAATAATTGCATGGTAGGAAAATCCATTCCTAATACCAAACCAATTTTAGTTGCACCGTCTTTCTTTGATTGCATTGCAGCAGCAATACCAGCTAAATAACCACCTTCATGTGCAGCAAATGTTGCACTTACTACATTGTCAAAACCAGGAACAGCAGTATCAATTATTAAGAACTTTTGTTCAGGATAGTTTTTTGCAACTTCAGCAATAGCTTTATCAAATAAAAAGCCAGGAGCTATAATAATAGTCTTACCTTCATCAGCAAAAGTTGAAAGGTTTGGAATATAATCGGCATCAGCTATTGATTGTAAATACTTAGCATCTCCACCAACTTCATTAGCATATTTAACAGAACCTTCCCAAGTACTTTGGTTAAAAGATCTGTCATCAACACCACCAGTATCAGTTACAACACCTACTGTAAAATCAGATTTGGCAACACCGCCAACTTCTTCTTTTGCTCCACCAGCAAATACAGATGTACTTAATGCCAATGATACAACTAAAACACTAATTAATAGTTTCTTCATAATTCTCTCCCGGATTATAATTTTTAAGAAAAAAAAGCAAATACTCTTTGAGTATCACTACTTTTATTATACTTGTTTTTAATTATAAAACAAGAATTTTTCATATATATTAGTTAATTCTAGCAAATCAATTAGATGTTTACTAAAAATTACTAAATATTACTTTATTTTAGTTAACCCTAAATATTTAGTAAACCTGCATACCTATAAATGTGTAAATATTAGATTTTAATATCAATGAAGCTCCAACTTTCTTCATAAATTATAAAGAGGTAATTGCTTAAATCTAATGTTGAAAGCTTAGTTGCTTGCCATAACCAAAAAGTAATATTTAAGATTACTTAAGCTATATTTTCTCACTTTTATTGAACTCTTTTCTATATTTTTTAAATAAGCATTTATCAATTTTTAATAAAGATGCTACAATACTGAGAAAAGAGGAACAACATGAATAGAGAAGAAGCACTTAATTTATTAAAAAAATACAATCAAAGCGAAGCATTGATTAATCATGGAAAAGCAGTTGAAGCTGTAATGAGGGCTTTTGCAAAACATTATGATGAAGATGAAAAATATTGGGGAAATGTTGGATTGCTTCACGATTTAGACTATGAAAAATGGCCAGAACAACATTGTAAGAAAACTGAAGAATTATTAAAAGAAGAAAATGTTGATGAAAAGTTTATAAGAGCTGTTTGTTCTCATGGATGGAAACTTTGTACAGATATTGAACCAAAATTACAAATGGAAAAAGTATTATATACCATTGATGAACTTTGTGGCTTAATAAATGCTACAGCATTAATGAGACCCACTAAAATGGAAGGAATGGGCGTAAAAAGTGTAAAGAAAAAATTCAAAACAGCAAGTTTTGCTGCTGGAGTAAATAGATCAGTTATTACAGAAGGTGCCCAATTAATGAATATGGAATTGCCCCAAGTAATGGAAATTTCTATCAAAGCAATGGCGGAAGTTGCCAGTGAAATAGGACTTTAAATTTCTTGTAAAATAAAAAAGTCTAATTTTGATAGTAATACAGTGGCTCATATATGTGGAAAAGGTGGAAAGTACACTAACCATATAATATAAGTCATTTTTTATTTCTATAAAATTCAATCAAAACTTTCTTTAATAGTATTCTTGGGATAAATAAAGGTTGAACTAATTCTAACTTAACTTGATTTAAGGTTAAAAAAATGGCAATAGCGGTCAAACTATTGCCAAATTGATAATAAGGAGTGAGGTTAATTATATGAGTGGCCAGTTAGCTCTTCAATGACTGATTTATTTTCTTCACTAATATCTTTTTTATCACCGCCATTTTGAATTCTTTCAATTTCTTCTCTAGCAATTTTAAAAGTATCAGGAGTAACCTTATACTTTCTACTTACTATGAGACCCAATATCATAAGAATTAATGGGATGATATTAAATAAAACTCTAATAGTATTAACAGTTAATATTGATTGAGTCGCTAATTCGGCATTAAAGCCAACAATAGCTAATACATTACCAAATGCCCAAAGAACAACCGCTTGTGTTAATTTCCTTATAAGAGTGAACATACCGGCTACTGCCCCAGATCTATCTTTACCATGGCAAAGTATTTCTACATCACAGGACTCAGGAAGCATGGCCCAAGGCATGGAGATTATTGCTGAGAAACCAAGACCCATAATAATGCATAGGATAATGATTAGATATGTAGGGGAGGTAGGTTTCAATAAAACGGTAAATAAGATCATTACAACAATTATTATTGATGCCCCAATTCTATAGGCTTTAGCCTTACCATGTTTATTTGCAAAATAGATATAAAAACCAAGAGCTAATAATTGAGCTAATAAAAATACTCCAAGGAAATAATAAAAACTATCTGCTTTAAATAGATAATATGTAGCATAGTAAATAAAACTAGTTGAGAGAAAATCCATAGCTACATAAGCAAGAAGATACATTTCAATATGAATCTTAAATGTCTTATTAGATAATAAAGTTCTTAATTCTTTAAAACTTTCACCAAGAGAGAGAGTTGATTCAACTCTTTGCAAGTTCTTTTGTTCAAAAGTACCAAGAAATACAAAAATCCAAGGAATAGCATAAACAACACCAAATACAAGACCAACAATTCTAAAACCAAGTTCAGGATTATCTTTATATACATTATTAACAAGAAAGCCAGGAACTGTTCCAGCAATTAGTGCTGAGAACTGTGAAAAGGCCATTTTAGCACCAGATAATCTCCCACGTGTCTTATACTCAATACTCATTTCACTAACAAGTGCATTGTATGGGACCATTACCATTGTAAAGACTGTAGAGAATAGAGAGTAGGTGAAAGTATAATAAAGAACCTTAAGAGCTAAAGAATCAAAATTATAACTATTCCAAAGAAGGGCATAACTTATAATAATAGGAAATATTCCAATTAAGAAGTAAACTCTTCTTCTACCAAATCTTGATTTGGTTTTATCAGAAAGAATCCCAAATAATGGATCACTGATAGCATCCCAACCCTTTCCTACTAGTACAACAATAGCTGCATATTGTGGTGGTATTTTAGCTACATTTGTTAAAAATACCATAAACAGTGTACTAATAATTAGAAAGGAACCACCTCCGAAGAAGTCTCCCGAGCCATAAGCTAAAATATTTCTAGTTTTAACTTTTCTTTCATCTTTTCTTGCATTTATTTCCATGAAGTAAATAATATAATAGTCTTTTTGATTTGTAAAGAAATATATTATACAATTGTTACTTTAGAGTTTATAAAGTTACATTTACAATTACTTATGTGTTATAATTAAGCCATAAAGCTAATATTTATTGGTTAAGTAAAATTGCTTGAATAATAAAATATTAATATTTATATAAAAAAACTCTATTTATTTTCATTTGCAAAGAAATAAGTTTAAATAATTTTTAACTAACAAATGTTAATTAGAATAAAACTTATTTAAAAAACTTTTTATAAAGACGTAAAAAAAATTGGCGAAATGTTAGTTAATGATATATGCTATAAACATAAATAAATATAAAGAGGTTAAAGAGATATGAATACGTGTACAGTATTGTTAGATAATAGTAATGTGAATTTTCCTCATGCTAAATGTTCGCATGGCTTATCATTATTTTTAGAAATTGATAATTTAAAGATTTTATTTGATACAGGCTCTAATACTGATTTTATTTTTAATGCCACTCTTTTAAAGAAAAATCTTAATACTGTTGATTCTGTCGTACTTAGTCACGCCCACTATGATCATGGTTGTGGTTATACTTCTTTTGTTAAAAGTTTTAGATGTAGAGAGTTAATTTGTAGTGATAGATTTTTTTATGATAAATATGCCCTAATTGATGGTGTCTACTATTATAAAGGTGTAGATTTTGATGAAAAGTTTTTAAATTGTTTTGTTATTCATACCTCTTACGTTGAAAAGACATTAAAACTAGCCGATAGGGTCTATATTCATTCTAATATAAAAAATACTGAAGAATTTGAGTCATTACCAAAAAATTACTTTATCAAAGAGAGTGATGGATACAAAAATGATAAATTCTTAGATGAATCAGTACTTGTTGTTGATAATAAGGATGGATTAACTCTTGTTGTTGGTTGCTCTCATCCTGGTATTGTATCTATTGTAAAGGCTGTTAGTGCCATCCATGGTAAAAAGGTAAAAACAATTATTGGTGGACTTCATTTAGCAAAAGCTAAAAAAGAAAGAATAGAAAAGGTTATTGCAGCTCTTGAAGAAGAAGGTGTAGAAAAAGCCTATCTTGGTCACTGTACAGGAAACAAGGTAGTAGAGAAAATAAATAAGATGGATTCTAAAATGGAAGCTTAT
>CAZJGS010000030.1:11250-21851 GCA_964545735.1 uncultured Spirochaetaceae bacterium
GAGTAAGGTTTTAATTAATCTTGCTCCTTTCTCTATCTTGTGGATAGTAACTATTCTAATACTTTTCTTTTAAAGGAACTATAGCTAAAGTTTTACCAAGAGGTGCTAATATTTTTAATAGAGTATCAATTTGTGGATTTGTTTTACATCTCTCTAGTCTAGCAATTATAGGTTGTTTAACACCACTAAGCTCTTCAAGTTTTTTTTGACTAATTCCTTTTTCATTTCTAGCTATAATTAATTCACTGATTATAGCAACTCTTAAATCACTAGCATTTATTTGATCTGGTGTTAAAAGTTCAGCTCTAACATCTTCCCAGTTTTTTTGTTTGTTATTATTCATATTGTATCTCCAAAGCTAAGCCTACAATTGTTAGCAATATTTATGCTAACCTCTTTTAACTTTCATTATCTTTTTCAAATCTTTGAAAAGAGTCTTACTAAATTAAATATAGTATGTGAATATAATAAAAACAAGTACTTATAAGTTATTAAATGAATTATTTAAAAGGAAAAAAATACGAATTTGTAAACAAAAAGCATTTATTCTTTAAAATAACTTAAACCCTAATTTTTAATTCTTTGAATATTGGTTGGTTTATTGTTTTTTATACACTGTGTTTTTAGTATAATAGCAGTGTGATTACAACAAAAGGAGTATCTTTAATGTTTTATGAGCAGAAGATTCAAGATTATCTTAAAAAGTCTGGTGGTATAATTACTAATTCTGATTGTATAAATGAGAATATTCCAACTGTATATCTAAGCAGAATGACTAAAAAAGGTTTACTATTTAGATATTGCTGTGGAGTTTATATAACAGATGATTGTGATTATGATGAGTTTTATTTTTATCAATATAGGTTTAAGAAAGCAATTTATTCTTATGAAACCGCTCTTTATCTTCTTGGTGAGAGTGATGCTTTAGATCCAAGAATTGAGGTTAGTGTAAATGAAGGCTATAAATTCAATAACAACCAAAAAAATATTATTGTACATTATGTAAAAAATGAATGGTATAATCTTGGTATTGTTGAAACAAAGACTATGTATGGCAATATTGTAAAAGTATATTGTTATGAGCGAGTTATTTGTGATTTTATCAAAAATAGAAAAAATATCGACTCAGAAACGTATGTAAAAGCTATTTGCTCATATAAAAAATACAATAAAAGAGATCTTGATGCTCTTTATGAGATTGCAGAGAAGATGAAAATATTAAATAAGGTAATAGAACTAATGGAACTAGTATATGAATAAAAATAAAGAAGAACTGGAAGACACTTCATTTTGATAAATATCAGTAATAACCTATAATTTAAAAAAGAAATTGTTATTAGTGCTGAGGATTACTTTTGATTATTAAAATGTTATAATACTTGGCAATTAGAAGTTTAAGAGGCTTTAATATTTATAGCTAAGAAAAAAACAAGCAATGGTAGTTTTTTTGTGTTGTATGTTCTTTTGATAGTTGTTAAAATCGCTTTGATTATAAATTTACTAGGAGTTCGCATGTCTCAAAAAGATCGTTTAAAAATTAAGAATAATTCATTTTTCAATATAAATAATTTCCCATTTTATTATGGATGGATCATTCTAATAGTTGGTTCTATTGGTGTTCTTGCAAGTATTCCTGGGCAAACAATGGGTGTTTCAGTTTTTACTGACCATTATATACTTAATCTTGATATTTCAAGAGTTAAAATATCTACAGCTTATATGATAGGAACTTTAGCAAGTAGTCTATTAATTCCTTATGCTGGAATTTTCTTTGATCGTTTTGGAGCTCGTGTTATTGCAGCTATTTCAACAGTTTTTCTTGGGTTATTTTTACTGGTTTTTGGATTCTCTCCAAGTATTATAGATTTTATAATTAATATTACTAATGCTCCTCATATAGTTGTAGTATTTGTTGTTATTACAATTGGATTTTTTGGAATTCGTTTTTTTGGACAAGGTGTATTAACTCTAGTTTCTAGAGGTATGGTAGCTAAATGGTTTGGACCTCGAAGAGGTTTTGCTGTTGGTATTATGGGTTTAATTACAGCCTTTGGTTTCTCTTTTGCCCCTCAACCACTTCAGTATATGATTCAAAGATTTGAGTGGGATAAAGCTCTTATAGTTATTGGAATGTTTTTGATATTTGTTTTCCTTCCTATAGTTCTTATCTTTTTTAGAGCAGAACCTAGCAAATATGGTATTGAAGTTGAGCAGGGAATGAAGGAAAAGTCTAATAAAAACAAAAATATGGCTATGGATGCAACGGTTGATAAAAGTGTTAAAGAAGCACGAAAAGAACCTGTCTATTGGGTTATTATGTTATCTTTAGGATATTGGGGTTTGTTTAATACAGCTTTTACTTTTCACATTGTATCTATTTTTGATGAAATTGGTGTAAGTGCACTCGAAGCTGTAAAAATATTTCTTCCAATTTCTATTGTTTCTGTTGTTGCAAGATTTGCTGGTAGTTATCTCAGTGATAGAATATCTATAAAATATATTTATATAGCTTATGTTGTTTCAATGATATTTTCTTCTATTGGTTTAATGGCAATAGAACTTCCTATAGCTAGAATGTTTATAATTATTTCTTATGGTATAACCTCTGGTCTTTTTGGTATGCTTAATATCGTTACTTGGCCAAAACTTTATGGGAAAAAACACTTTGGAGCTATTAGTGGATTTGCGATGTCTATAGTAGTAGCTGGTAGTGCTCTTGGTCCTTGGTTATTTAGCTTAATAAAGAAATTCACAAACTCCTATAATTTAGCTGGTCTTTCTGGAATAATTATAACCTTTATTTTCCTTATTTTTGTTTTGAAAGTTAAATGGGCTCCTAAAGTTGAAGAAATTTAATTAGTGATAATCTTTTTACTAATCAAGTGATTATTCTATTTAATTAGCACCACTAATATTACAAAAGGAACTAGCACTATATCTATTTACTTAACAAGTATTTGGTTAAATATGTGAGAGTTTTAAGAGATTAAGCTTAGATCTAAATTAACAATATTTGTTTTATAAACTTGACCTGTCCCAAATATTTGATACTGTATTATTATTGGATTTAAAAAGATGAGAATAATGAATGGTGAAAAAGAAGTAAATAACTCTAATAAGAAATATTTTCTAGCCTATGAAGGTATTAAAACTGAGGTTCAATATTTTGATGGGATTATTAAAAATAGGGATATCCTAAATATAAATCCTGAAATAGAAATAATTCCCTTGTTAAGGAATCATATCTTTCTTGGCTGGAGTAATCCCTTAAAAGCTTTTGAAAGAACTAAAATCTGTCTTGATAATTTAAAGAATAATAAAAGAAATGTAGCTGCCTTTGTTAGCTCAATAGTTGAGTTTTGCTTCTATAATTCACCTCTACTAACAAACAGAGCAGATGCTTCTTTTCTTTATGATACCTTACTCGATATTTTTATTAATGATTCTAATTTAAATAAGGGTGATTGCTTTGATTTTAATGATGCTAGAGTAGAGAGAATTATCAATAATATAAAACTGTATATAGCAGAAAATTATTCAATTGCTAATATTGAAGAATTTATTAATTCTCAATTTATATCTTATAATCCTGAAACAGATAAGGTTTGCTTAATTGTTGATCGAGATAAGAGAAGTGTAAGTCCTGATCAATATGACTCTTTAGTTAAAAAATGTAATGAGAATAGCTATAATTTATATGTTTCAAATCCCTGTTTTGAGTTTTGGCTATTATTACATTTTGAAGATGTTTTTAAATCTGAAAATGATAAATTATTAGAAAATAGAAAAATGAGTATTGATGATAATGCACCTCATTACACTGAGAGTGAACTTAAGAAATTATTACCAGATTTTGAGAAGAATAACATTTGCTTTGATAAATTACTCAATAGAATAAATATTGCTATTAAAAATGAAAGCAAATTTGCCCAATCTCTCTATAAATTAGAATGTGAGATTGGATCTAATATTGGCTTATTAATTAAAGAGCTACAAAATAAATAGAATGCAGTTGTTGATAATGGGGTTATTGGTACTTTGTATAATGTCCTCAACAATGATGAAAATACTATAAAAGTTTAGTCTGGGATAAATAGAAAAAATATTTTGGTTTGGGTCGGGTTCCTGTAAAAGTAATCTGGATTGTTACTGATCTATAAGAAAAAATATTCTAAAGATTTAAAGCTTTCTAAATTTATAATAATCAACAATTTTATCATGATGGAGAAAATCGACAATAAAACATGGGGCAATATTTTGACTCTTAGCAAAGTCGATAATGGAGCTATTAGTAATAATAATATTATCAATAAATTCCTGATATTCTTTATCACAAATAAGAAGATTCCTTGCATAATAATTGGCTGCAATTTCTTTCTCTGTAGCCTTCTCACCACTAATTAGAGCCTCTTTTTTATTATAGTGAAGAATTAGGTGGGATAATTCGTGAAAGATAGTAAACCAAATTATGGAATGTCTTTTGTATCGTCTACTTATATATATAGCTGGTTTACCTCTATATGTTGTTAAGGCTCCTCTTATTTTACAGTTTTTAACAGCTTCACAATCTACTAAATATATCCCCATCTTATTTAGTACTTGTTTACATTCAATTAAAGATTCATCTGTATTTAAGTTGTTTGAGATCATTTTTAAAGATGATAAGTTTTTTACCAACTCATGTTTTTTAAAGGGAATATCATCTAATTCATCATTTTGAATATCAATTTCATTTTCACATAAGCTTAACCATATAGCTATGGCTTCTTTTTCTCCTCCATCTTCAAAGAACTTAATATTAGTATTGGAAAATAAATTATCGAATTGACCAAAATCACTAATTTTTAGTAGTTTTAACATTTCAATTGCTTTTTGCTCTCTAGATAAACCTAATTCTTTAAATACATCATTTAATAAAAATCTTTTAGATATAGAAGTAAGATCAAGAGTACTTATTGAAAACATTTCCTCTTCTCTTGCAACGGCTAATTTATATTTACTTTCATAATTAACCCAATAATCTGCATCAATTTTAGGCATAACTTTTTCTAATTTAAGAGCAAACTCTTCAGTTAGTTTGCATTTGTTATTTAAAACATTAGAAATATGTTTTTCACTCAAACCTGTTTTATGTGAGAGTTCTTTGTTACTTATATTATTCTCTTCTAGATATTCTTTTATTATAGTTCCTGTTGGAACAAGAAAAGTTGTACTCATAAAAAACTCCTTTAACTACCAGGGTAATCAACAATATCTAATATTGTGATTTCTGTAATTGTTGATAAATCACTAATTTTCTTATGTCATTAATGAATAACACAAAAAATCTGATTCATTAATATACTAAAATAATTAACCTTATAGGTCAATAATTATTTGATATAATATACCAAAGTAAGGTTTTTTATTATAAAAATAACTAGAAATTAATATATTGTTTATTTTAATGTGAAAAAATCACTTTAATATATATAAATTGTGAATATACTTCATTTATTTCTTGACCTAGGTGAAAAAGTTGCTAAACTACAAATGTAGGAGCAAAGTATGTTAATAAGATTTAATGTTAATAATTTTTCATCATTTAATGATAATCAAGAGTTTTCAATGATTGCAGGACAGGTAAGAAACAAAAGCGATAGATTATTTATTGGAGATTCTATAAAGCTCATTAAGTTTGCTGCTATTTATGGTGCTAATGCTTCAGGTAAGTCAAACTTAATAAAAGCAATGGGGTTAGCTAAAGAGATAATTGTTAAGAAGATTCCTTCCAATAGTGAGACCTATTATTCAAAGATAAATATTGAAAACAAGGATAAAAGTACATATTTTGAATTTGAAATAGAATTGGACAATAAGTTCTACTCTTATGGCTTTGAAATATTACTTTCTCAAAAATCGATAAAATCAGAATGGCTATATGAGATTGGTAAAGCAAGTGAAAAGGAAATCTTTACAAGAAAAGTTAATGAAGGTACTTATTCTATTTCTAAGTATATTAAAAATAAGAACCTACTAGCTAAACTTAAAGTATATATTGATGATGTAAAGTCTGATGACTCTATATTGTTTCTAACTATTTTAAATAGGAATAAAGACAACCTATATAAAGAATTTGATGAAGCTCTAATCTTTAAACAAGTCTTTTCTTGGTTCGATAATAATTTGGATATTAATTATCCTAACACACCTTTCGATAACTCTAGATATTTTTTCACTGATGAAAGCTACAAACAAATTGCCAATTATTTAGAAGCATTTGGTACTGGTGTTTGTAATGTAACGAGTGACAATGTAAGTGAAGAAATAATAAAAGAAAAATTACCTAAATCTATGTTAGAAGACATAATTGATGATTTAAGAAGCAAGAAAGAATCTATACTCGTTAGATATAGGAATGATGGTTTTTACTTATTTGAACTAAAGAAAGATGGTAAATTAAATTACAAAGTAATTAAATTTAATCATGGTGGTGATGATGATATATCCTTTTTCCTTTCAGAAGAATCAGATGGGACCAGACGATTAATTGATTTGTTAACAGTATTGTTAAATAAGAGTGAAGATAAAGTCTTTGTTATTGATGAGATAGACAGATGTCTACATCCTTTACTTACAAGAAAGTTTGTTGAAGAGTTTTTAAAAATAGCAAAACGAAGAAAGGTCCAATTGATAGTAACTACTCATGAATCACAATTGATGGATTTTAATCTATTAAGACGTGATGAGATTTGGTTAATGGATAAAAACATTAAAGGTGAATCAATAATCTATTCAATGGATGAATTTAATGCCAGGTTTGATAAAATAATAGTTAAAGCTTATCTTGAAGGAAGATATGGGGGAGTCCCTAGCTTTTACGATTCTCTATTAGATTATGATGATGGTGAGTCAAAGTTATGAGAATTAAAAAAAACTTTGGAGAGAGAAAGATTGTATTAGATTCCTCCTTGCCAACTAAAAAGTACTTCTTGGCTTTTGAAGGTATGAAAACTGAAATTCAATATTTTGAAGGAATTTGTGATCATAAAGAAGTGCTAAAGATTAATCCATCGATAGAATTAATTCCTCTTCTAAGAAATCATCCTTTTGCTGGTTGGAGTAATCCTATAAAGGTTTTTGAAAGAGTAAAATATTGTTTAGATAATTTACAGAATAATAGCAGAAATGTTTCTGCCATTATTAATTCAATAGTCGAGTACTGTTTTGAAAATTCTGATGATATCAATACTAAAAGGGATGCTGATGAATTGTATCAAAGTATATTATCTATTTTTAATCTAGACTTTCAATTAGGTGAGAGAGAAGATTTTGATTTTTATGATGATAAAATGGAGAGTATGATACAAACAATAATGGTAAAGTTGAGAGTTAAACATTTTGTTGCAAATTTAGATGAATTTATTAACTCCCAATTTATTTCTTATGATCCATCTTTCGATGAAGTTTGTTTGATTGTAGATAGGGATAAAAACAGTTTTAGTACTATACAATATGATAATCTCATAGAGAAATGCAGTAAGAATAATTATAAACTATTTGTATCTAACCCTTGTTTTGAATTCTGGCTATTACTCCATTTTGATGATGTTTTTAAAATAAACAAGCAACAGTTACTCGAAAATGAAAAACACTTTGTTAAAGATAAGTATAATAACATCTTAAAAGTTAATTTCACTGAAAAAGAGCTAAGGAAGATTGTTCCTGAGTTTGAAAAAAATAATCTTGACTTCTATCCCTTTTTAACTCGAATAGATCTCGCAATAGAAAATGCAAAACATTTTGAGCAATCAATAGATAAACTAAAATATAATATAGGTAGTAATGTTGGGTTGTTGATTGATGAACTAAGAGAAGAATTATAATCAAATATATTTAATAACCATTTTAACTACGCCTTAACTTTTTATCATGCTCTATTTTGCCTAAAAATATTAAAACAAGCTAAATATTAAAATATAAACAGAATTCCTGTTTACAATTTTCTAATTATTATGATAATAGTATTAGAGGCGTTTTATGATAAAGTTATTAAGAGTAGAGTATCAAAATATTAAATTATTCAAAGAGGGTTTAATTTTTGATTTAACTGCACTAGACAGAATTGTAGATAAAAATCAAGTTTACATAGTTTCTCCAGCTATTAATTTACAAAAAGTAATTGCACTTACTGGTATAAATGCAACTGGCAAGACTACTGTTTTGAAATTAGTACAATTTGCTACAGGTTTGTTGTCAGATAATACCTACTTGAGTAATGAAAGAGATGAATATAGTTTGTTTGAAGAGAATTCAAAGATTGTAATAGACTTTATACTTGATGATACTATTTATAGACTAGAAAGCGTTATAGGAATTAAAAAGAACTCTAATAATACCTTAAACCATGAAAAAAGATTTTATTACAAAAAAGAGACAATCCTTGTTAAGAAATCAACCTCAGTAAAATTGAAAAAAGATTTATTTAATTGGAGTGAATATGTACAAAAGATAGAAAGAGAAAGTTTAGATAAGGGTTTGTTAGAGCTCTTACAAGACAATCAAAGTATAATTGTCATGAAAACAAAAGATATTCCTTGTTTATCTCTTTCAATATTTGATTTTCAAAGTTTTAAGTCTTTAATTAGAGAGCTACCTATTAATTTGGCTTTTGTAAATTTATTTGATGATAGTATTGAAACATTAGAATACAAGACAAATGGCAGTATGAATATCAAATATAAAGGTAATGAACAAACCCTTATAATCAAAGATATAGACAATATAGATGGTTTACTATCATCAGGAACTCTAAAAGGAATATTGTTGCTAAACTCTATATCTTTTGTACTAAAAAGAGGTGGGTTCTTAATAGTTGATGAAATAGCAGATCACTTAAATAAAACGTTAGTACAACAAATAATAAATCTGTTTATGGATAGGGATATCAATAAGCAAGGGGCTATATTGATATTTAGTACTCATTACTTGGAACTTCTTGATGATGTTGAAAGAAAAGATGCTATCTATGTATTAAATCGGGATGCAGAATATAATATTCACTTCTCCAGATTTTCTAGTAGAATAAGAAGAAATGATATTAAAAAAAGTGAGGTGTTAGTATCTAATTATTTTGGAGGTACAGCTCCTAAATATGAGTTAATTCAAAGGGTTATCAAATTACTAAAGAAAGAAATGAATTAATTTTGTATAAGCAATTTGAGTATAGGTATTTAATTGATATTCCCTTGAGTTGAACTTTGAAATAAATGATAAAACTTCATCCAAGCTATTTTAATTGAGCGTAAAGTGCTTACTTTAAAGCTTGTATTTGGATGATTCACTAAAATATTAGTTTTGATCCTGGATGAGTTATTCCGGGAAAATAAATAATTGAGAATATTATCACAATAGTTGAATCTTGTATTAGTTAAAGATATTAAGATAAACAAATAATTTTATAAAAAGACTTGTTACCTCACAATAATAATTTGATAAATAGCAATTATTCCTATATTATAAGAAAGAATTAGCGAGTTATATAATTATGGAGAAAGAGCCTTATGCAAGTACTATCCACATCACAGTTAGCAACAACTGTTAAAGATTTACGTATAGAAAAAGGATTAACACAACTAGAGTTAGCAAAGCGAACAAACATAGATCAAATATTTATTTCAAGGCTAGAAGAGGATAATTTTATCCCGTCTATTGAGCAATTAGATTCTCTAACCAAAACCTTAAACTTTGATTCTACTGATTTATTTATTGAAGAAGAGAGTCATAATTCTTTCTATTACTTAGTAAAAGATGCTAAAACTGATAATGAGAAAGAGGGTTTTAAAATGTTAGTTGAGATGATGTTAACTTTAAGGCAACAAGTGCAAATAAGGAAATCCTATGAAAGTCAAAAAGCAAAAGTTTAATCTAATCATTTATTTATACATGCTTATTACATTGTACTAATAATTGTTTATATTACCAAGTATTAATGATTTGTTAAATTTAAAGGTGAGGAAATAAAATGAGTAATAATTTAAGTATAACAGTAAGAGTTGATAAAGATATAAAATTAGAAGCTCAAAGTATTCTTTCCAGCTTAGGTCTTGATATGAGTACTGCAATTAATATTTTTTTACGCCAAGTAATTGAGAATGATGGGCTACCTTTTGATATTAAAATTAAGAGTCCAACTGCCACAACTCTACAAGCTTTATCAGAAACATTAAATAAGACAAATCTAGTAGGTCCTTTTGATACAGTTGAAGATTTAATGAATGACTTAGATGAGTAAAATTAAATATCATAAACAATTTAAGAAAGATTATAAAATATCTTCGAAAAATAGCTATAACAAAGAATTATTACAATAAGTCTTCATTTTATTAGCTGCGGGACAAATTTTATCACAAAAAACAAAGACTCTTTGGTACCTAATTCAAAAAACTTTAAAAAAAGCGAGAATGTCAGATAAACCCTGATTTGCTATTAATCAAAAAAAAAGAAAAAGATGAATTATCCTTATCTTTAATAAGTATAGGAAAACAGAGCAAATTAGCTAAAGCATGAAGATTATTACTCAAAATATAGTCCTAGTGTATAAGTTCACTTCCAATAAATTG
>CAZJGS010000031.1:0-21689 GCA_964545735.1 uncultured Spirochaetaceae bacterium
GATGGTACTACAATTATGTGGGAGAGTAGATAGTTGCCGGGCCTTTTTTATTTTTAAAATTACTACACCTTTGGGTGTATTTTTTTTTGTCCAAATTCTAAATCGAATTTAAATTTAATTTCCAATAAAAATCAATATTGTTATTTCTAAAACTAGTTATGGTAAAGATTGCTTATTTACAGTAATTTTATACTGAAATTAAATATTAATTCTATTTCTTACTATAGTTATTTACCTATAGTTATTTACCTATTATATGGTATAATTCTGTTAAAGAGAGGTAAGAAATGAAAAAATTATTTTTTGTATTTACTCTATTTTTTTTAGTGGGAACGTTTGACTTATTTGCAGGGGCACAAACAGAAGTTCAAGCGGAACAGGTAGAAATAAAATCTACTATGAATGATGATATCCAATTATATGGAGCCATGGCAGTTGAAACTCTTGATAACTTTTCCCTTGAAGAAATGCTAAGATATTCTTTAGAAGATGAGAGACTGGCATTGGCAGAGTATGAAATGATAATGAGCAAATTTGATATTGGAAAACCATTTTCTAATATAATTGAAGCTGAAAAGACTCATGCGGGATTTCTTTTAGAATTATATAAAAAATATGATTTTGAAGTGCCAACTTTTGATGCAAGTGAACATCTAGTAATTCCAGAAACACTTAAAGAAACATTTGATGTTGGAATCGAAGCTGAAATTATAAACATTGCTATGTATGAAAAATTTCTTAAATATGATTTAAATGATGATGTTAGAGATGTATTCATAGAATTAAGGGATGGTTCTGTCAGCCACCTTGATGCTTTTAGAAAACAAGCAGAAAAATATTAATTATTACCATTATTATCATTTAAAATATTGAACTTGGCTATTAATCAGGTTCAATATTTTGTTTTTCCAAGCAGGTCAAAATAAAAAAACTAAGCAGTTTTTTATTTGCTTAGTTAGTTGTACTATTAAGATTTATTATATTTGAAAATATTTATTAAATATTTGTTAATTGTATTTGTAACAATTTCCACATTCTAAATGCTTCATCTTCGCTTAATGCTAGAGAATTTTTCATAGCTTCCTCTAGTGGCATTGCACGACTTGTAGTTGAAACAATAGCATCTATACCCAAATCATATAAACACTCTGTATCTTTACCAATATCACCAGCGATTGCGATAACAGGAACCTTGAATTTTTTTGCTAATTTAGCAACGCCTACAGGAACTTTTCCTCTTTTGCTTTGGCCGTCAATTTTCCCCTCTCCTGTAATAACTAAATCTGCATTTATAAGGGCTTCTTCAAAACCAATAGCTTGTAGAACCAATTCAATTCCACTTTTTAATTCTGCATTAAGAAAAGCTTTTAAAGCAAAACCCAACCCACCAGCTGCTCCACAGCCAGCTTCTAGGGCAACATCTTCTTTATTTAGAAGCTGTGCAAACTTTTTTAAGCTTTCATCTAAAAATACGACAGTTTTTTTATCTGCACCTTTTTGAGGACCGTAAATATAGCTAGCTCCGTGTTCACCACATAGAGGATTATCAACATCACATGCAACAGAAATATTAGTGAGGGATATTTTGTTATGAAGATTTGAAAAATCATAACTTTCAATAATAGATAGATTTTTACCAACAGGAACTACGGGTTTTTTATTTTTATCATAAAATTCGGCTCCCAGTGCACTAAGCATACCAATACCACCATCATTTGTAGCACTTCCACCAATTCCTATGACTAAATTTTTAGCACCATTATCGAGAGCGTGCTTAATCAAATCTCCAGTTCCATAAGTTGTTGTATATAGGGGGTTTCTTTTTTCGATTGGCACTAGGGGTAAGCCACTAGCTGCAGCCATTTCTATAAATGCTGTATCACCATTAATTACATAGCTAGCTGTAATTATATTAAACAAAGGATCATTGACTTGTATATCTATTTGCTTAGATCCTTCTAAGCTATTTATAACTTCTAAAAGACCTTCTCCACCATCCGATACTGGAAATTTCTCTATTATCACAGAGTTATCTGCTTTATGAATCCCTCTCTCAATTGCTGAAGCTACTTCAAGGGATGAAGCACTTCCTTTAAACGAATCTGATGCAATAACTACTTTCATATATTTCTCCAAGTTAAATAATTATAACACGGAAATAATCAATACATAATTGTTTTACGAACCAAATTATTGTTAATTTATTTAGTATATATACCTAGTATATTGGATTATTTTGTTGTTCATAAAAATCTATACACAATTGAAGGATTACACAATCTTTAACATTTCTAGGGTCCAATTTTGTCTTATCTTTTATCTTATTTAAATGGTATTGAAGTGTATTTGAATGAATATTTAGTAAATCGGCCGCTTGTTTGATAGAACAATTACAATTGTAGTAGGCCTTTAAAATAATGATAGCTTTTTTTAAAGATTCTTTTGTAAATTTACTAAAAATCTTTTCTACTATTTGATTTTTTGTAGAAGTTGGAATTTGCTCATAAATCAATTCTATATTTAAATCATTGTAATAAGAGTACCCAGATATATTTTTACTTGCCTGAATATTTAGAGCATGCTTTGAGTTTTTGTAACTATTATCAATGGTGTAATATTCTTCAACCACTTTACTGACTCCTATAAATATTTTAGCATTATTGTTTGTACCTATTTTTAGAATTTTGTCTAATTGATTGTTTAATTTAACTTTATCTAATTCTCTAGTAGCGAGTATCAAAGAATTTGATTGCTTGAAAATTAAATTTGTCTCATCAAATGAATATAATTGGAGAATAACTTTGTTTTCCAATTGTAATAACAGATCTTTATTAGTGATTGAAATATCAAAACAAATAATTCTTCTCGGTTTTTGAATATCAATATTTAAATCTAAACCTCTTTGAATTAAACTAGAGTTGTAAACTGTATCATTTTTAGTAATCCAATCAATTAGAAAGTATTCTCTTATTTTTTTCTTATTGTATTTTTCTTGATCACGAACTTTACCATAAATTAATATTTCAGTCATTTTTTTAACAATATTACCAAAAGCTCTAGTTTCATCACTGTTTCCAGTTATTCCCACAACTCCAATAATGCTATCGTTAATTTGTATTGGAAAATTTAAACCTTGATAAGATCCTTGTAGATCTAAGTCTTTTTCTTGAATTTCAAGTTCACTTAAATTTTCACTAATTATTTTATAAGCACCTTCATGAAAAGTATTTATCCTAGAGGGATTTGAACTAGCAATAATATAACCTTTGTCATTCATAATATTTAGTTTTTTATTTAATAACTGCGATATTTCTTTTACTATTTCCATAGCAACTGTTTTTGATAATTCCATAAGACTATAATATCATGTTTTATTATAGCTTTGTAGAACTTTTCATGTTTAAATGGTTTTAAGAGAGTTTGATTTGAAAAATTTTAAATAATTAAGGATAAATGTTTAATAATCGTATATATTATATATATATGAATAATATGATTTGAGGATAATGTGGCAGATACTATTGAATTTTATAAACCTACACTTAGAAGAAAAGACATGCAATCTGTATTGCAAACCATGGTTGACGAAAAAATTGGACCAGGTGTTAAAAAACAAGAATTTATTGCATTATTATGTGAAAAACTACATAAAAAAAGTGGTATGGCCCTTAGAAGCTATTATGATGCGATTGTTTCATCCTTAAAAATAGCTGGAGTTGAATTAGGTTCAACTGTTATAACATCAATATTAGCTCCAAAGATATATAAATTAGCAATAAATTCTCTAGGAGCAAAAGCTGTTTTTCTTGATGTAGATATTGAAACCTGTTGTTTAACTTCAGCTACTGTTTTAGAGTCAATTGTAAAAAATGGTGCAAATGTTCTACTATTGTGTGAACCCTATTGTCAAATTCCATATGGTGAAGATTTTAAGTCTTTAAATATTACTGTAATTGAGGATATTTCTCAAAGCTTTGGTAGTACATATGATGATGATTTTGCTGGGGGCTTTTCTGATATTGTAATTTGTGCGTTTGAGCAGGAGCATATTGTCTCTTGTGGTGGTGGAGCAGCTATTTTATATGATAATGTTTTAAGATTTAAGGATTTATTAAAAAAGCAATATAATCTTATTTCAAAGTATGAGCAAATGCCAGATTTAAATGCAGCTTTAGGTATAGTACAACTTCAGCAAGTTGAAAAACATTTAACAAAACGAAATGAAATATTTGAAATTTTTAAAAAAGCTTTGATGAAAACAGACCATAAATTATTTGGGCAAAGGGATATTAATTTTATATCCAATGGCTGGTGCTTTCCAATCGTTTTGGATAGTAAACCAGAAGATGTAATTAAATTTGCAAAAAAATATAATGTTACTTGCATAAAGTTGTTTACAACTGCAGTGGGAAATGATTTTAAGAATAACTTTTCGTCTTTTCCAAATGCAAATGCACCTTTACTTAGAGCTGTGGCATTCCCGATTTACCCTTTTTTAAAAGCTAGTGAGATAGATATTTTAGAAAAAGTTATTTCTAATTTACCTTAAGGAGTAGATTTTATGGCAGAAAAATTAAACCATATATTAATAGTTGCAAACTGGCAAAAAAGTCATGTAAAAGAAACTGCAAGTGAAATAACTGAGTATTTAGATAAGATAAATATTCAGGCAACTTTGTTGAAAACCAATTCTGATTCTTCTGATATAGATTTTAATGGTGATGTAGATTTGGTTATTTCTTTAGGAGGAGATGGAACAGTATTGTATTGTGTTAGACATTTACAAGATTTAGGTGTTCCTATCTTACCTGTTAATATGGGAACCTTTGGTTACATTACTGAAGTATCGGTAGATGAATGGAAAAAAACACTTAATTCTTATATTGAAGGTGGAAAGGATCATTTGATTCACAAAAGATCTACAATCAAAGCTTCAATAATAAGAGCTGGAAATATTGTTTTTAGTGCAACAGCATTAAATGAAGTTGTAGTTACCTCTAATGGTCTTAGTAAAGTCATAACAATCGATATGAGTGTTGATAATACTTTTCTTGGAAGTTTTAGAGCTGATGGAATGATTATTGCTACTCCTACGGGAAGTACAGGTTATTCACTAGCAGCTGGAGGTCCTATTGTTGATAGTGATCTTTCTGCCTTGGTTTGTACTCCTGTATGTCCTTTTACTTTATCAAATAGACCCCTTGTTGTTTCAAGTGAAAGAAGAATTTCTTTAAGAATATTAGAAAATCAAAGAACTGAAGTAATGGTTAACTTTGATGGACAAGTTAATACTGAAGTATATGAAAATGATATTGTAGAAGTTAGAAAATCGAGAACCAAAGCTATTTTATTAGTTACTAATGATAGAACAAATTTTGATATATTAAGAGACAAGTTAAATTGGTCAGGAGGTAGAGGTAATGCTTGAGTGTTTAGATATCCACGCGTTTAAACTTATAGAAGATATTCATATTGATTTTAAAGAAGGATTTAGCGTAATTACAGGTGAAACTGGAGCTGGTAAATCAATAATGCTTTCAGCTCTTTCTCTACTTTTAGGCTCCAAAGGAGAGGCTGCATCAATTCGTCCAGACTTCGATAGTGCCAGTGTTATTGGTCAATTTTTTATAAACAATGAAGATAGAGAATTGATTGAGTTTTTAAGCAGCAATAATATTGAATATATTGATGATACTTTAATAATTAAAAGAATTATTAAGAGTAACGGAAGAACATTGAGCTATATTAATAATGAAGCCATAAATAGAAATCTATTGACTCAATTAGCTACATACCTAATTGATATTTCAGCACAACATGCTCATCAATCCATTATGAAAAGTTCAAAACAACTGTTTTTAGTAGACAGTTATGGGGAAACTTTTGAATATTTAAACTCTTATAAAGAGGCATATCAAAAAGTTAAGGATTTAGAAAATAAGAAAATTGAAATGGAGAATATTATTAATTCTTCTAAACAACAAGAAGATTATCTCAAATATGCCTTTGAAGAAATAAACAGTGTTGATCCAAAAGAAGATGAAGATGATGAATTGAGTGATAAAATTAGACGAATTAGCCAGTTTGAGCAAATTCACGACAATATTACTTATTTGATTAATATATTAAACAATTCTTATGAAGGCGCTAGCACCTTAAATAATATGGAAAATTGTAATGAATTATTAGAAAAAGTTGGAAGAAAAGATGATTCTTTATTATCCCTAGCAGCTAGAATGAAAAGTTGTACACTAGAGGTTGAAGATATTTATGAAACCCTTCGAGATTATTTGGATAATATGCAATATAGCCAAGTTGAGCTTGATGAAATGCAATCTAGACTATCTCAACTACAAAAAATAAAAAAGAAATATGGACCATCTTTAACCAATGTAATAGCTTTTAAAAATAATATTGATGAAAAGTTAAATGCTTTAACAAATGGTGAAGATGATATTATCTTTATTGAAAAGCAATTAAAAAAATCCATAGTAGACTTGAAAGAAAAAGCCTATAGCTTAAGTGTAAAAAGAAAACAAGCTTCTCTTAAATTATCTTCAGCGATAGAAAAAACTTTAAAGAAATTGGGAATGAAGCATGCCTCTTTTGCGGTACAATTAACTAATAGAGATTTTCATGTAGATGGAATCGACAACATTGAATTCTTGATGAGTGCAAATCCTGGGGTTGAAAAAAGAAGTATCAAAGAGATAGCTAGTGGGGGAGAACTTTCTAGAGTAATGTTGGCAATAAAGACAATTTTAAGTGAAAAGGATAAAGTTTCAACATTAGTTTTTGATGAAGTTGATGCAGGAATTGGAGGAGAAGTTGCAACTAATGTAGCAGCGGAGCTGTTATCTTTAGCTGCCACCTCTCAAGTTATTGCAATAACACATTTAGCTTCTATTGCAAGTAAAGCAAATTCACATTTATTGGTTAAAAAATTCGTTAAAAAGGATTTAAGTTATACCACGATTGTAGAATTAGAAAGTGAAGAAAGAGTTCTTGAAATTGCAAGAATGCTATCAGGTGATAGTAAATCACAGGTATCAGTGGAACATGCAAAAGTATTATTAGGTTAAAACTATATAATATTTATACAAATATAGTATAAATATTATATTAAAGAATGTTGTAAATAGTTCTAATGATATGGGTTTAATTTGTTTATATATAAAAACTATACTTAAGATAATAAAAAAGACGCAAATTAATGCGTCTTTTTTATTCTATATTATGCAAAATTTAGTAAAAGTTTCATTTCACTAAATAGTAAAAGATTGATATTTAACTTGTTTAAATCTTTATTGATGTAATCATAAACGACATTTTGTAAAGATTTCATTTCAATATTTAATTGTTCTTCATGCGCCGTTGTTAAAAAGTTTATGGTATATTCAATTAGATTATTGTGTAGTCCATCATCCTCGATTCTTTGTGCAATAGTTTTTGCTTCTGTATTAAAAATTTCTTTAACAGTATCTTTCTCTTCTTTTCTACCTTGAATCATGATAAAACCAATAAGATGAGAAACACTTTGTTTTTTTGATTCCCAGGATAAGGTGTTTGGTGTAATAAAAAGAGATCGTAAAGCTCTGATACAAGTTCCAATATTTTCAATAAAAATTGTATCTGTTGGGGTAAATTTAGTACCCTTTGAAATCATCGAATAGTTATCAATGTCACGTGCAATTTGCTTTAATTCTAAGTCGTCAACTATACTTAGTGATCTTTCAATCCAACTGTAGGTTGAATCAACAATTGTTTCACTAACATCGGTATTATTTACAGTATAATGACTAGTTTCGTTAGTTGTTTTATCTTTTAGAGCTAAATATAATTCAAAACCAGTCTCACCGGAGTGCTCATCAAGAATAGCATCAACTTTAAATTTTCTAAGAGATAATGAATCAAAAATTTCTAATTTTATATTTTCTTCAACTACCATGTAGTTGTTTAAATAAAATCTTCCATATTTGTTATCATACAAATCAATGTTTGCAATTAACCTGTTTAATATAAAATAAAGTGAAGCTTCCACTGAGCCTGGCAGTAGATTAAGAGACTTTTGAGCAATTGTCATTCCATCTCCATCTTTTTTATTGTTACATTTTGCTTTCTGCAAATCTTTTAAAATTGGTGTAAGTAAACTCTTTTTACTATATTTTTGAAATAAGTGAATAGAATATAAGGCATAATTAATGTTTTGTACTGGTTCCATTCCAGCTAAGTCGTTGAAAAACCATCCACAAGAGGTGTATGAAAAATGAGAATTTTTTATTCCAACTAAAAGAGATGCAATTTCTGTTTCAAAACCTTTTGCCGCACTGTGAGAGTCGATTAGATTTGTGATAAAATCTTTCATTTTTTCTTCACCACAGACAACAACACCAAAATCTGATAATAGTTTGAAAGGCTCTAATTCATTATTAAATATTTCATTGATTCTATTTTCAAAGATTTCATATAACCGGGATGAGTTGTTGTTAAAGGCTGTTCTAAGAGGTGATCTCCATTTTTGGTTCCAATTAGGCTCTCCACCAGTATGGCAACCACAGTCTTTATACCAACGACTTACTCCATGAAAACACGACCAACTAGTTCCCTTATGATCTTCACCAGAATGAAGAATAGCTCTTCTTTTTGGCTCAGTTTCTGCTAAAACAGTTGCATAGTTGGTTATTTCAAACTCATCCCTGTTTAGTACTTTTTTTATAAGAGCTGCTAAAGCCATATCTCCAAAAGGTTCATGGTGACCATAAATTTCACCATCAGTGGCTGTATGTATTAAAGTTGTTTTATCATTGTCAGTTATGGTTTGCAAAATATTATAAAGATTATCAGCATCTTTTAATAAGTGACCAAAGCTAATACCTTCAGCAAGCTGTGGATTATAAAAGAAAGCACTAATTTTGTTTCCTTTTTCACCATAAATATAAAATGGAGTATCATATGGAGCTGGTTTATCTTTTAGTTCAATTATATTACCATTTTCATCTTCGATTGCTTTGCATTGCCAAGGAGAAAGAATTATAAATTTAATCCCTTCTTCAGAGAGAATATCAATAACTTTTTCATTTACACCTGCTTCAGGTAACCACATACCTTCAGGCATTCTTTTAAAGCGGTATTTAAAATCTTCAATACCCCAGCGAATTTGTAATCGAGCATCACTTTCAATATCTAGTGGAAGAATAGTGTGATTAAAACTTTGAGCGATGGCATTTCCATGACCAAGTCTCTCAATACTCTTTTTATCAGCTTCGATTATTTTATCATGAACCTGTTTGTGATGTTTTTCTATCCAAGACAGAAGGGTCGGTCCAAAGTTAAAAGAAATATATTCAAAATTATTTAATAAGGATATAATTTTCCCATATTCATCTAGATATCTACTACTTGTATTTGAGGCATAACATTCATGTAAAATTTTTTCATTCCAGTTTATAAAAGGAGAAGAGGAATGCTGTTTAGGTATAAGTCCTGTAAAGGGGTTTTCCCTAGGAGGTTGATAAAAGTGCCCATGCAGAATTAATTTTTTGCTACTTGAATTGTTCATAGAATGAATATAGCATATTTTTTTTTATTTGTGTAGAACCTTGTGCCTATATAGTGCTTTTAATCATCCATAGTGTTGACCAAAAGGAGAGTTTTATTTACCATTACCTAAACGTTGCTATACAAAGGGGATCACTATTTATGATACTTGTCGATATTGCGAATTTATCTTTTCAAGAGTTAAAATATCTTGCCAAGCAAGAAGGCGTTGAAGATTATGATAGTTTAACCAAGGATGATCTACTTGATGAATTAAATGATATCTTTGATATTGTCGATGGCACGATTCAATTAAATAACAGACTAAAAAACACTAGCAGCCAAAGATATGTAAACTCACTAAGTGATTGCTCAACAACAAAAGAAGTTCAAGACTTGCCTGGAGTTGAAGCACTAACACAATTGTACATGGAAACATCCATTCATTTTATGTTATCAGATTTGAGTTGGGGGTTTGCATATTGGTCAATTTCGCCTTTAACAAAAGCAAAATTATTAGAAGAAGATGAATCTTACTTACAAAATGTATTTTTAAGAGTTACCTCCACTAATAACGAAACAAATGAGACAACTTGTTATGATATTAAGGTCAAAAAGGATGATACTTGTTGGAGTATTAACCTTGCTGAATTAGGGTGTATTTACCAAGTTTCTTTATGTGTGCAAAATGATGCTCGAATTATAATTGCTTTATCCCAATCTATAGCATTGACAGTTCCTCTTCCATATTGGTTTAAACATTCACAAGAATTAGAAAGAAATCCTGTTTTATTCAATTCTTCTTTTTCTTCAATAATTACCAAGCAAGGTGAATATAAAGATACTTTAGTTGTAAAATCAGTAATGAATAAATTAGCCCACGGAGATAATAATGGCAAATACTAATGTGAACTTTGTACTTCATGCTCATATGCCTTTTATAAGACATCCCGAACATGAGAGATTTTTAGAAGAAGATTGGTTGTTTGAATCAATCAATGAATCTTATTTACCATTACTAAGAATGCTTAAGAAACTTAGAGATAATAATATTAATTATAAATTAAGTATTTGTTTTTCTCCAACTTTAATTACCATGCTGATGGATCCTTTGCTTAGAAAAAGGTATCTCAGTCATGTAAAACTTCACATTGAACTTGGAAAAAAAGAAGTTAAAAGATGTGCCAAAGAGCAGCCAGAAGCATTAGAAATGGCAAAAACTTATTTAAAATCTTTAGAATTAAACTTGTATGAGTATATAAATATTTATGATAAAAATATTCTAAAAGGTTTTCAAGAGTTAAAAGAGCAAGGTTATCTAGAATTATTGGCAAGTGCTGCAACAAATGCATTTTTCCCTGTATACAGTGAATATCCTATAGCCGTTAATGCTCAAGTAGAAATTGGAATAAAAACCTTTATTGATGTATTTGGTTATGAGCCCGATGGTTTTTGGTTACCTGAATGTGGTTACTATCCAGGTTTAGAGAAAATCTTAGCCAAACATAATATTTCTTACTTCCCAACTTCTTCTCAATCTGTATTATTTAGCGAAACTCGGTGTGATACAGGTGTATATAGACCAGTTAGAACTGATAATGGGGTAACAATTTACCCAAGAGATTATCAAACAACTTCTTTGGTTTGGTCAGAAGAGGGATATCCTTCTTCAAAAGAATATAGAGAATTCTACAGAGATATTGGTTATGATTTACCAATTGAATATATAGGTCCCTACATTCACGAACCAGAAATTAGAGTTTTTACAGGCTTTAAATATTGGGCAATCACTCAAAAAGGTCCAGATAAAGAATATTATGATAAAGAAAAAGCAATGAAAGTTGCTCATCAACATGCCTTAAATTATGTTTATAATATTGCACAAAAAGGAAGAGCTGTAAGACCAAATCTAAATGGCCAAGATCCTCTATTTACTCTTTGTTTTGATGCAGAGTTATTTGGACACTGGTGGTATGAAGGTCTACAATGGTTAGAATCTCTTATTGTTGAGCAAAACAGCGAGTGTGCTTCTATTACTTTTGTAAGCCCAAAAGACTTTATCAACAATGAATATAAAAACTTCCAAGTTTTAAACCCTTGTTTTTCCTCCTGGAGTAATGGTGGTTTTGCAAAAATTTGGTTAGATGGTTCAAATAATTGGATTTATAGGCATACTCACAAAGCAATTGAAAGAATTGTTGAATTGGCTGATAGATTTCCTATGCAGCAAAGTTTAAAAAAGAGATTCTTAGATCAAGCTGCGCGAGAAGTTTTACTTGCAATGGCTTGTGATTGGCCTTATATGATTTACAATGATACAAATTCTCAATTTGCAAAGAATCAGCTGATATCACATTTAGCGAACTTTAATGTAGTTTATTCAAATATGTGTAAAAATGCAGTAAACACAGAGTGGCTTGTTAAAAGTGAATCAAGAGATGCTATTTTCCCCAAAATTGATTATAATATTTTTGATATTAAAAACTGTCAAAACTTGTAAAGTTTATAGTATTTTACTAACGCCTAGAGTATAATCTCTAGGTTTTTTTAGTTTATAGTAAAAATAAAAATATATACTTTACTATACATAAAAATAGCTATTTGTTACCAATTATTACGATTCAAATTAATATTATATTTTTTTATTGTAAATTTGTGGTATTTGGTGTAATATGTGGGTTGAAACGTGGTAATAAATTGAATTAATTATAATTTGGAGTTTTTTTAATGGATACAGGCATTTTTAAAATCACTATTGATGAAAAAGGACGCTTTCAGGTTCCCTCAAAATTGAGGGTAGTCTTTGATAGCGATTCTTATATTCTTACATATGGTGTTGAAAATTGCTTGCAAATTATCAGTGAAGCTGATTTTAAATCAATTAAAAATACCATCAATAAAAGTACTGCCTCCATGTTTGACAAAAATAGCAGAATGCTACTTAGAAGATTTGTAGCTCCTGCAACACAAATCTCTTTAAATAAGACAGGTAGAATAAGTTTACCTAGGGCTCTTAGAGAAGATGTTGGATTAAACAATAAAAGTGAAGGCATATTATTAAATGCAGGCACTTTTATAGAAATCTGGAGTTTAAGCAATTATCAAGAGATTAATGATAGCGTAGATTTAGAAGAGGCAAGTGCAGAACTTTTTAGTAAGATGAATTTATAGAGGAGATAAAAATGGAATTTGTACACTGTCCTGTAATGGCAAAAGAAGTAAAAGAATTTTTAGTTCCTCAGAAATGTGAAAATCCAATAATGGTTGATTGTACCACCGGGGAAGGTGGACATACATTTATGATGCTAGAAAGCTATTCAAATTTAAAAGTAATTGGTTTGGATTGCGATGAACATATACAAGAAAAAGCAAAGTATCGAATGAGAGATTTTGGAGATAGATTTGAAGCTGTCCATACCTGGTTTGATGATTATTTTAATAATTATTCAGGAGTTGAGTTAGATTTAGTATTAATTGATTTGGGAATAAGTGTTTTTCATTATGAAGAATCACAAAGAGGTTTTTCTTTTAGAAAAGATGAAAAGCTTGATATGAGACTCAATGAAGATAGTGAACTTACTGCAGCGATAGTGGTAAACAGTTATAAAGAAGAGGATCTAGCCAATGTTATTTTTAAGTATGGAGAAGAGAGATACTCTAGAAGAATTGCTAAGGCCATTTGTGAAACTAGAAGTCTAAAACAAATACAGACTTCTACTGAACTTGAAAATATAATTTTCAAATGTGTACCTCAAAATTATAAGCATGGAAGGCTTCATCCTGCAACCAGAACTTTTCAGGCTCTTAGAATTGAGGTTAATAATGAATTAGAAAGGATTGAAAGTACAATTAAAAATGCCGCTGAAGCTTTAAAAGTTGGTGGTAGAATGGCTGTAATTTCATTCCATTCCTTGGAAGATAGAATTGTAAAGTGGACTTTTAAAGATTTAACTAAAAGCTGTAGTTGTCCACCTGAAGCTGTCAGATGTACTTGTGATACAAAACCTTTGGTTAAAATATTAACTAAAAAACCTATTATCGCAAGTGACGAAGAGAATAAAATGAATCCTCCTAGTAGAAGTGCTAAGCTAAGAGTGATTGAAAGAATATAAATTGATTGAGATAGCTTAAATTTAATAATAAGCAAAAAAATGGAGAAGGAAAAAAATGATGAATAATAACTCGAAAATGAATCACAAAATTATTGTTTCTCAAGCTTTGACAGCTTTTACGATAGCTACGACCTTTGCTAGTATTTTTGTTCCCGCTTATTTGTTAGGTTCTAATCAAAGCTTAATTAGTGAACATTCTAGGTTGATAAAAGAAAGAGAATTGTTAGTTGAAAGAAGAAACAAAGAATTAAGTATTATTAGTTGTTTAAAAACGCCAGAAAGTGTTTACGAAATGGCGCTTTTGCAAGATTTAGATTTGCAGATGGCAAGTAATGATTAAAAGAAGGAAACAATGGCTTTTTCAACGTATAAATATGGAGTTTTTAGTGTAGCTCGATTTGCACAAGCACAGGTAATAAAACAAACTTCAAATAAAATTTTAGGTGTTGCTATCGATTCAAGAAAGATTGCACATAATTTTTTGTTTGTATGTTTGGATGGCCAAAATTCTGATGGACATTCATTTATTCATGATGCAATTAAAAATGGAGCATGTGCTCTATTGATCAAAAAGTCTAAAATTCGTGAAGTTTTATCAAAAATTAAAACTGAAAATATTGCCATATTAGCAGTAGACTCTCCTTTGGAGGGACTACAGCAATTATCTAAAAATTATGCAAAACAATTTCCAAATATAAATTATACAGCTATAACTGGTTCTGTTGGTAAAAGCACTACAAAACAAGCTTTAGCGGTTTTATTATCTGCTCATGGTAATACTGTTTATACTCCTAAGAACTATAATAGTGAAATTGGCTTACCTTTATCTCTGTTACAAGTTGATGAAAGTACTAAGTATGGTGTTTTTGAGATGGGGATAGACCACAAAGGCGAGATGGATAGCCATCTCTCTATGATAAAACCTCACCAAGCCTTGATTACAAATATTGGAACATCTCATGTAGAAAAAATTGGATCGAGAAGAAAAATTGCCAAGGAAAAGGGTAAAATATTCCATAAAGATTTAGATATGGCCTTTATTTCGAAAGATTGTAAATATAAGGATATATTATGTAAAAATATATCAAATAATATTTATGAATATTCTTACAAGGATTTTATCTACAATGATATGGGACTATTAGGGGTTGAAGTATTATTAGACAAGGAAAAAGTCCAATTGCCAATTTTAGGAGAACATTTACTAGAAGATGTTGTTGGGGCTGTTACAATAGCAAAGAAGCTTGGTTTAAGTAATAGTGAAATCTTAGAAGGTTTATCTAATTTTGTTCCAATGCCAGGAAGAGGCTCTATTGTTGATGGCAATATAACAGTTATTGAAGATTGTTATAATGCTTCTCCAATTTCAACAAATATTATCTTAAGATATTTGCAAAGAGTAGCTTGGTCAGGTAAGAAAAAAGTTGTCTTAGGCTCAATGAAAGAATTGGGACGTACCTCTAAAAAAGCACATGTAGAAATAGCCAAAAATTTATATAACAATAAACTTGAAAGTGCCTTTTTATTTGGGAAAGAAATGCAAAATGCTTACAATTATTTAAAAAAAGAAAATTATAGAGGCTCTCTATTTTATAGTGATGATTTTGATGAGTTAACATACGCTGTTGATAAAAATAAAAAACGAGGAGATTTGTTTTTGCTCAAAGGCTCAAGAGCAATGGCAATTGAAAGGTTAATTCCAACTCTTCAAGGGGTGCTATAGTGAAAAACTTTTTGGCTTACTTTATTTACCCCTTTATTACTAGCTTTAGCCTAACTTATATTTCTTCATATATAATGATTCATCGAGTTAAGAAAATGGTAAGTAAATCAAAACCCGAATTAGAAGGTTTTCATCCTAATAAGGAGAATACCCCAAATATTGGGGGAATCTCTTTTGTTGTTTTTACAATTGTAACAACTTTAATTTTTGCTAAGATTTCTCCTCGTATGATATATTTATTAACGGCTATTATTTGTTTTGCATTTTTAGGATTTATCGATGATTACTACAAGCAGAAAAGTGAGAACGGGGATGGTATTAAAAGTACAACCAAACTTTTTTGGCAAGTTGTTTTTGCTCTTATCTTTGTATCTTATGGTACTTTCTATAATTTTATTGGAACGGGAATTCCCTATCTAATGGGAAATTCATTTTTTTCGGTAATATTAGAAAATAGTATACTCACTTTCTTAATGGTATATTTTGTTAATGCATTTAATATAACAGATGGGCTTGATGGCCTTGTTGGGTTTGTAAGCTTACCCTTGTGTGTGGTTTTAATTTTAGTTGCATTAACTTTGCAAAGCAGTCAAATGGAATTGGTGTTAGCTACTAGTATTTTTGCTGCAATTATTGCCTTTTTACAGTTTAATAAATACCCAGCTAAATATTTTATGGGAGACTGTGGATCAATGGCCCTGGGTGTAACTTTATTTTTAATTGCAGCAACTCTCAAAGTTCCGTTTATATTTTTTATTGCATCTTTGATGGTAAGTATTGAATTAACTACATCGCTCATTCAAATAATCGCAATAAGAGTTTTTGATAAAAAAGTTTTTTCTATAGCACCTATTCATCATATGTTGGAAAAAAAAGGTGATAGTGAAATAAAGATAGTATCTCAGTTTACTAAAATTTCTGCATTATTTTCTATTTTTGCACTGTTAATTTTTTACTATTTTTATGGTTAAAAATGAGATTCTTATAATTTAGACTAAAGAGGAGTTTGCGAATAATTCTTTTACATTTTGGAGATGTTATGAAAAAAAAACAATTATCAAAATCTAATAATTTTTTTCTATCTCCATTTGTTTATTTTATGTTAATTTTATCTTTAATTTTTTATGGGCTTGTTATTATGTATAGTGCTTCATATTATGAGGCATTACTCCATTCCTTAGACCATGATTATTTTTTAAAGCGTCAAATTATATTTTGTTTATTAGCTATAATAGTCGCTATAGTAATACATTTTATAGATTTTAAAGTGATTGAATTCTTTACTTATCCTCTATTAATTTTATCAACTATTTTGATGATAATTACTTTGGTTACTCCCTATGGAGTAACAATATTAGGAGCTAGGCGCTGGTTAGCTCTTGGGCCTATTCCCAGTTTTCAACCCTCTGAAATAGTTAAAGTTTCAACTATTTTGTTTATTGCTAAATATTATAAAACAGAGCATAAAAGTGACATTATCCCACTTTTAGTTGTTATAATTAATGCAATTCTAATTCTTTTACAAAAAGATTATTCAACAACTATTATTTATTTATTAACCTCATTTGCCTTATTACTGATTTGTGGTTGTGATTTTAAAGCCATAGCTATTATTGGTTTGTTTTTAATATTACCCGCTTTTTTAGCACTTTTTTCTCAAGGCTACAGAATTAAAAGAATTATTTCTTTTGTTTTTCCCTCTTTAGATCCTACAGGTTTAAATTATCAAATTAACAACTCTTTAGATGCTATTGTTAGTGGGGGATTATTTGGCAAGGGTATTGGTGGTGGTACTTATAAGTTGGGAGTATTACCCGAGGTTCAAAATGATTTTATATTTGCTCATTTAGGAGAAGAAGCAGGGTTTATCGGAATTTTTATTTTGATTTTATTTCTCTTCCTTTTTACCCATATCGGTTATAAGGTAGCGAGAGCAAATCTTGAAGAAAATAAAATCTATTCATATATTTCTTTTGGTATTACTACATCAATAGTTCTTCAAGCAATTATCAATATGATGGTTGTAATAGCTCTTATGCCACCTACTGGTATAGCCTTGCCTTTTTTCTCTCAAGGTGGTACAAATCTATTTTTTACAATTATATTGGTTTCAATTGTTCATAAAATATTATTTGAAACAGTTTCAATATCCCCTAATATAAATAATAATGATGATTTAAAGTTTATAGATAAAAGATACAAAACCAATTATGAGGAGATGTATTTTGAGTAATAAATCTAAAATTCTACTCTCATCTATTATTGTATTATTTGCTATCTCTTCAATTTTTGTAGCTCTATTTAATTCACAATATTTAAATATTAGAGTGATTGAAGTCAGTGTTGATCGAGGAGAAGTTCCTCCTTCAGTCATTAATTATTTGAAAATTTATGAAAATGAGAATATATTTAGAATCAATACTAATAGTTTAAAACAAGCATTAGAAAATAATCCATTTATTGAAAGTGCTAAGATAAAAATAACAGTTTCAAAAAAAATGACAATTAACTTAATAAAAACTAAAGTTAATGCTATAATAAAAGTTATAGAAAAAGATGCTTTTGCACTTTTAAGTGAAGAAGGCCTATTTCTAATTGAAAAAGAGGATTTATCTATCGTTGATACTCAATTAATTGTAATTGAAATGAAACAACACTTATTAAATTCATTGCTGATAAATGAATATTTAGGTAAATTTAGTATACTTGTTGGTAATCTTGATTTATTAAATGATAGTTATTACTTGATAAGTAGTGTGAAATACGATAATAATGTTAACAATGGTTTTGGCTTTTTTAAGCTTGAATTAGCAAATACTAATACAGTAATTAGAGTTCGGCAGAGAGTAAATACTCAATTACTAGAAAAAGCAATTGACCTAGCACAAGAGAAGCGTGTAAACGATCAAAGTATAACTGTATTAGATGTATACCATGGGGCTATTATCGAAAGAAGTAGACCTTTCGGAGGGTGAGTAATTGGCTGGAGAAAAAGTACTGATGGGGTTAGATGTTGGCTCAGGAACTATTAGATGTGTAATAGGTTCTATAGGGCGTGACGAACAATTCATGGTCGACAGTATTTGTGAGAGAGCCAGTGAAGGTGTTTTGCATGGGTCAATTATAAATATTGAACAAGCAGTTAGAGCCATAAATAGTGTTATCAATGAAGCACAATTATTAGCTGGAACAGAAATTACTGATGTAGTAATTGGTGTTGGTGGCGAATCTGTACAAGGAATAATTAGCCAAGGTGTTGTTGGTATTAGTGATCCTGATCAAGAAATAAAAAGAGATGACGTAATACGGAGTATGGAAGTTGCAAAAGCTTTTGAAATCCCTTCAGATAGAGAAGTTATTCATCTATTAGTTCAAGATTTTAAAATAGATGGTAGATCTGGTATTAAAGATCCAATTGATATGTTAGGTAGACGTTTAGAGACAAAAGTACTTGTTGTAACGGCGAGTTCTATTTTATGTCAAACACATAGAAAATGTGTGCAAAGACTTGGCTTGAATGTTAAAAAAACCACATTGCAAAGTTTAGCTGATGCTGATGTAACTTTTTCTGCTGAAGAAAAAGAAATGGGGACAATATTAATTAATATTGGAGCTGGAATTACAGATATAATTGTCTACAGTAATGGAACTCCTATGTATATCGGTGGTGTCAGTTTGGGTGGTAATTCTGTTACTGAAGATATAGCAATGATTTTTAGTAAACCAAGAGCAATTGCAGAACAGATGAAAATTGATTATGGACATGCTTTTGTTCCTTCAGTTTCAAGTGAAGAATTTTTCACTATACCCAGTGTTGGATCTCTCCCTGCCATACAAATGCCAAGAAAAGAACTTGCAAAAGTAATTGAAGCTAGAATGGCTGAAATCTTTTCAAGATTACAAAATGAACTATTAACAGTTCCTGACTTAGGAAATATTGGTGGAGGTATTTTGTTAGTTGGTGGTGGAGCACTTCTTTCCGGTGTGACTGATTTAGCAAGCGAAATATTTAGATTGCCTTGTAGAGTAGGTTTTCCAGAAGCTTTGGGTGGATTAGATAGAAACTATATTAATCCTCAGTATACTACAGTTTTGGGCTTATTAAAAAGTAATACTAAAAAGCAGATAGAATCTTCTTCTAATAAAAGAAAGAATAATAAAAAAGACAGAACTTTTGGAAATAAAGTTACAAGATTTTTCAAATCTTTATTGTAGAAATTAAAGGATAGAATTTATGGATGTGGGAATGTTTGAAGTACAAGATATGATTTTAGGAGACCAGGCTGTAGAAACCAGTATTAAAGTAATTGGTATTGGTGGAGCTGGTGGTAACGCTATAAATCGTATGATAGCAAGTGGATTAAAAAAAGTGTCCTTTGTTGCTATGAATACTGATATGCAAGCTTTACACCGATCAAATGCCCAAACAAGAATTACTTTGGGAAAGGCTTTAACCGAAGGCTTAGGTGCCGGTGGTATTCCTGAGATCGGTGAAAAAGCTGCTTTAGAAAGTAAAGAAGATATAAAAGGTGAAGTCGAAGACTGTGATATGGTTTTTGTTACCGCAGGTATGGGTGGTGGTACTGGTACAGGTGCAACTCCAATAGTTGCAGAGATTGCTAAAGGTGCCAATGCTTTGACTGTTGCTGTAGTTACTACTCCATTTTCTTTTGAAGGCAAGAAAAAACTTGCTTTAGCACAACAGGGAATTGAAAAATTAAGAGCACAAGTAGATACTTTGATAATTATCCCCAACCAATATTTACTAAATGTAGTTGAGAACAATACCCCAATAAAACAAGCCTTTTTAATGGCTGATGAAGTTTTATACATGGGTGTTCAAGGTATTTCTGAATTAATTACAGAACCTGGTGAAATAAATATAGATTTTGCTGATGTTAGAACTGTTATGAAAGGTAAAGGTGATGCTTTGATGGGCATTGGCTTCGGTGAAGGAGCGAACAGAGGTGTTGATGCTGCTAGACAAGCTATTAGCAACCCTTTACTAGCTAATGCGTCTATTAATGGGGCAAAAAGTGTTTTAGTTAATTTAGCTGGATCAGATTCTCTAACAATTCAAGAATATCAAGATGTTGTTGAATTGATAACTGAAAACTGCGCAGAAGATGCACTTATTATAGCAGGGCAATCCTTTAATCCTGATTTAGGAGATAGAGTAAAAGTTACTGTTGTTGCAACTGGTTTTGAAAAAACTAGTGACAATGTAGGGGACCATTTATTTAGTGCTCAAGGGGATAAGGCAAAAAAAGTAGAAGATACAGTTAGTCAAGAACCTGAAAAGGGTGACAATGATGATAAATCTAATATGGCAACCATTACCGTTAATAGATGGCAAGATTTACAACAAAGAATTGGTACCAAATCAACTGGTGAAGAACCTGATGATTATAATATTCCAGCTGTACTGAGATATCAAAAAAGAAGGGATTCAAGTAAAAAATGATAGATAATTCTTTATTAGTAAAAGAATATGTTGATTATTTACTATATCAGAAACGATTAGAGGATGCGAGTGTCGAAGTTTATTCAACACAAGCTTCCTCTTTTTTAGAATTTTTATTTGAAAATGACTTGAGTATCGAAACTTTTAAACTTGAGGATTTAGAGAGCTATTTTTCAAGCAGCAAAGAAAAAAGAAAGTTATCTTCGAGAACTCAAGCAAAAAATTTTAGTGCTTTAAAAAATTTGATGAAATTTATAATTGAAGAAGGACTAAGAAAAGATAATCCCTTTGATGTAATCGACTCTATAAAAGTATATAAACCGCTACCTGATGTAGTAAGTGAAGAAGATATAAATACACTACTAAATTCAATTGAATTGGTTGATGATTTGGCTATTAGAGATAGTGCCTTATTTGAATTAATTTACAGTTGTGGTTTGAGAGTTAGTGAAGTGGTTAATTTAGAATTAAGTAATTATCAAAAGGATTTTTTAATTGTCCAAGGTAAACGAGATAAAATGAGATATGTCCCAATTGGGGAGATCGCAAGATTGAAGCTTGATTTTTATTTGAACAATTGTAGAGCTCATTTACAAAAGAAAAAAACTCAATATATATTCCTAGGTAGAAGAGGCAATCAATTAAGCAGACAGGCTATCAATAAACGCTTAGAAATGTATTGCTACATGTGTAATGTCCATATTCATGTCCACACGCTTAGGCACTGCTTCGCAACCCATTTGCTACGTGGTGGAGCAGACTTGAGAGTAGTTCAAGAACTATTAGGTCATAGTGATCTTCAAACAACTCAAATATATACTCATTTGAGTAATAAAGATTTAGAAAATACCTA
>CAZJGS010000032.1:0-5343 GCA_964545735.1 uncultured Spirochaetaceae bacterium
CTATTGTATTTTATCGGCAAAAAAACAAATAATTGCCGAAAAAATACAATTAATAATACTATATAATTTTGCCTACGTCAAATAATAAATAAGACATTTTACTTTACATTAGAGGGATTTTTTAGTTTACCAAGTGCTCTAAGCCCTAAAAGGTAAGACTTTCTATGTGACTGCTCAAATATACAGGTAAACTATATTTGGAAGGTACAATTATGGTAAAAGAAATATCCTTACAGAAAAAGGTTTAAATAATTTTGTATCTCAATCATTCAATTACTCTACAAAATAATTAGTAGCTCACTATCATATTTCAAAATCTTCAATTTCAAAGCGGATTAAAGATAAAGAAATTATTATAAATTTCTTTATCCTTCTTTCTTTTAGCATTTTTAATAACTTAAACCATACTTCAGAATTACTATAAATCCGGCACTAATTAACTCTTTTTTTCATGCAATTAATTACCATTATTGCTTCAAGATACAGCATTTGCTAATCTACTCATATTTTCTTGAATTCTAGTCATAGCTGATGCTTTTTATCAAAGTACAATAAACATCTTCTTAACTTGAAATTGATGAAGAATTCACTAAACTGTTAAATATTTTTCTATTGCGTAAGTTAAAATTACAACACTCTCAATGTGATGTGTATGTGGATAGAAATCAAAGAGTTTAATCTCTTCTGTTTTATAGCCTAGATCTTCTAATGCTTTAATATCTCTTGCAAGAGTTACAGGGTTACAGGACACATAGATGATCTTTTTAGCACCAAACTTCTTTAGTAGCTTTGGAACACTTTCATATAGTCCTGTTCTTGGTGGATCTACTACAATAGTATCAACATGTTGTTTGTTTTTCTTTCCCCATTTTTCTACTTCTCCTGTGTAGGAGATTGCGTCTGGTGCGTTAATTTTACTAAGGACTAAACATTCTCTTTGTTTTTCAACTGCTATGGTATTTTTAGGAAGGAAAGCTGAGAAAGTACCTACCCCGCTATATAGATCCATTACAGACTCACTGTCTATATTAGATATTACATATTCTATCATTTTAGATAATAGTTTTGGATTGGATTGAAAAAATACTTTAGCGCTAACACTAAAGAGGTGATCATTTATTGTAATATCTACTTTTTCATCTGAAAAACTTAACTCATTATCACCTGAAAATACTGGAACCTGAATATAATTTCCTCTTGAATTACTTTCAAACATATTCATTCTAGCAGCTTTTAAGATATCACCATTTTTGACTGCTTCATTTATTGAATCAACTAATAAGGGACAACTCTCTATTTCACATAATTCACTGCTTCTTTGTTTAAGAAAGCCTACCTTTTTATCAGCCATCGAAGCATGAAATCTAACTCTATTTCTATAAGAAATATCACTGCCAACTTCTGTTGGTAGTATTTTAACTTTATCAGTATCTAGATTTGCTATTCTCTTTAAATGAGATATTACTAAATTTTCTTTTACTTTTACTTGTTCTTCATATTTTAAATGTTGGAGATTACAACCTCCACATTCACCATAATGTGGACAAAAAGGTTCTACTCTATCGACAGACGGTTCAATAATCTCAACAATACTTGCTTTTACATAACTTTTCTTTTCGTAATAAACTTCAATAGTTACTACTTCTTGAGGCAAAGCCCCATCAACAAATACGGTTCTTCCACTAGGAAGCTGGGCAACCCCTTCTCCACCTTGAGAAATACTATTAATTTTTACTTGCATTTACAAATTCCTCTACATAGGTTGCAACAATATCTATGCTACTTTGCCAAAATTCTTCACTTTCAATATCACAGTCTAATAAAGCGGCTACATTTTTAGCACTATCTTTACCTGTTTGCTCAAGCATATTCTTATACTTTGGAGCAAAAGCTTCACCCAATTTATCTTTTTGTGCAAAAACACCTAAAGCAAATAATTGACCAAATGCATAAGGGTAATTGTAGAAAGAAAAATCACTACTATAATAATGGCCTTTAACAGCCCACATATATGGATGATATTCACTTAATGTACCATAAGTTTTCTTTTGAGATTCAACCATGATTTCACACAATTCTTCACTACTTAATTCACTTTCTTTTCTCTTCTTAAATACTTCTCGCTCGAAGTAAAATCTACATAAAATATCAACACAAACTTGGGTTGTATCTTGTAGGAAGGTTTCAACTAAAGCTACAGTTTCACTCTCATTTGCTTTGTTGAGTGCCCCTTGAAGAACAATAGTTTCACTGAAAATAGAAGCTGTTTCTGCAAGAGTCATAGGATAGGTTCTAAGTAAGTGTGATTTAGGAAGCACAACACTATCGTGATAAGCGTGACCCAATTCATGAGCTAAGGTTGAAAGTCCATTATAGCTATAATCAAAATTACATAACACTCTTGAAACACCTGCATCAGGGAAGCCAACATCATAAGCTCCTCCTACCTTATTTTGTCTAGGCTCTGCATCAATCCAGTTATTATCAAAAGCATTTTTAGCAAAGTCACCCATCTCAGTAGAAAAGCCATAAAATTTATCTAAAATAAAAGCTTTTGCATCTTCAAATTCATATCTTTTAACATCTTCAACTACTGGTGCAAAAATATCATAAAATGCTAAGTGATCAAGATTTAAAAGTTCAGCTTTTTTATTTAAATATTTTCTAAATAAAGGAAGATTCTTTTCGATAGTACTTATTAAAGCATTTATTGTTTTTTCATCAATTCTTGATTGAACTAAACTTCTATTAAGAGGCTCATATAAATGTAAATCATCAAGAGTTATTGTTGCACCCTTAACACCATTAATGGCTGCTGCATAAGCTATTTCATTATTCTTTAAAAGTTGTACTTCTTTTTCAAAAGCGTCTTTTCTTATTTGTCTTTGTTTATCAAAAGCAAAGTTTCTAAGCTGAGTTACAGTTTGTTCTTCACCCTTATAATCAATGGTAGTTCTACTGATTAAAGCTTCTTGTAATCTTGAAAAAGCATCAGTTCCACTTCTATTTAAATCTGCAGCAATTGATTCAACTTCAGCACTTTTAAGATGATTATGTCTTTGTAATAATTCATTTATAATAAAAGAATATTCGCTTAATTCATCTTCACAAGCACTTAATACCGCTGCTTTATTATCTGCTAAGTAATTTATAACAATGACGTCTAAATTATTAACCTTTAAACCTAATTTAGAAACTCTATTTAAAGCAAGCAAATAATCAGTATTATTTGTTTCAACTGATAAAAGGACAGAGGTAAAGGCGTCTAAAGTTTCAAAGGTATCTAATACTTCTTCCCAAGTTTTTATGACATCTATAATTGCGGCATTATCCATAATTAAAGTTTTAACTCTAGTGCAATTTTCTCTACAAGATTTTATTGCTAAATTAAAATCATCAGTATCACAACCTTTATATATTTCATCTAAATTCCAATGTGGTAAGCCCATTTGCTTCCTCCAAAAATATCATACTGTATTAAGTGTGTACTATAAATCGTTATCGGATAAGAATTTGTAGTAAATTATTAATAACTCTTTATTCTATAAGGAATTATAATCACACGTTTCATTTTTTATAATACATTTATTTTTATTAGAGGTCAACAATATAAAAAAGGATACCCTATATATTACGGTACCCCAAAATTAAGTGTTAGTAAATTTTAATTATATTAGTTTTTATATGCATGACCTAATTCATTGGCTGCCAAAATAGCAGCATAAACATCATTAAGTGTAACATTAAAAGGCATATTAAATATTGTTTCCCCTTGGGCACAAGCTAAAGTTGCAACCTTCATAATTTCTTCTTCTTTTACTTCATCTATACCTAAGTCTTCTAAAGTAGTTGGAAGATCTATACTCATACAAAAAGAATAAACTTCTTCAAGTTCTTCTTCACTTGCATTTTCAAGCATCAATTGAACAAGAGTGCCAAAAGCTACTTTTTCACCGTGATACATTTTGTGTGTTGCTTCAATTGCAGTAAAACCATTATGGATTGCATGAGATGCTGCAAGTCCTCCTGATTCAAAACCAATACCAGAGAGATAAGTATTAGCTTCAATGATGTTTTCTACAGCTTTAGTACAAACTTTATTATCTGCTGCAAGTTTTGCTTTGTAGCCATCACTAATAAGTGTTTCAAAGCATAGTTTAGCTAAGGCTAAAGCGGCTAAAGATCCAGTACCACCTAAACAGTTTATAGCATTTGAGGCTTTACAAGCTCTAGCTTCAAAATAGGTTGCAAGGGCATCACCCATTCCAGCAACTAATAATCTTGTTGGAGCTTTTGCAACTATTGTTGTATCCATTAATACCATATTAGGATTTTCACTTAAGAATAAATATTCTTCAAAAACACCCTCTTCACTATAGATAACAGAAAGTGCAGAACAAGGTGCATCACTACTTGCAACCGTTGGGCAAATTACTACTGGTAATTTTGAATAATAAGCTACAGCTTTTGCAGTATCTAGCGTTTTACCACCACCTATACCAACAATTACATTTGCACCTAATTTAGTTGCTTCTTTTTGTACTCGCTCTATTTCTTTTTTAGAGCATTCACCATTAAAATAACAAAAGTTTAATTTTGTAGTACTTTCAAGAGCTACACCATCTTCAATTATAGTTCCTAATCTTTTCTTACCACTTTCAGTAATTAAAATTAATAAGTTATCGCCTAAATTTTTAGTAAATGAACTTAATGTATTTAAAGCATTTTTTTGTTGTACGTATCTGCTAGGTCCGCCGATTATAGTTGCCATATTATTCTCCAATGAATATTTTTTTATCTATTAAGAATATAATAAAAAATAGGGGTTTTGAAAAGCCTTTAGGTATAAAAATATCGATTTAATTAAATAAATAATAACACTACTAAAATCTTCAATAATTATTCTACTTTTTTAATTCTCCAATATCATATTCACCTAATTTATTTAATAATATTATTCGATTTATTTACAAGTTCTTTTAGACTTTTGTTTTATTTTCGTGCTCATCAGTTTGCATTAATCTGTAAAATTAAGGACTGTAATAACTCTTCATCCAACATGAAACCATATGAATGCCAATAAAAAGGCCTGAACCCCATCAACTCTTTAAATTCTATCTCCAGTACCGGAGAAATAATGCTATTTTCATTATCTTTTTGCAACAAAGAAGCAGGCCAGTTGCCATCAAATATAATTGTTATCCTCTGATATTTTAACTTCATCAGTAAAACTTTTTCCAGCGCCATTAAAAATTGAATTAAAAGAACTAGCGGCTGCTCTTAACTATATTGTGTCCATATTCACATTGACTAAAATTTATTTAAGCATTTTGAAAATTTGCA
>CAZJGS010000032.1:5443-14296 GCA_964545735.1 uncultured Spirochaetaceae bacterium
TATAGTTGATTAAAGATATTTTATCAATTATTCTTTCTCTAGGCGCGAAATGTCAGGAATTAGCAATTTTCAATTTTAAATTTGATAGCTTTCTCGATTAATATTCACTATATTATATATGCCTTAATTAACAATTTTAATTAGGAGAAGAAAAAATGCAACTCAAAAATATTTTTCCGCTTTTTGTTTTTTTTATGTTTTTGTCAGTAACCACCATTTATGCAAGTGGCACAAAAAACAACTCGTCAATAGTCAAAAATGAATTAGTTTTGAAAAGTGACTCAGATCAATATACTGAAGTTCGCCATATAATATTAAAGAGATCTGATGAGAAAATAGGTCAAGCTTTAACAAAAATTGCCATAAAAGATTATAATGCCTATCTCAATAAATATACCAGCCCATTATATGCTAAAGCCCAACTAGAATATATGAAAACCAATTACCCTTATATGTGTTATGTATTCACAGATTGAGGTTTCTCTTAGATTATTTCATCAAAACATTAGAGGTATCAACTCGCAAAAAAATATTTTAATTAGTGCCTAGCACGGCTCTAATTCATGGGAGACTCAAGACTACTATGCAAGAAGAAAAAACCTGCGCAACAGGAAGTTTAGTTTTATATAAGAACAAGCCCGCCAAAGTCCTCAAGATTGATGCAAAAATTCATCTTGATCTCAATAGTGCAAAGACAGTACAGGTAAGAGCCAAAGATATCACTCTTCTCCACCTCGGCCCCCTCCAGTCACTAGGTGCATTGTCAGCTAAAATGAAACCTGAAGAAGATCTCGTTGAAATTTGTGAGATGCTGGAGGAGGGAACTGATATTAAAGAGTTCGCGGAGCTAGCCTATGGTGAATATACTCCCCAAACTGCCTGGGCAGTCCAGAGGCTTCTAGAAGATGGACTCTATATTTCAGGAACCCCTTGGAGTATTTCGATCATAGAGCCTGGAGTAAGAGAAACGATTCTCAAAGAGCGGAAAAAGAAGGCTCAGAAACAAGAAGACTGGAAAGCCTTTGTTACAAGGGTTCACAACGGAACTATCGAACCGGATGAGCACGAACGATTCTTTGATGTAGAGAATCTAGCGAATGGGAAATGCGCAAAAAGCCGGTTACTGAAAGATTTGAAGATAACGGAAGACCCGGAACATGCTCATGCACTACTCTTAAAACTCCATATCTGGAATGAGTTCAATGATCCATACCCATCTAGAATGGTTGTATCACAAGATATCGAGTATCCAGTAATTAGATTAGCAGCGGAGGAAGAGGAAAGAATAGATCTGACTTATCTAACAGCGTATGCTATCGATGATGAAGGCAGTACAGATCCGGATGATGCTATCAGTATTGATGGAAACCGTCTGTGGATCCATGTTGCAGATGTCTCATCAGCAGTTAGTCCTGATAGTAATTCAGACCTAGCTGCACGGGAGGCTGGAGCCAATCTCTATCTCCCTACAGGAGTGAAAACGATGCTTCATCCTGATGCATCAGACTTATTTGCATTGGGACTGAAAGAAGAATCACAGGCATTCTCATTTGGCCTGATTCTCGATGAGGATGGAAATATTACCGATACCCAAGTGTGTCTTTCAAAGGTAAAGGTCTCACGGCTTACCTATAAAGAGGCACAACAACAGATAGCCCAGGGGGGCCTTGCTCAGATAGCGACTTTTGTAAAACGCTATAGAAATAAAAGGATGGCATCGGGTGCTATCGAACTGAATATTCCAGAAGTGAAAATTCGAATCATTGATGGAAAGGTATCAGTAATACCACTGGTTGCTCACCCATCTAGAGAGCTTGTAAGCAACTCTATGATCATGGCAGGAGAAGCCGCGGCGAGGTTCGCCATCGCACATGAGATTCCCTTCCCCTTTACTGTTCAGATGCCACCGGATGGTGATATCGAAAATGCTGTAGGAATCACCGAAATGTTTAAATTACGCAGAAAGTTCAAACCGAGTTCTCTACGAATATCACCGGATGTCCATTGTGGATTGGGAGTTGATGCCTATAGTAGGGTCACCAGCCCTCTACGACGGTATCTTGATCTTCTTGCGCATCAGCAACTGAGGGCTTACCTGAAAAAAGAAACACTGCTTACTACTGACGAAATCCTGGAACGGGCGAGTATCGCCTTTGAACAGGCAAAACAGATACAGAGAATAGAGAGAGCCTCCAACAAACACTGGAAGCTCGTATATCTTCTTCAGAACCCGCAATGGCAGGGAACCGGAATCGTGTATGAGATCAGAAAGCGAGAGATTCTCCTTTTCATCGCAGCACTTTCGATGGAAGTAAGTATCTCGACTACAACTGGTATCGAATTAGATGATGAGCTCAAGATACGTCTTGAAAGTGTCAACTTACCTTTTACTCAAGCAAGCTTCTCGGTGATGCAGTAATCATGCATATCACAGACGAACAGAGCCATGCACTAACACAGTGGTTTGACTCCTATACCGCAGAGATTATAGAAGCTTAGAAGGGTTATGAACATATACTTTTGAAAATCGAACATACGAAATGGGTGTGTGATGAAATCGGAATACTTGGAAGATCAATAAACCTTGATTAGGATACTTTGAGATTAACCTATATCATCACACTCTTTCACGATATCGGCCGATTCGATCAATTCGCTACCTATAAGACCTTCATAGATAGGGATTTCGTTGATCAATCTCAGCACGGAGTAGAATTACTTACAGCTTTATCTCTCTATAATTACATTGTGATTTTCATATGCTACTAAAAAGAAGGCCCTAAAGCTTTCTTTATTATTATTTTACTTTTTTAAATTCTTCAATATCATATTCACCTAATTTATTTAGTAAAGTTCTTCGACTTATTCCCAATTCTTTTGAGGCTTTTGTTTTATTACCTGCCCACCTATGAAGGGATTCTATTATCTTTTCTTTTTCAACTTCTTTGAGGGATTTTATTTCAATAGGAGATTTAGGTATTGGAGAAGTTGGCTCTAATTTAGCCATGCCTACATTATCTTCAATTATTAGATCATCTTCATGAATAAGAGGTTCATCACAAAACAATATAGCTCGCTCTAGTACATTTTCTAATTCTCGAACATTACCATAATATTTACCATTTTTAAGTTTTTCTAAAGCATTGGGACTAAAGCCTGTAATAAAATCATTACCCATTTCTCTTTTTAGATTTCTTAATATTCCTGCAGCTAATAAAGGAATATCATTCCGTCTTTCTCTAAGAGGTGGTAATTTAATTCTAAGTACATTTAATCTAAAATATAGATCTTCTCTAAAAGTTCCCACATTAACCATTTTTTCAAGGTTTTTATTTGTGGCTGCAATTATTCTTACATTTATATCTCTTTTTTGAATATCACCTAATCGCTGAACTTGCCTGTCGTTAAGGACTGTTAATAATTTTACTTGCAAATCTAGTGGCAAATCTCCTAATTCATCAAGAAATAGGGTTCCTCCATTAGCAACCTCAAATAAACCGAGCTTTCTGTTTACAGCTCCTGTAAAAGCACCTTTTTCATGTCCAAACAATTCACTTTCAATTAAGGAGGCTGGAACTCCACCAATATTTATTGATTGGAAAGGTCCATTTTCTCCAAAGCTTTGACGGTGAATTTCTTTGGCTACAACACCTTTACCTGTACCACTCTCTCCTGTTATTAAAACATTTGATTTTGTTTTAGCACATCTAGCTATTGTCTTTTTTATATCTAACATTTGGGAAGACTGCCCAATAAAGGATGAGTTTTCAAATCCATCACTTTCAACAAGTTGTTTTACCTTATTGGCCTCAACCATTTTAGAAATTTTATTTACTAATTCTTCAGGATTAAAGGGTTTAACAATATAATCTGCAACCCCACCTTTGAGAGCTGATACAGCATCTTGTATATCTCCATGAGCACTAACCATAATAACAGGAATGTCAAAGGCTTCTTCTCTCATCCATTTTATTAATTCTAGTCCATCCATTCCTGGCATTTTCAAATCAACTACCATAGCATCAAAGCTATCAGAGAGAAGGACTCTTTGGGCTACTAGTCCATTCTCTGCTAATTCACTATCTATATCGTAAACACTAAAAAACTGGCTTAGTGATGTTCTTATATTTACTTCATCATCTACTATTAATACTTTCATCAATTGCTCCTATGAAGATGGGATTGTGTTGTGGGTAAAATAACCTGAGCAACTGTACCACCACCTTCTCTGGGATATAAATTAAGGCTTCCGCCTCTTGCAATAACAAATTGTCGAGTAATTGATAGACCAATACCACTTCCGGTTGTCTTTGTTGTAAAGAAAGGATCAAATATTTTATCCTTAATGTTATCTGGAAGACCGTCCCCTCTATCCTTTATTTCAATTTCAACAGTTCTTGCTTTATTCCCCTTATTTATTACAACCTCTACATTTGGACTGCTTCCACTCTCAACTGCATTTTTAATTAAATTTTCAAATACACTTCGAGCTCTTAATTTATCCATTTTAACATAAAAAGTTGAATAAGAATACAAGGATATGTTACTTGGGAATTTAGAAATTATATCTTGAATAAAATTACTCAATTCAAATTCACTCGGAATTCCTTGTGGATTGTGTAAAAATTCACTAACTTTGTCAGTTAATATTTTAATTCTATCTACTTCGGACTGAATAACTTCTAAGTTGGTTTTATAAGAGGGGGTTATCTTTACTCTTAAAATAGCCAATTGAATATTAATTGAACTCAAGGGATTTTTAATCTCATGAGTCAGTGTTCTAGCCGCTTGGCCTAAATTTACCAAATTCCTTTGGCTATCTAGTTTTATTTTATATTTTCTATTATTTCTATATATTCTGAAAACAAAGAAAAATAGTAAAGATATCATAAAGATTGCAGCAATCATAAGTAATCTCATCGTACTCTGAGTTGCCTGATAAGCTCTTCCATCCATGATTATATATAAGACATCAGGAAAACTTACTGTAGGGGCTTTGAAATCTGAAAGTTTAACAAGAGTTGGGTCTATTACATCCCAAAGAACTGTTAACCTGTTGATAAATCTAATATATTCAATTGTATCAGTATCATAATTATAGGTAGCTGTTCCACCATTTGTTTGAGAGCCCCAATCACTAAAATTAGCTACAACTTTTTTAGACAAAATAGTTGGTACATCTCCAAGAGATAGCACCTTTTTACCTGTATAGGAATAAACCCCTACTCCAATTATTCCTTTGCTTTGTAATTCATCATTTGCTTTTACAGGATCATCTTTTATATAAAAAAAGATGCTATTAAAAGATTGCTCAGCTTCCATTTGAAGTCTTAAATACTCTCTTTCATTTAAAGCATTAAATAAAAACAAAACAAAAACAACAATTAATAGATAAGAAATGACAAGACCACTTATTACAAATAAGTGTTCTTTGCCATTAACAATAGAATTATTTAATTTCTTCATTTACCTTTTTCCAAACTTTTTTATTCGTAGTTTAAGGCCTCAATAGGGTCAAGTTTAGATGCTGTCATAGCAGGATACCATCCAAAGAAGATTCCAACAAACATACTAAAGCCTACTGCTACTATAAAGGATTTAGAGGAAAGAGTTAAAGTCCACCCCGCTAAATTTGTTACAGCATAGCTAATAAAACTACCAAATATTATACCTAGGAAACCACCAAGTAATGTCAGAGTTACAGCTTCAACTATAAATTGGCCTCTAATTACAGAGGGAGAAGCTCCAAGAGCTTTTCTAACTCCAATTTCTTTTGTTCTTTCTGCAACAGATACTAGCATTATATTCATAATACCAATACCACCAACAAGCAGGGATATTCCAGCAATAGCTGCTAAAAATAAACTAAGCGTCGCTGTTACTTGATTTGCTATTGTGGTAATCATCGCAGGAGAGAAACTATCATAACTATCTTTTCCAACAGATGTATCTAAAAATCTATTTAAATTATCACTTACTTTAATTGTATCAAAATTTTCATTTGTTTTAACAATATAGCTTGATACAACATCCAGATTAATCAATTTACTTCTAAAAGTATTGAATGGAATGAAAACTGACTTATTAAAACTCATTGTAAAAGATTGCTCTTTTTCTGCTAGTACTCCAACAATTTCATAACTTTTTACAGTCCCCGAGGCTAGAATAAAATTAACTCTCTCACCAATAGCATTATTATCGCCAAACAAATCTTTTGCGACTGCATTTCCTATTACTACAACTTCTTTCGAATTAATATTTTGTTCAAGTGTAAAAGAATTACCTTTTTCAAATTCTAATTTTTGAATATCAAAATAGGAAGATTCAGTTCCCAATATCTGAGCACCTGTACTTTTCTGATTTGCTCTAAGGGAAGCTGAGCTCATCATTTGTGGAAGTACAAAATCAATACCAGCCACACTCTTTTTTAAAGTTTGAGCAAATTCACTTGTAAATACATCCTCTGTTCTTTCATTAGGTTTAGTCCAAATAGAAATAATATCTGTCCCACCAGCATTTATACTTTTTGTTATATTTGCTGAGGCACTATCTCCTAAATTCAATATTGCAACTACAGCTCCAACACCAATGACAATTCCTAAGAGAGAAAGGGCTGTTCTCATTTTGCTACTTTTCATAGCTGACAATGCTAATTTAATATTTTCCCAAAACATAAAGTTACCCCTCTATTCTTCCATCTCTAAGATGGATTTGTCTTCTACAGCGATTACCTAAGTCTCTATCATGAGTTACAAATATAACAGTTCTGCCTTCTGCATTTAGATCTTCAAATATTTCCATAATTTGAGCACCTGTTTTAGAATCTAAAGCACCAGTTGGCTCATCAGCTAATATAATTGTAGGATTACTAACAATAGCTCTAGCAATAGCAACACGCTGCTTTTGACCACCGGACAATTCATTAGGTCTATGAAACATTCTGTCTTGCAATCCTACTTTCTCAAGCGCTTCAATTGCACGCCTTTTTCTTTCTTTAGGTTTGATTCCAGCATATAATAAAGGAGTTTCAACATTTTTCAAGGCACTTTCTTTTCCCAACAAATTAAATTGTTGAAAAATAAATCCTACCTTTTGATTTCTTATATATGCTAATTCTGTTTCACTTAAGCCGGCTGTGTTTTCTCCGTCAATGTATATATTGCCAGTAGTGGCGGTATCTAAACAACCGATTAAATTCATCATGGTTGATTTACCACTTCCAGAGGGTCCCATAATTGCAGTATATTCGCCTTTGCTAATATCGAGAGAAACACCATCGAGTGCTTTAACAAAGAAATCACCTACAAGATAATATCTTTTCACATCTTCAAGATGTATTACATTATTAGTCATTGAGACCTCTCCCCATCATGCCTCCACTTGCAAATTCATCGGAGAAACTTAAGGTATTTTTGATTACAAGAGTATCTCCGGGCTCAACATCACCCGTTAATATTTGACATTTTGATTCACCTAAGTATTTGACTTTAACAACGACATCTTTAAGGCTACCGTCTTCCATTTTCATAGTAACAATTGAATCATCACCACTTTGAGTAATTGCAGCTTGATCAATTATTATTCTAGTTATATCATCGTCACTCTTTATTGTGCCATTAAAAGTAAAGCCTGTTCTTAGTCCTTTTGGAGGATCATATATTGCAATCTCTACATCCATTACACCAAAGCCCTGTTTACTATATCTCCCTAACATTGGAATCTTTGTAACTGTAGATTGAGCTACGATACCAGGGAGGGAATCAAAAGTTAATTCTGCAGTTTGACCAACTTCGATATTATTAATATCCATTTCATCAATTTCTACAGTTGATTTGAATTTGCTTAAATCGGCAACAATCATATTACCTGGTTGTCCAACAGTATTATAATCACCTTGCTCCCAACTTTGGAAAGCAACTACTCCATCAAAATTTGCAATAGCTTTGGTATATTCAAGACTATTGGTTGCATTTTTTAATTGTAGTTCTAAAAGTTTAAGAGTATTTGCATCACCACTTAATTTAGTTCTCTCTATATCACTTTGTAGCTTAGCAATCATGTATTGCTGATCAGTATCATCAACAGTTGCTAAGATTTCACCTTTTTTAACGCTTTCACCTTCTTCGTAATTTACGGAAGTTATAGCACCACTGGTTCTTAAAATTACATCTTGTAAATCATAAGCATTTAAGGAGCCACTAATATTTACAACTGGATGAGTAATCTCTTGTGTTACTAAAGATTCACTATAGCTTTGTTCAACTGGAGCATTAACACTTTCAGACTGCCAAGGTAATCTCTTATTTGTTTGGTAGAAAGAATACATAAAATATGCACCAAAAAGAATTGTAAGAATAATTATCCAAGCAATTATTTTTTTAGTTTTCTTCTTTCTAAGTTTCTTCCTTATTTCATTTCTTATTTGTGATTCAGTACCTACTGCAGCATTATCAGCTTTTCCTGTCATTTCATCATCTTTGTATAAATCAGCCATATCATAGCCCCCTATAAGTTCATATCTTGTATGTCGAGTTCGATAGATAAACCATCAATTAATAAAGTTAATTTATCATAATTTAATTGTTCAATTGCAAAAGTAAAATCATCAATCTCACTCTTAGTGGCTAAGCCTAAATCAAACATTTGTTTTTTCAATTCTAAGTTATCAAGGTTAAATTGAATGTTATCCTCTAACTGATTATACTGTGCTCTCCAATTGATTATTAGGGAGTTCGTATTTAATTTTGTAAGCATTTGGTTTTGAACTGTGGAATTTAGTGCAAGTTGAGCACTTATAAGTGCATTCTCATTTAATTTATTATTAATCAAATCACTTTCATTTGTGGTATCATT
>CAZJGS010000032.1:14396-21677 GCA_964545735.1 uncultured Spirochaetaceae bacterium
CTTCCTTCTAAACTTAACATAGTATAACTTTTATTTAATTCTAAGTTAGTTATTTGTGTACTTTTTTCTATTGAATTTACGACTAAACTTTCAAGTGATTTTGCACTTAAAAGAGTAACGCTACTTAATAAAACTAAAGCACTTATTATTATTGTTTTCTTTCTCATTTATTATACCAAGGTTAACTTGGCCTCCTCATCTATACTAATTTGGTTGAAAGAGTGGATAATCCACTGTCAACTTTCAAATATTGTCCTGTTACTTGCTCACTATCTATAAAATATTCAATAGCCTTAACAATTTCCTCAACTCGAGTTATTTTAAAAGGTAAGAGATTATCAAGTCTCTTAAAATACTCTTTTTCCCACTCTTTTGCTAAAGTAAAACCTGGGGCTATTTCATTTACTCTTATAGTTGGAGCTAATTCACTAGCTAATAGCTTACTCTGATATGAAAGAGCATTTTTGCTCAAGTAGTAGGGAATTCTCCCCTTACCTGGAATATCTAGCTGCGCATCACTTATATTTATCACAACCCCTTGCTTATTACTCTTAAGACAATACTTATATAATTCAATACTAAAAAGCAAAGGAAAAGTAGAGTGTATATTATTATACCTTTCTAATATTTCTTTATTTAATTCTTCAATTCTCAACTTTTCAAAAACTGAAGATGCATTAATAATTATATCAATAGAATTGAATAAACTCAAAGTTCTTTCAAAGAAAACAACTGGATCAGTTTTATTAAAATCTGCTTGAATAATTTTACAATTATTATCCCCTATTTCCTTTAAGAGCGCTAAAGCTTCATCTCTACTATTATTATAATGAATTATAATTTTATAATTCACAGATAGTGCTAATGCTATTTGTTTTGCTAAAGCTGTGGCTCCACCTGTTATTAATACTACTTTCTTTTTATCCATTTTTACTTCTTTTATGTTAAATAACAAACACTTATGGTTAAGTGGTTAATCACTTGACTAATTAACCATACAAACTTTAACTAAAACTGTCAATTAGTATATGAAAAAATATTCATTTTCCTACTGACAATTTAAAAAAAACCCTATCTAATCAAATAATATACAAATAACAGTAAATCGACTATGTAGAATTTGTGTATTTCCTCAATAAAGGAAATGTTTTGACAAAAACATAATAAAGATAAGACTTATTTATCTTGAAATAATAAACCTTTTAGCCTAATCTTTGTCCGCTATGATAAAAAAACAAATAAATGATGAAATATTACTAAAACATTTAAAAAATTTAGATGAAGATACTCGAGAAGTCTTCTTATTAGAAGACAATAATTTTAGAGCAACTGTAATTAGTGCAACTCACTTGTTAAACCAAATGAGAGTTAACCATGACTTAGGTGTGGTAGAATCTCTTGTTTTAGGACAAGCCTATATAGCTAATGCCTTACTCTCTGCTACAGTAAAGTCTAATGATAGAGTTCAACTAACAGTTGAGTGTGGTGGTCCTATTGGGGGAGTCTATACTGAAGCTTGGGCTAGTGGTGCTGTTAGAGGTTATTTAAAAAACAATCCTATTGAATTAAAAGAGGCTTTAACTAGTTTTGATACAAGTGATTTGTATGGACCTGGATTTTTAAAAGTTACAAAATTAATTGAAGGAAATAAAGCTCCATTTACTGGTCAAGTTATGCTTGAAAGTGGTAACCTTGCTCAAGATTTGGCTGTTTATTTTAATGAAAGCGAGCAAATACCCTCACTCTTTAATCTATCTGTTGATTTTGATAAGGATGGAAGGATTGTGGGCGCTGGTGGATTATTCATCCAAGCACTTCCCGGTTGTAGTGAAGACTTATTAATACAAATGGAAGAACAAGCTAAAAATCTTCCTTCCTTGGGTAAAAGTATAACTTCAAATACAAATCCTAAAGATTATATTATTTCAAATTTTCCAGAAGCAAATCATTTAGCACATGAAACTGTGGGTTTCTCGTGTCCCTGTTCAAAAGATAATTTTGCTAAACATTTAATTGGTTTACCAAAGAAAGAGAAGGATGCCATATTAGATGAAGGGCCTTTTCCACTAACTCTTTCTTGCTTAAATTGTAATAGCTATTATGATTTTAGTGAAACTGAGCTAAAAGAATTATTCATATAATTTACTTGCAGAAGAAAAGCAAGTGAAAATAAAATATAAACAATCTCTGGGGAATCAGAGGTGAGGAGAAAAAAGTATGGTTTTTTTTGCAACGTGCGCAGCAAACCAACAAGACATTTTAGAACATGAGATTAAATCTCTAGGAATTGAGGAAACCAACACAACCAATGGTGGTGTTGAATTCGAATGTGATTTAGAAATAGCTTACACCTTTACTCTTTATACAAGAGTGGCTTCAAGATTAATGCTAGCCCTTTATAAAGATGATGATGTTATTAACGCTGATGAATTACATCAAAGCGCTATGCAAATTCCTTGGGAAGATTGGCTTACCCCTGAAACAACATTTTCTATATCACAAACTGTAAAAAACTGTATGTGGCTTAAAAATGCCCACTTTGCAGCAATAAGACTAAAAGATGCTATTGTAGATAGAATTAAAGAAAAATATGAGGGCGAGAGACCTAATGTTGAAAAAGATGATCCGGATGTTTCTTTCCATTTACATGTAAGAGGCGATAGTGTTATTTACTTTGTAGACTTTTCAGGAAGAAAACTTCATAAAAGAGGTTATCGTCTATCTTATGTTGAGGCTGCTATGAGAGAAACTCTTGCAGCTACTGTTATAAAAAGAAGTGAATATAGGAGAATACTAGAAGATGATGAATTAGAAGTAGTACCACCCTTATTAGATCCTTTTTGTGGAGCTGGAACTATTTTAATTGAAGCAGCACTTTGGGCAAGTAAAGTTGCTCCCGGTCTAATTGATAGTGATAGATATGCTTTCTTCAAACTTCATATTCATGATGAAGAAATATGGAAAAAAGTTATAGATAAAGCAATCCAAGAAGAGGAAGAAGGCTCCAAAAGAGAATTCAAATTCTATGGTTGGGATATCGATCCAAAAGCTATTGAAATTGCTAAAAAAAATGCACAAGCAGCTGGTGTGCTTGATAAAATTGAATTTGCAGTCAAAGACTTTACCAATCTAACAAGTGAAGACATTCCTTCACAATTAGGCTATATCATTACAGATCCACCTTATGGAGTTAGATTACAACAATATGAAATCGAACAACTTTATACAGAAATGGGCAAAACTCTAAATGAATTCTTTGGTGGTTGGCATGTTTCTATTTTATGTGGTGAAAAAGAGCTTTTAGGCTATATTAATATGAAGCCGAATAGAACTAATAAAGTTATGAATGCTAATATTCCATGTCAAATTGCTCACTATTATGTATTTAATGATGAGGAAAGACAGGAGTTTGTTGATAGAGCATTAGAGAGAAAAGCTGAAAGATTAGCCGAGCCATTGAGTGAGGGCTCTCAAACAGTTTTCAACAGATTAAAAAAGAATCTGGACAAACTATTACCTCAAATGGAAAAGGATAATGTAACTAATTTTAGAATTTATGATGCTGATATGCCAGAATATAGTGCTTCAATTGATATGTATGATAATAAATACATTGTATTAAGCGAATATGCGGCACCTTCCTCTATTGATGAAGAAGTTGCAGCTATACATCTTGAAGAATTAGTTGCAGCCACTGAGAGAGCTACAAATATTGATATGGATTCTATTTATGTTAAAACAAGAGATAGACAAAGAGGAACCAGTCAATATGAAAAATTAGGAAGTAAAAATAACTATATTATTTTAAAAGAAAATGATGCAAAATATTTGGTGAACTTCACTGATTATCTCGATACTGGTATTTTCTTGGATCATAGACCTATTAGAAAGAAAATTAAGGAATTAGCAAAAGATGCTAGATTTTTAAATTTATTTTGCTACACAGGTACTGCAACTGTTCAAGCTGCCTTAGGTGGAGCACTTTCTACTGTTTCTGTTGATTCATCCACAACCTATTTAGATTGGGCAATGAAGAATATGGATTTGAATTTTTGTAATAGTATGAATCATTTTTATTATAAAGAAGATTGTATGAACTATTTATATAATTCTTATGATAGGTTTGATTTAATTTTCTGTGATCCTCCAACCTTCTCTAATGGTAAAGGTAGAGACAACTTTGATGTCCAACAAGATCATAAGAAATTAATTCACCTTTGCATGAGGCACTTAGATAAAGATGGTACTGTAATTTTCAGCACTAATAACAGAAGGTTTGAACTAGATGATTTTATTTATCAAGATTATGATGTTAAAAATATAACTGAAGAATCTATTGGTTTGGATTTTGAACCAAATCCTAGAATCCACCAATGCTATCTTATCAGAGAAAGACAAGTTATTAAGGTTAGAAAAAAACCCGTGAAAATTGTTAAAAAAGAACTTTTATAAAATAATTGAGCCATAGTACAAAACTATGGCTCTTATTATCTAAAAATAAAATCATTCCCTATTTTGCCATAGTAAAGATTTTAATCAAATCATCTTTATCAAGGCCAATTGTATTACCAACTAAACGTTTACCAAAGTTAGTTGCTTTTACGCTTAATTCTTCAATGTCCTTTTCGCTAGGATTTACACCTAATTCCCGTAGATTTGTTGGCATACCAACTTTCTTGTAAAATTGATTCATTTTATCAATACCTGCTTGGGCTGTTGCTTTTCTACTTTGCTTAGATTCAACACCTAAAACATTGATAGCAAATTTTTCAAGCCTGTCTTCAATTTTATCAAAAACATACAAAGCCCAACTTGAATAGACTGCACATAAGCCAGCTCCATGAGCGACATCATATTTACCACCTAATTCATGCTCAATTTTGTGAACAGCCCATTCTCCTGAATTTGTACCACAACCTGTTAAGCCATTGTGAGAGAGACTACTTGCCCACATTATATTCCAACGAGCTTTAACATCATTTGGATTTTCAAGAAGAAGGAGAGAATTTTTAATTACACTTCTCATTAAGCCTTCTGCAATTTCATCTGTTATATCTAAATTTTCAAGTCCATCAGTGTTTAAATATCTTTCCATAGTATGCATTAGTACATCAGCACACCCACTAAAGGTTTGATATTTTGGAAGAGTTAGTGTTAGTAGAGGATTCATTATTGCAAATCTACAAGCAGCATCAGGATGGCCACAAGATCTCTTAAACAGAGTCTCATCGTTTGTTACAACACAACCACTACTCATTTCTGATCCTGCTGCTGCAATTGTTAAAACAGTAGCTACAGGAAAGGAACCTTTAACTTTTCTCTTTCCTTCAAAGAAATCCCAAACATTACCACCATTAAATAAACCAATAGCTATGGCCTTAGAGGAATCTATTACGCTACCACCACCAACAGCTAAAATAAAATCGACATTTTCTTTTTTGCAAAGGTCAATTCCTTCATTTACTTTTGATAGTAGTGGATTTGCAACAACACCACCTAATAAAATATATTCTATATTTTCAGCTTCCAAGGATTTTTTTACTCTCTCTAGCAACCCTGATTTAATTGCACTCTTTCCACCAAAATGAATTAATACTTTTTCAGCTGTAAAAGCCTTAAGCTCTTTTCCGCAATCAACTTCGCCATTTTCTTTGAAAATAACTTTTGTTGGAGTATAATAAGTAAAACTATTCATAAAAATAACTCCTAATATTTTAATTTATACGATAAAAAAACAAACCTTAAAACAATAAGGCTTGGATTGGTTATTATTTTGAAGAAACTACATCTTCTAGAACATCAATTAATGGTTGACAATCGCCATCAATTGCGCATATATCAGCTTCTAACAGCCTATCTGGATCCACACTAGCCCAGTCTATTTTATAACCCGCCCAATATATCAATTCCCAGAAAAATAAACGAGCAGTGGGTGCATTCCCATTTCTAAATGGATGTAAAGCTTCAACTTCACCCATATAATAAGCTAAATCATTTATAAAGGAGTTTCTTTTCAAACCTCTTAAATAATGCTCTTTTCGTAATTTTTTAAAAATTTCTTTTGCTGAATTATTTATATATTTAGGTCTACAAAATTCTGTTCTTTTTGCTGCAGTATTGGTTCTAAGTATGCCCGCTGTTGGGTAAATATCACTAAACAAAGTTGAATGGATAGCAATTAATTTATCAAAATCAAACGGTCCCTCAATAGGATTTATCATCATTTCGGCAGTTCTTAAAGAAGTTATATAAATTGCAATTTCTCTTAGTTTATCTCTTTCTTTTATATCAAAGAAATTAAACAAACATCTGGTATTTTCATAGTATTTAAAATCCTTATCACTAGCGATGTAATCACTATTAACTAAAGATTTTTTTGTAATAAATTTTTCTATCAAACTATCAGCAGTTTCATCTTTGTCTAAAACTGCGATTATATCAGTCTCGTCGTCATCAGAAAGTATAAATCCTTCTGACTCATGGGTAAATCTAATATAGTCGATGCAACTTTGCATGCGGCTTTTTCTCATTATTGTCTTTTTAGAGGAAAATTCCCCTTCTCCTTACTCTATTTTAATAAAATATATTATAATAATACAAACACAAATTATCTTTGGTCAAGGTATTAGATATTATCTTTTAAAAAGAATCGATAATAAAAGGGCCAGAATACACTGACCCTAATTTATTAAATCACTAATATTAAAATTTTAATTTAATAGTTGGAGTAACTTCAGCACCCCATTGACCGGCTAAACCACCAAATCTTCTAAATTTAGCATCAACACCAATTTGTAAATTGTCAGTTGCATTAAAGGCTAAACCTAATTGACCACCATAACCTAATAGGAAATGATCATAATAATCAGGAGCTATGTCTAATGCTCCAACATATGGATAATCAACTAAAGTTACATCTACTAAACCTGCAATATCAACAGTAAATCGACCTAAGTTAAATTCTACCTCTGGTGCTAGTGTTACTCTTAAACTGTAATCAGTAATAGTTCTATTTGTAAAGAAACTATACAAGGAATCTCTAGCATTACCTGCTACTGGTGCTAGTAATAAATCTGCATTAATATTAAAACCTAAGCCAATACCTTTAGATAGGGAAACAATATTATTAAAGCCTAAGCCTATACCAGCACTTGCACTTAAATTATCATAACTTACTGTGCCTACAATTGTATCAAGAGCATAAACACCAGAACCTCTTAAAGAAATACTTGTATAATATGATTTATCAGCTTTTTTAGCTTCAACAACAATTACATCTTC
>CAZJGS010000033.1:0-15281 GCA_964545735.1 uncultured Spirochaetaceae bacterium
TTAAAAAGTTTTCTAATATTTTGATTTTCATCATCAATTAAAAACTGTAATTTTCTCAGAAGACGAGCTAATTCATCTATTTCATTACAGTTTAAATGGGGTGATAATTTTGTAGCTATTTTTCTTAAAGACTCATTTACTAAAAGAGCTTTACTCTCTCCTTTAATTGTAAGTTTAATTAAAGTTTTTCTTTTATCCCTGATATCTTCAACAAACCTAACTAAATTTTCTTTTTCCAAAATTAAGCAAATTTGCTTAATATTTTGATGGCTTGTTGAAAGAAGCCTAGAGAGTTCTCTTATACTTGGAGGGCTAGGCAGTTGATAAAGGTACAACATAATTTCTGATTGTCTTTTTGTAAGACCTTCTTTATTGATATCACTGCTATTAAAATACTGCTGCATCTCAGATAATAAAGTTGAGATTTGTTTTATAGAGAGTAGGGAGTGTTCTAATATTTCAATATCTTCATTAACACTCATATCTAATCATCAAAGCCAAAAGAGTCAGGAAGAATGAAATCATTTAAATTGGTTGAGTTTTTAGCATTTTTTGCTTCATAACTCTCATAATCATCCTTGCTCATTTTTTTGCCTTTTATATTACGTTTTCTAGCTATCTTTTCTAAAGATTGTTTATTTTTATATTGATTTTGTATTCTCTTGCCATTTCCTAAGAGCACAGCAACAGGTCTCAGAGTTTCAATATTTACACATAGTATTTGTATTACACTAGTTAATGGAACAGCTAAGAACATTCCTGGGATTCCCCAAATAAAGCCCCAAAGGGATAAAGATACCAATAAAATAAATGGAGATAACCCCAATTGTATTCCTTGTAATCTCGGATCAATTATATTACCGAAAACTGTTTGTATTGAAATTGTTAGTACAGCGACATAAGCAATACTAATCCAATCAGGAGCAAATTGGATGAGAGCCATGGCTATTGTCATAAATGTTACAATTAAAGATCCAATGCTTGGAATAAAGTTGAATACAAAAGCTAATAGACCCCATAAAATTGCAAAGTCAAGATTGGTGACCAAAGCTGTTAAATAGAAAAGACCACCTGTAATCAAACTAATAGTAAATTTTATAAATAGGTATCTTGAAATTTGATGAGTAGTTCTTTGAGTAATTGAAACAATCATTTTACTTCTATTACCATTAAAAGCTTCTTTTATTTTAGGAGTTAATGTTTGTCTTTCTAAAATTAAGAATAATAAGAAGATGGATATTAGTAATATATTCTTCAAAATAGTGGCAAAGTTGGAGGAGATATTTGTTAAACTTGTCAGAGCTATATTAATCCAATTAATATTCATTTTAGAGAGAAAAGTTTCTCCTGTTTGAAGATTTAAAAAAACAGATACTTTACTTGTTATCAATTGATCTAATTCATTTACTCTGTTTCCGTATGCAGGAATGCCAATAATTAAGCGCTGGATTACCATAAACACCAAAACACCAACTACAAGCAAGAAAGCAAAAAATAGGAGAATTGCAATAAAATTGCTAATCCAACTGGGGACATGTAATTTATCTAGTCTCTCAAGGAGGGGAAATAATATCAACATTATAAAACAGGCAAAGACAATAGGAAGTAAAACAGTTGCTGCTGCTTTCATGCTAAATATAATAACAAAAATTATTACTGTAAAAGCTAAGCTCTTTAAATACTTGTTACTTTCTATCAAATTTACAAAATTGGATGATTTAGGGTTCTCTTTCATAATATCAAATATAAACTAGCTATGAAAAACCTTCAATATCTGTTATGAAATAATTATGAAAGAAAAGAACAATTTTGATCGAATACAGATAATATTAATAGATACACAGGATGGAGCCAATATTGGTAGTGTTTGTAGAGCTATGAAAACTATGGGTATAAGTCACTTAGCTTTGGTAACAGATAGAGATTATGATGAAGATAGAATTAGACAATTAGCACTAAAGTCTTTTGATATATATGAGAGAGCAATTTTTTATACTTCTCTTGAAGAAGCTCTCGCCACTAGTATTTATAGTGTGGGAGCAACAAGAAGACGAGGTAAATTTCGAAAATCTGATTTTTTAAACCCTGAACAATTAGCCCAAAAAATATCCACTCTTGGAGATGGTTTGGTTTCAATAGTTTTTGGTAGAGAAAAGAGTGGGTTAACTGATGATGAAGTTCATAAATGCTCTCAAATAGTAACTATTGAAACAAGTGAAGACTTTCCTTCTCTTAATCTCTCTCAAGCTGTTCAAATAATAACTTACACACTTTTCAATAAATTAAAACCTTGGCCAATCGAACACATTGCTGTTGATAGGAAAAGAATAAATCAAGGGGTAGCTTCCTCAGTTGATAATTTAGAGACTATTGGTTATTTCAAACAAGACTATGAGAAGCAGTGGACTACTATTTTTTTAAAAGATGTTTTTGAGAGAGCTAATTTAAGTGAGAGTGAAATGCAAAGGTTAGAAAAACTCTTTGACAAAATGAGTAAGATAGCTAAGTATAAAAAGGATAAAAAAATACAATAAAAATTACTATATTCTCCTTTAAGATGTTAAAATTGCTTAAAAGCAAATATGCTTTTAGGTGGGAGGTAGAAATGGTTAAAGTTGTAGTTGTTGGTACTGGTGGCATGGCAAATGTCCATTTAGATAATTATGCATATATAAAAAATGCTAAAGTTGTGGGTGTCGTAACTCACAGTAAAATTGGTGAAGAAACTGCTAATTTAAGAAAAATTGATTTTTATACCTCTCTAGATGATGTTTTTTCATCTGTTGATTTTGATTTAATTGATATATGTACTCCTACTTTCACCCATTATGAGATAGCCAAGAAAGCCTTATTACAAAATAAATCCATAATATGTGAAAAACCCTTCACCCTAAAACTAGATAATGCAAAAGAATTGTTTGAATTAGCTAAACAAAGAAGTTGTTTTATTTATATTGCCCAAGTTGTTAGATTTGCTAAAGAAAGTAAAATTTTGAAAAGAGTTGTTGAAGAAGGTCCCTTTGGAAAAGTCCTTGATGCAGAATTCCTGAGATTATCCTCCTATCCTTTTTGGATTAAAAGTGATTGGCTAAAGGATAAAAACAAAAGCGGACAAGTTGCTTTTGATTTACATATTCATGATTTAGATTTGATTGTTAGTATTTTCGGAGAACCTAAAGACTATAACATATATAAAAATGGGCGTGAAAATATAGGCTACAGTGAATTTTATAGATTTACTTACAAGTATGATAAGTTTCAAATAGTAGCACAAGCTTCCTGGTATAATTCAAAAATTCCTTTTAATAATAGTTGGAGAGTTGTTTTTGAGACTGCTGTAATGATTTTTGATGGTAAAGAGCTGATAGCTTATCCCGCGAATAAAGAGAAAATAGTTTACGATATTAAAGATGAGATATTAATTCCCACAGCAATAAATTTACCTCCTACTGGCTGGTTTTATAATGAGCTTTCAGACTTTATTAATAGTTTTGAGAATAAAAAGAATTCTAATGTGGTTCTTAATGAAGAAGTGTTATCTGTTTTGAAAATATTAAATAGCTTTTAATTCTTTAGTTATTCCATACTTAGCAAAAGAGTCTATAGAGCCTAAATAATTTCAGCTATTTTGATAGCAATATTAGATAAAAAAATATTGTTCTTGTTTTTTTATTTTTTCAATAATAAGATATAACAATAATGGAGTGATAATATTTATGATTAATGAAGGTTTTTTAAATCCAATACCAAGAGTTGTAGCACATAGAGGAGATAGTAAACATTTTCCTGAAAATACAATTGAAGCTTTTACCTCAGCGGTAAGCATGGATATTGATGTTATTGAAACGGATGTCCATCTATCAAAAGATAATGTTGTAGTTATTTGGCATGATGATACTTTAGATAGGAATACTGATGGAGAGGGTAGGATTGAAGATCATAATTTAGAAGAGTTATTAGAATATGATGCAGGATATACGTTCTCAAAAGATGAAGGTAAAACTTTTCCTTTTCGAAATAAGGGTGTAAAGCTTTGTACTTTAGATGAAGTTTTAAGTAAATGTCCAAAACAGAGATTTAATATTGATTTAAAAACTAATGATTTAAAAATTGTTGCTGAATTTATTAAAGTTATAAGAAAACATAAAGCTGAGAGTCGAGTTTGTTGTGCTTCCTTTCATTTTAGTAATTTATTTGCAATAAGAATTGCAGCGCCCGATATTTTAACAAGTTTGGCAGAAAGCGAAATTCGTCCCTTACTGATTAGGCAAAAATTAGGTATTTTACCTAGGAAATCATTAGATAAAAGACTTATATTCCAAGTTCCTGTTTCTCAAGGGTCTACAAAAATAATTAGTCCAAGATTTATAAAAATGATGCACAAAAGAGATGCCATTATTATGGTTTGGACAATTAATGACAGAGATGAAATGAAAAGATTATTTAATATGGGAGTTGATTCTATCATGAGTGATGATCCCGCCACTGTAATTGAAGTAGCTGAAGAATTAAAACTAAGATAAATTATTATATTTTGATATAAGTAAACCCCGTTAATAGATAATTATTAGCGGGGTAGATAAAATGTTAGTAAGGAGTTTTTATTTATTAAATATTTAAGCTCAAATTTATACCATTAATATTAGCTTTTACATTTTGTTGTATCAAATTAGCAGCTTCTCTGTGGCAAATTATAAATTTGTTTTTCTTAAGGATTAAGGAATTCAAGTTTTTGTTAGATTTATTAATATACTCTATATCTGATTGCTCTAATTCAGTGTTAGTTGCATCACTTAAGATAATAATTGCTTTAAATCCATCTTTATCGACTTTACATGGAGAAAAATGAAGGGTGTCACTAAATAGTAGAATTGAAGTGTTTTTAGGAACGAAAAAAGTCTTTATTTTAGAGCTTTCTAAATTGTAATCATCACTTAAATCATCTAGTTTAGCTAAAAACAAAACAACATCAGTGCCATAAACATTCACTTCATTACAATTATGCCATTCAAGTGCATTCAGTTTTGTGTTTTGACCATTACAATAACCAATTTCTATAGCTTCATCATAAAGATGTGATAATTCACTCTTTATCTCTTTTTCTTCCCATTCTCTGACAAAGGGTTTATAAATATTTCCGGTTTCTGGAATCGTTGTATCTTTTTCTAATTTAGTTATTAAATTATCCCTGCATTTTAGATCTAAAATACTTCCATATTTAATAAAACTATCTTGAAATATACTTTCAATATTTAACTCAGGGTTTAGAGTTTGTAGATGTGTTAATTTAGTATCAGTAGAAGTCATTTATTTTTCTCCATTTTAAAGTGCAAACATAAATATACCAGTTAAAAGTAATAATGAAAAAACAATTATAGAAAAAGTTCTTGCATTTACTTTGTTGTGAACAATCTCCCCTACAATTATTCCTACCAGTAAAAAGGGTAGTTGAGTTAGTGTGTTTTTAAAAGTAGTGGTAGTAAAGCCAGAATTATTAAAAAAGTAGGAGGCTATTATTATTGTGTTTAATGATAACCAAACACTACAAAGGGTTGCTCTAAATTCTTTTTTATCCTTCAAAGCTTTTGTTGCATAAATTACTACAAGTGGACCACCACTAGAGATTGCTCCATGAACGATACCACCAACTAAGAGTGCTATGACGGATACTACCTTATCCTTTGTACTGAGAGCGGTTTGAATTTCCTCTTTATTACCTTTCTTTAGTAGTTTATAGAGATTAAGAATTGAAATAAAAACAATAAAAATAGCAAGTCCTTTTTTAAATAAAACAGGATCCACATATCTAAAAATATACATACCCACCGGAAGAGTCGGAATCATAAGTGCTAAAATCAAAAGAGTATGTTTAAATTTTACATATTTAAAATTGGTAATTACAATATATAAAGCTAATAGCCAAGCGAGTATTGTAACGACCATTATTCCTTGCTTCATACCAAGAAGGGCAGTAACAAAGGGCACAGCAATAACAGTACACCCAAAGCCTGTTATAGCTTCGAGTGCATGTGTTATGAGAACAACAAACCCACTTAAAATAAGGTTTAGCATTTTGCTACCAAAAATGGATAAATGTTTTCTTTAGTTGCCTTTGGAATTTGATTCCACATTTTAGGATCCTCAAAAGATCTAGAGAAATGATCATCAATTTCATTTTTCTTAATATTAACACCTAATTGTTTGAAATTAGTTGGAAGATTCATATGTTTAAACATATTTTCCAATTTTTCATATAATTTTTGTATTAATATATCCTCATTACTCTCATCAAAGAAGGCTTTACTTATTTGTACTAAAGACTTTTTAACACTATCTAAAGATGAAGACATTTTATAAATATCTAGTAGAGTAAAAGCACAAGCACTACCATGAGGAATATGAAAATCTTCACTTAAAATAAAGGAAAGAGCATGTCCTGCTGCAGTTCCTGTTGTACTAAAAGTAGCTCCAGCTATAGCTGATGCACCAAGCATATCTCTGCAAAATTCAATTGTTTGATTTTTATTAACAGCACCATCGTACATTTTTTGTAAATTATAAATAATAGTTATTGAAACCTCAACGGCTAGTTTTCTAGTCTCATCAGTAGCATTTTTATTCCAAATAGTTTCAAGAGCGTGATCTAATGCATCAGTACCTGTTGATGCAATCAAAGCTGCTGGCATATTTATTATATATTCAGTATTTAATATAGCCTTTTTTGCATGCATCAAAGGGGAGCCTAGAGTATATTTTCTACCAGAAGAAGATGTGTATACACCCACCTTTGTCATTTCAGATCCAGTTCCTGCAGTAGTAGGAATCAAAATCAAGGGAAGACTCTCTTTTTCTATTTTTCTCTTAGGATTGTTTGATAAATAATCCTCTAATTCACCGCCGTTACTCATTAGCATAGCTACAGCTTTAGCGCTGTCCATGACAGAGCCTCCACCGATTCCTACAATAATTGAAGTATCTTTAATCTTAGCTACCATACTCTTTATATCCGCAGTTAGAGGATTAGGTTGAACTTTATCTAAGATAGTTGTAATAATATGAGTTGGTATTTCTCTAAGAAGTCTATTCTTTTCTTCAATTGGAGCATTATCTACTATAAAAGTAATATGCTTTAGATTGGGTACAATATCTAAACATTCTTTTAAGAGAGATTTTGCAGTTAAAGAATCTGTTTGAACAATTTTTACAGGATTATTTAAAAGATTTCTCTTTGTTATATCTTCCATTATTTAAAATTCTCCTTTTCGATTTCAACAACTTTGTTATAAGCATTTGTTAAGAAATCTCTTTTGAATTCCATTTTTTCACAAAATTCTCTATTTAACCAACCCTCCACTATTTCAGTTGCAACAAAGGGTGCACTCACCCAGCCTCCTAGTGTTATAACATTGGCTCTATTGATTATCTTTGCTCGCTCTCCACTAAATACGGAATCAACAACACAGGCATAAATGCCTTTGTGCTTGTTAGCAACAATAGCCATACCTTGGCCTGTACCACAAATTAAGATACCTTTATCTGCTTCTTTATTTTGGATAGCTTTAGCAACTTTAGGAGCTTGTTCAAAATATGGTTTTGGATGATTTTTATCCTCAATACCAAAATCCAATACTTCATATCCTTTTTCTATTAAAAAATCCTTAATAGCTGCCTTTAATTCAAAACCACTTAAATCACTTGCGATTGCAATTTTCATAACGACTTATCTCCCTTTTATTATTTGTTTAATAATTCTTTAGCTTGTTTGTAAATATCTTTTGCATTTAGTTTGTAATACTCTTTAAGATAATCGAGTGTACCAACTTGTCCAAACTCATCTTGAATTCCAATCATTCTCATTTTGGTTGGTCTCTCCAGTGCTAATAAATTGCTTATTGCACTGCCTAGGCCACCACCTACTTGATGATTTTCTGCACTGATTATGTGCTTTGTTTTATTAGCATAGTGGAGTATCAACTCTTTATCCAAAGGTTTAACACAGATTGGATCAATAACAGCCGCACTGATACCTTCTTTTTCTAGCATACTAGCAGCTTTAAGAGCTTCAGGAACCATAACAAAGCCTAGTGCTACAATTGTAACATCCTTTCCATCTTTTAAAACTTTTCCTTTTCCAAGTTCAAACTTTTCATCTTTGTTGTAAATGGTTTGATCCCCTTTTCTTTGTAGTCTCATATAAGAGCAACCGTAGTGATCAATTAGATTGTAAATAGTTTTTTCCAAACTAACAGAGTCACAAGGTTCGCATATTGTTAAATTAGGAATAGTTTGCATAAGAGCTAAATCTTCAAAAGGCATATGTGTGCCACCATTGAAGGCTGCAGAAACACCAGGATCTGTGCCAACTAATTTAACATTAAGCTGAGCATAGTTTGCTGAAAGGAAAAATTGATCAAAAGCTCTTCTGCTTGCAAAACAACCAAAGGTTGCAGCAAAGGGAATTTTTCCCATATTAGAGAGCCCAGAGCTAACTCCAATAAGGTTAGCCTCAGCAACACCCACATCTACAAAACGATTTGGATAAGCTGCTTTAAAATCACCGGTTCCAGTAGCTTTCATCAAATCAGCTTCTACTACCATTATTTTGTCATTTGTTTTTGCTGCTTCAATTAATGTGTTGCAGTATATTTCACGCATATCCATATTTTTAGAGCTCCTTCTTTAATTCATCAATTGATTGTTTAGCATCTTCACTAGATACAACCATATTATGGTTAGAGAGTTTGTTTTCTGCAAAAGCAGCACCTTTACCTTTAACTGTATCTAAAATAATCATATTAGGTTTGTTGTTAGATAGTTTTGCAAGTTGGATTTTACTTTCAATTTGTCCAATATCATGGCCATCACAGCGATATACATTCCAACCAAAAGTTCTCCATTTGCCTTCTATATCACCCAAATCCATAACTGATTCAGTAGTTCCATCAAGTTGTAATTTATTATAATCAGTAAAGGCTATAAGTTTATTTAACTTGTAGTGAGAAGCAAACATTGCAGCTTCCCAGTTTTGGCCTTCATCAGATTCACCATCTCCTATAATTGCATATGTAAAATTTTCTAGATTATCTATCCTACAAGAGAGTGCCATACCACAAGCGGCAGACAAACCTTGACCTAAACTTCCTGTAGTCATATCAATACCAGGGGTTCTTGTTCTATCACAGTGGGAGGGAAGGTTAGTTCCACCTTTGTTTAGAGTTTTTAACCATTCAAGTGGGAAAAACCCTTTTAAGGCTAGTGTAGAATATAGTGTTGGACCTGAGTGTCCTTTTGAGAGGACAAGCAAATCTCGCCCAAGCATTTTAGGGTTGCTTGGATCTATATTCATTTCTTTAAAATATAATAGTGTTAAAATTTCTACTACAGATAAAGAGCCGCCCACGTGACCAACTCCTAAATGTGCAATTGTCTCTAAAGTTTTTATTCTGATTTGATTCGCTTCTTTGTTTAATTTCTGAAGCTCTTTCTTAGTAATCATGTTATCCTACCTTTATTACTTTCTTTATGAAAATAATAAATAGAAAAGCTAAATTTGTAAAGAGAAATTTCAATAATTTAATAACTTTATTTGTGAAAGTAAGTAAAAATACTTTCTAAAGCTATATAAATGTGGTAATACTATTATATTAAATAAAAAGCCTGGAGAATATGATGGTAAAAAATGCAATGAGAGCAAGCGATATTCGTACTCATAATATAAATATGGTGTTATCAGAAATTTATAAGAGTAGAGAAGAAGGAATATCCCAATCCTCATTGGTAAATTTAACTGGCTTAAAAGCACCAACACTTTATAGAATCTTTACTGAGTTAGAAAGTAGAGAGCTAATTCAACCAATAAAAAAAGAAGTCAAAGAAGAAGGTAAGAAAGGTAGAAAACCTTTATTATATATTGTAAATGAATCATCTCTTTATTCTATTGCTGTAGAATTTTGGGCTGGGGTTATTTTAATTGGATTGTTTAATTTCAAGTTAAGAAGAATTGCATCAATTTCTCTTTCAATTGATGAAAATTTAAATATTGAAGATGTTGTCAAAATGATAAGTAAAAACATTAATTCAATGATAAAAGAGCACAGTGTTGATAGGGACAAGATTATTGGTGTTTCTGTTGCAGCTCCTGGGTGTGTTAATATTGAAAAAGGTATTGTAATTGATTATCCAAGGATAACTGGACTTAACCATTATCCTCTTGAAGATGTACTAGAAGAGAGCTTAGGCCTTTTTGTTATTGTTCACAATAACTGCTCAGCCCTAGCATATGGTGAGTATCTTTATGGGGACCATAGAGATGAAAAGGGGTTGTTTACCTTTTTATTAAGACGTGGGGTTAACGGTGCTTTTGTTAGTGAAAATGGTATTTATATAACCCCCGATAATGTAACACTTGAAACCGGTCATATTCCAATAAGCTTTGATGGTCCTCTTTGTACTTGCAAGGGTAGAGGTTGTCTACAGGCTTATTTATTAGATTTGGATAGCAATCCAAATACTCCTCTATTTTCAACCCTAGAAGAAAGAATTTTAAACAAAGAAAAATCTGCTATTGCTATATTAGAAAAGGCTGCAGAATATTTATCTATTGGAATAAGAAACTTAAAAATACTATTAACCCCCTCTACTATTTTAATTGAATGCTCTAGTGCTGTTGTAGCCAAAGAGCTTGTAACAATGATCAAACAGAGAACTGATAAATTAGCCCTAGACGGAGTTATTACTCCAGTTGATATATATGGGAAAGAGTATGAATCTATAACAACACAAATGGGTGCTGTTGAGATTTTAATGAAACATTATTTTAGTAATTAATTCCAATTAAAAACTAAAGACAATACTATTGTTTGTGTTTTGTGTAAAAAAATCTTGACTTATTGACTGTTATATTGTTTACTTTCAGTAAGAAATAAATAAAAAGAAGGTTTTTATGAAGCAAAAAGTATCTTTAGGTATAGTCTGTCTTGCTAGAAAAACTTATGATTTTCGTGCAGCCGAACAATTGTATAAAGACATTTTAGAAAAAGTACAAAAAATTGAAAATGTAGAATGGACAATTATAGAAGAATTAATAATAGAAAAAGATGAAGGTGAAGAGGTTGGCCTAAAGTTTGGAAAGTCAAATCTTGATGGTATTGTTTGTATTAGTGGTACCTTCCATCTTGGTCATTTGCCTCTTTTAATTAAAAGACATTGCGATGTTCCTTTTTTACTATGGGGTCTTCCTGAACTTCCATACAATGGTGGAAAAATAAGATTGAACAGTCTTTGTGGTGTTAACTTAAATGCTTCAAATTTATATAAGAGTGGTTTCAATGATTATAAAGTTTGTATTGATAAAGATATAAATGAAGATTGGATTGATGCTCTAAGAGTTATAAGAGCTTTAAATAATAGTCATGTTGGTATTTTAGGCTTTAGAGCTGATGGTTTCTTTAATGTTGGTGTTCAAGATAACAATGTATTTGATAATACAGGGGCTATTGTGGATCACTTTGAATTGTCAGATGTATTTAGCCTAGAAGTTGATGAAAAAGATATTCAAGAGAGAAAAAAGCAAGTACAATCTACTTTTGATTGTTCTACAATCAGTGAATATCAAATAGATAAAGTTGCTCTTTTAAGTGCTAAATTAAATAAATTTTATATAGATAATGATTTGAGTGCTTTGGCTATACGTTGTTGGCCTGAATTTGCAAGAGACTTTGGTATTAGTCCTTGTGCTGCAATGAGTATTTTACAAAGTGAAGATAAAATATTTACCTGTGAAGGTGATATCGATGGATCTCTTTCTCAAATAGCTCATAAAGCTTTGGGCGGAGAAACTCCATTCCTATTTGATTTTTCTCAAGTAGATTTTGAAGAAGACTTTGCACTCTTTTGGCATTGCGGGGTAGCTCCTTGTAATCTTTGGGATGGTGTTTGCAACAGATCCCTAGATACTTACTTTGCAGGGGGAAAAGGCGTTACAGCTGACTTTGTACTTAAAAGCGGTGATGTATCTATATTAAGATTAGACTCAGTTCGTGGTGAATATAGGATGTTTATCCAAGATGCCAAAGCTATTCCAATGGAAAAACTTTTAAAAGGAACTTATCTTAAAGCTAAGTTTGATAGACCGGTTAGTGAGGTGTTAGATATCATTGTTGATAATGGTATTGCTCATCATAGCAGTGTTGTTTATGGATCTTTCTTAAAACCTCTAAGAATTGTTGCAAAACTTAAGGGTTGGAAAATTTTTGAATAATAATTCTCTCCTATTTTAATAAATATTATATTTGGACTGTTACTATTTAAGTAGCAGTCCATTTTGATTAGCCACTTACTTCATTTAAAATATAGCCATATTTCTTTTTATTTAATGAAATTTTCTTTAACATTTTTTTTGAGCATAAATTATCTAATGCTTTTCTAGCAGTTTGATTTGAGCAAATTACTAAATTCTGAATCTCTTTAACAGTTACGTGAGAATCTTTCTTATCTAGTAATTGTTGATATATTCTTGCCTCATTTTCATTTATCGAATATTTATTAATATAAAAACTAATATCTTTTTTAGAATTATTTTTCAAGTTAATATATTCAAATAAAGCTTCTTTAGCTTTATTTATTGTATCTAAGTTATAATTTATAAAATATGTTAAATCATTATCATCATATTCAGTATACAGAAAACTTCTCTCATATTGTATTTTTGTTTCCCCAATTATACGTGATATTGAAATATATTGTGTTAACCAATAACCATTTTTTAAAAGATACCAATAAATAATAGAACGAGCGACTCTACCATTGCCATCAACAAAAGGGTGAATAAAAGCAATCATAAAGTGTATAATAATGGCTTTTACTATTGGATGAATAAAATATCCAAAATAATTATCATTGTTACAAAAATCACATAACTCCTGGAGTAATTGATCTATTTCTGTATGTTTAGGAGGCTGATATATAGGCTCACCAGTTACTGTATTCCTAACAAAAATACTATCAATAGCTCTAATTTGACCTTCATTATTTTTATCTTCTAAAGTATTTGTAGTTATTTGTTTATGAATTTCAAGAAAATGTTCTTTGTTTAAATTTTTAAATTTTTTTCAACCAAATATTTCATTGTGTTATAATTATTTATAATCATTTGAGAGTGAATATCAGTAGGTTTTTCTTCTTTTCTTAATATTTCTTTTGCTAATTTTCTTGTTGTTGTAGCCCCCTCCATTTTACTTGAGGCTATAGCTTCCTCTTTAAGAGAGCTTAATATATAAAAGTCTTTTTCTTTTTCTGACAACGTTGATATATTTTTTATAGATCCTCCTAGGCCCATATCTAATTCGTGGAGTTGTCTTATTATTTTATCTGTATTACATAAAGAGAAGGCATATTTACCAAATTTTATATGTTTTGAATTTAATGATCTGTTTAATTTTAATATTTGCCAAAAGTCTTGATTTGATATTTTCATCTCTATATTTAAATTTTTTACTTGGTCCCAATACAAATAATCTCGATTACAAAAATCTATTAGACTACTAATTTGTTCATCAAAAAACAAATTAATAGATTTTTTACCAATTTTTGATAGTTTTCCTTTTGATGGGGGCCTTTTAATATTCATATATCACCTTCTACTAATAAGAATGTAATAATGTCCTAATTTGTCAACAATTAGGAGGTTATAGTAATAAACTATTTTTTAATCAAATAGAAAGATTTATTTAAGTGATGGTTATATTTAATTTATCAAATACATAATAGTGAAGTAAGAGGTGGCTCTCTCTAGTTTGAATTGAATTAATTCTAAATCACTGGAGCTCTTTTCTAACATAGCCTTTAATACCTGGGCTTTATCTCCATATCCTTCATTGTATTCTTGAATTAAATTTTCAATATTTTTATCAATTATTTGAGAGTTTAATTCTTGATACTCAATATTGCTAGTTGCTAGTTCCATGGTGTAGAGATTATTGTTTAAATTTTGAATTATTTGATTTTTAGTATCAATAATATCAACATTAGCTTTTTCTTCATTAATTTTTGTTCTTGCGATATCATTTAGTTTTTTGCCACCGTCCCAAATTGTTGAGGTAATAGCTATTGTTAAATCAATAGATCCTTGATCCTTTAACTTATAGTTTTCTTCTACGAATGGAAATTTTGCTCCACTATAGCTGGTCTCTATTTGAAGAGCTAAATCAGGTTTCCAGTAAATACTATTTTTAGCTATTTTAGTTTCATCTGCTTTTACACTTTTTAATATTGATAGAGTTTGAATATTATCATTTGATAGGGAAGTTGCCCTATCTATTAAAGTGTTTTTATTTTCTTTAAGTAGATTTTTTATTTTCTCTTCATCAACTCGATATTGAATATCTTCACTTGTTAGTGTTTTTAGGTTTGTTAATTTTATTATTTGAGATAATTGAGATTTTTCTTCCTTTTCTAATTCTTTCATCCCTATTTCTATTTTTTTAGCAATTATCTTTGCTTCTAGTACATCTTGCTCTAATACTAAATTATTTAAATAAGATTCTTCTATTATTTCTATTAATTGATCAGTCATTTTTTCTTGTTCAACTAAGTTTGTTTTCATTTCTTTTAAATAATAGATTGCAGCTTCTCTTGTTTCTAATTCATTTTTCAATTGTTTAAAGAGATTATTGCTTTGAATATTTTGTATTTGCATTATTTTTTTATTTAAATCGACGGAGGTATTTATCTTATCCCAAGTATAAAGAGGTTGGCTTATCTTTAGATTAAAGTTGAAATAGGTGTCGTCCAAACCATTATATGTTGTGTCTGGCCCTCCAAGTCCTGTTGTATACATAGATGATAATGAACCTATTACTAATTCTACTGTTGGTTGATAAGCTGCTTTTGCATCTTTTAAATCTAGTTTAGCTAAATCTATATCTTTTCTACTATTAATTAAACTTGGATTATTGACTGCAATTTCCATTACTAACTTCTCATGAGTTATTGCAAAAAGGTTTGTAGTTGTTGTTAATAGTAGTAGTAATAAGAAGATACAACAGATTTTCTTTACTTTCATCATTCTTTTACCTCATCATCATCTTTGTGTGTGTCCTTGTTGTTAGGATATCTGGAAGCAATCAGTAATTTTCTTAAGAAATCTTTTTCTTTAGTTTTTAAATCTTGTGATTTTTCTGGTACTATATTTTGAGTATCCTTATCTTTTTTAGTATTCAGAACTTTCTCATCGTTGTTATTTTTATTGTCAATATCAACAGTATTTCTATTAATATCATCAG
>CAZJGS010000033.1:15381-21657 GCA_964545735.1 uncultured Spirochaetaceae bacterium
TCAGGTTTAATATCGTCTTCAGTGGAAGTATCTTCTGTTAGCTCTTTTATATTTATATTAGTAATCTTGTTTTTTTCTTTTGATAGAAGAGGTGTTTCTGATAAATTATTTTCTTCTTTTAGTTTGAGTTTCTTAAGTCTTCTTATCTCAATTACATAATAGATTATTGGAATAATGTATAACGAAATAAGGGTTGAGGTTACAAGTCCTCCAGCAATTGCTTGGCCTAGAGGAGCATATAATTCACTACCAACACCAGTTGCAATTGCCATTGGAAGAACACCAAACATAGTAGATAGGGTAGTCATTAAGATAGGTCTTAATCTTGAACCTGAGCCTCTTAGTACAATAGTTCTTAAGTTTTCAATAGTATCATTTGTCTGTCTTCTTTGTAAGTTAAAGTTGTCAATTAATATAATACCATTGTTTACAACTAAACCTGAAAGGGCAAGAAATCCTAACATACTGATTAAACTCATGGAAGAACCAAAGAATAATAAGCTTAATACAACACCAATAATACAGAAGGGAATTGTAGCCATAACAATAATTGGTTGTCTAAAGTTTTCAAATTGGAAAACCATAACTGTAAATACCAAGAAAATAGCAATTAAAATGGCTGTTACCATTGGGTTAATTGCATCAGTTATTAATTCTAATAAACCTCCTGGTTTACTATTAACCCCATCGGCTAATGGGTTTTCTTTTAAATATCTATTTATGTGAAAAGTAATTGGGGCAGTATCTTCACTTACCAGTTTTGCATTAACAGTAATTTCTCTTATTCTATCACTGTGATTAATAGATGAAACAGCCTTTTCAATTTCAATGCTAGAGAGGGATGCAAAACTAATTTCTTCTCCTGATGCAGAGAATATCTGCATTTTTGCTATTGTATCAGGGGTTATTGGTTCATCACTCATATTACTCTGCAATCTTATATTATAAAGTTCATCATCTTTGCTATGATAAGTTCCGGCATCAATACCATTAAATAATATTATTGAGGTAATTCCGGCTTCATAACTATTAACACCTAAGCTATTTAAGAAATCATGACTCATATCAAGAATAAGTGTTGAGCTATCAAAATCTGAGTTAAGAGAAGTTGAAACTACACTTGGGTCTTTTATTATTTCTTTTTCTATTCTTTTAGCTTCACTGTAGAGTACATCTAAATCTTCACTAATAAGAGTAAGACCATAGTCTCCTCCACTAGTTGCGTATGCTAAAAGTCTATCAATACCGCCGTTAGTTACACTTATAGTACAATCAATTACATTGGCAGAAAGCAGTTGCTGTGTTTCAAGTATAATTTGATGTACGCCTCTCTCTCTTTCATTTGCATCATTTAATACCACATGGATACGAGCATAATTAGCGGGGTTCTCCCCTAATAAATTACCATTATCTCCTGAATAAATAACAATTGATTTTGCCTCAGGAATAGCTTCTTTCACTAATACCATAGATTCTAGAGTTTTAGCTCTTGTTTCTTCTAGATTGTAGCCTTGTGGATATTTCATCATAATATCGAATTCACCTGTATCGATAGAGGGCACAAAGGTAAAGCCTAAAGTAGTTACTGCATATATTGATAAAGCTAAAATTGAAACGGCTGCAAATATGATAAATTTATGAGTATTAATACACCAGTTAAGAGTAACTTTGTATGCTTTAATTATTGAGTTCATTACTCTATCAAATATTCGTTTTTTTGGAACTTTAGATACTGGATTTAATATTACCTTCATTAAAAAGGTTACAACAGCAACAGCAACTAAAAAAGAAGAGGATAGTGCAAATATTAATACAATTGAGGTGTCAAAAAGTATTTGTCCAATCAAGCCTTGTAAAAAGACTAGTGGTAGGTATACAACAATAGAGGTCATGACAGATCCAAATATGGATGGACCAATTTCATCAGCTGCGCGTAATATATTGTCTTCTAAGGGTTTATTTCTTTTGAGGTAATATCTATAAACTTGCTCTATCATAACAATAGAGCCATCAACAATCATACCGAGTGCTATAACTAACCCTGTTATTGATAATACGTTTAAACTAATATTAAATAGTCTCATTTCAATTAGTGTTAACATTATTGAAATAGGGATGGAGAGTCCAATTATTATAGTGGCTCTTGCATCTCCTAAAAAGACTAGGATAATAAATACTGCCATAAACAAACCAAGTAGACCTGATAACATAACAGCTTTTATAGCTACAAGGGTTGTTTTACTATCATCAGATATTATATCAAAGGTAAGTGCATTACCTTTTCTCTCTGTTTCACTTGTTAAAATTTGTTTTAATTCTTTTGATATATCAACAACATTTCCATCTAGACGTTTGGCAATTTGGACAACTAAAAGTGAATCTTCAAGGCTATCGACATAATATTCTGTATGGGACGGCTCTAAACTAACATCTGCAACATCACTTATTCTAATCATTACATTGTTGTACATTCCAACTGGTAATGATTTTATATCTGAGAGTGTTTTAAAGTTTCCATCATACCTTACATCAATGGTTTTTCCTTGATAAATTCCATCTCCAATGGGAAGTTTTACGTTTCCAGCTTTTAATACTTGATAAACAGTAGCTACACTAACACCTTTAGCTGCTAAATCATCAAGTCTTAAATTAACATTAACTTCTAACTTTTTACCGTTTAAGATATAAACAGTAGAAACACCTTTTATATGGTTTATAAGAGGTCTCAATTCGTTTTCAGTGTAATTAGTTAATTTAGCTATATCATCTCCACCTTGAACTGTAAAACTAATTACAGGGAGCATATTTGCTCCTCCTACAAATACACTAGGCTCTCCCTGAATATTTTCAGGCAGATCATCAAGTAACTGTGAGATCCTATATCTTATACCAGCGAGCTGCTCATAGGGATCAGCTCCATCAATAAAATTAATGGTAATCAATGAATAGGAGTTGTTTGACTGACTATCCATTGATTTGTAATTGGGTAGTGTTACAAAGTTGTCCTCTAATATTGTAGTAATATCGGACTCAACGTCAGTTGCACTAGCTCCTGGATATATAGTAACAATTCTAACAGAGGGTTCGTTTATATCATTTAAAAATTCTAGAGGTATCCCGTTAAATGAATAGGCAGCAAATACAAATAATGCTATTAGTGCCATAGAAATAATTGTTGGGTGTTTTACCGAGAAATGTGAAATTTTCATTTTGGTACAACTCCTAGTTAGTGGTAATCACATTTACTTTTTGTGAGTCAAAAACGGTGTTTTGACCTTCAACAATAAAACTATAATTTGAATACTTTTCTGGGACTCTAAACAAATCATTATTTTCATCAGTAGATATAATAAGCTCCTTGGCTAGATAATGAGCTTTTTGATCCGCTTCATCATAATAGTAAACAGCTCCATCGAGCTTTTTAGCTTTTTGGCTTAATACATATACATTTTCAATTCTTTCATAAGTTATTGTAGCAAGAGCATACATCCCAGGTCTAAAATATGTTAAATCCCCATTTAATTTAGCTTTAACAATGAAAACCTTTGATTCAGCTTGTATATATGGATCAATTGAAAGCAGTCTTGCTGTGGTTGTTGCATCGGACTGAGGACGAGATAGATTAATAGTTATTTTATCTTTGTTTTTTACAAAAATATCATAATACTTTTCAGGAACTTGTATGTTAACAATTTGTGAATTTAAGTTTGCTATAACGGCTATAGGATTAGGAGCTGCAGCAACATTACCTGTAGATTGTGGAGCCATTAATACTGTTCCAGTAACTGGTGCCTTAACATTTGAATAATCCATTTGAACTTGAGCCAGTTCTAATTGAGCTTGAGCTGCATAAAGTTTAGCTCTAACCTCATCATAATTTTGAGCAGTGGTCGCTTTCTTTTTGTACAAAGCTTCAACTCTATCAAAAGTGCTTTTGATAGCGTCATAGGCAGATTGTGCTTGAATTAATTGTTGCTCAAATAAAGTGGGATCAATTTTAGCCAATATTTGATTTTTATAAACATAATCACCAACTTTAACATCATAACTAATAATGGTTCCTTGAACAAAAGGAATAACAGCAATCATATCGCTAGCTTCAATATAGGTTGGAAAGGTTGCATCCTTTTCAATCGTATCTATATAAGGCTTTTCTATTCTAACAGAAGGTTTTGGTGCTACATAGACAATTTTCTCTGTAGTACTAATCCTATATTGTACAATAAAAACTAAGCCTGCAATGACTAATAAAAGTATGCCATACCTTATAATCATTTTAATAAATTTCATCTTGCCTTTCTTTTTTGTGCTCATAGATAATGCCCTTAATTAAAAAAATTCAAAGATATATTTGATATTAAAAAAATGTGAGTAAAGGATGTGTTTTTAATTAGAATATCTTAGAATTTCATAACTTCCTCTTTTAACAACAGTTTCTACTAATACTATAGGGATGAGAATTTTCAATTGTCAAGTTATGTAGACAACTAACTAAGCCTTAAAAAGGTGTTTTTATTGCTCTAATAAGCTATAAAACCATATATAACCACGTTTGAAGATGGTTAAAGAGGACTTTAGTATATACATGTATTATTATGTATTTAGACACATCTGAAATAAATAATGATGAAGATATGAGAAAAAAAGATATAATATATTTGATTTTTAGAAAATATCGTTTTTCGATATATTATAAATTAGTAAATATTTAAGAAAAAAGATCTCTGATGAGAAATAATCAAATTAAAACTACTATTGTTTGTAAAAGATAAGTGTTTTTTATTGATTAATGTGAAGAATAACTAGAATATGAGTTTGGGGGATATTTATATGTTAATTAGATTTAATGTTGGTAATTTCTTATCTTTTAATGAAACTCAAGAGTTTTCAATGATTGCGGGTAAGGGTAGAAAGAAAATAGATAGGTTGTATGAAGGTCAAAATATAAAATTAATTAAATTTGCTTCAATTTTTGGAGCTAATGCGTCTGGAAAAACTAATTTAGTTAAATCCTTAGACTTTACAAGAAGCCTAGTTACTAAAGGATTTCCTAGTAATTATATTAATTCCTATTGTAAGTTTAAGAAAGAAAATAAAAATAAAATTAGTAATTTTGAATTTGACGTTGAAATCAATGATAGGTATTATTCCTATGGATTTGAAATTGTTTTAAATACACAAAGCATCAAATCAGAGTGGTTGGTTGAACTTACTAAAAGCAGCGACAACTTGATTTTTTCTCGTGATATTGAGAAAGGTGAGTATGTAGTAAATACATATTTTTCAGATAGTGATATCAATACAAAACTTGAAATTTTTGCTAATGATATAAAAGAAGATGACACTGCTTTATTTTTGAGCTTTTTAAATAAAAATGAAGATGCTTTTAATTCAGATAATTTAGAAATAAAAATATTTAAGAATTTATTTGATTGGTTTAAAATCAATTTGGATGTTAAATTTCCAAATAGACCATTAAATGATTATTCTTGTTTTATTATAGATGAAGATATAAAGAAACTGGGTAGCTATTTAAAGGCTTTTGATACTGGTATAAGTAGCTTACCGAAGCATAAAACAAACTTAGATCAACTTGATAAAGATTTACCACCAGGTGCTTTCAAAAAAGCTATGGACTTGTTGAACACTAAAAATGACGATGAATCTCCTGAGTATGGTGTTTTATTAAGAGTTGGTAATTCAGGGCTCTATCTTTTTACTAAAATAGAAGATGAAGTTATTTATCATGTAATTGAATTTAATCATAACAAAAAAGGTGTTTACTATTCTCTTTGTGAAGAGTCTGATGGAACTATTGCTCTAATTGATTTAATTACTTTACTTCTTAATAAACAAGAAAATATGACTTATGTAATTGATGGATTTGATAGTTGTTTGCATCCTAAACTCACAAGTAAATTTATTTCAGAATTTTATAAAATTGCACAAATGCATAAGATACAATTAATTATTACATCTCATGAATCTAGATTATTAAATTTAGATTTATTAAGAAAAGATGAAATTTGGTTTACTGATAAGAATTTAAATGGAGAATCTTCAATTTATTCATTAGAAGAATATAATACAAGAGAAGATAAAAAGATTGATAATACTTATCTAGAGGGAAGGTATAGGGCAGTCCCAGTTTTTAATTCAAGTTTTCCAGATGAAGAAAATTAAAAAAAACTAAGAAAAGATACTTTGAGAGAATAATAGCTATTCAAAGTTAATAAAATGGTAATACTTTATTAAGAGTTGAAAAGGGTGAAAGAT
>CAZJGS010000034.1:0-20661 GCA_964545735.1 uncultured Spirochaetaceae bacterium
ATATTTGATTTTAATATACATATAGATTGAAATTTCATCAAGATAAAAAGAAAAAAATAAGGGGAGAGCCCTCTATAACTCTCCCCAATGGAATATGTTAACTATTTGGAGACCTAACTTTCTATAAGTTCCCTTATAGATTCCATGCTCTGTTTCAACCGAAACACTAAGACATAATCTTTAATTACTATATGATAAGTCAACATTTTAAATATGGCAAGGAATATTTAAAATTTACTCCTCACCTTGTTATAATATTTTTGCTTATGCTCGCTTCTCACAATAGCTTTTTATCGATGAAGCATTTGAGTAAATACTTACCTCACCATTATTTATACAAACTAATGAAGGGGCTTGCATTATACCAAACTCTTTAGCTAGTTCAACTTGTTCACTCGCATCGACTACTTGATATATGATACCTGATTCATCTAAAAATCGTTTTGCAATTTTACAATTTGGACAAGTTGGAGTTGTGAATAGCATCATTCTATCATCAGCTTTAGTACTAATTTTTGAAATTTCTTTTTCGCTCTTTCTTGTATCTTTATCTAAAACACTCTTCTCCAGATCATAGACTTTTCTAGTTACAAACTCTTTACTTTTACCAATATTCCAATTTTGAACAGGTCTATAATAACCAGTAATTCTACTATAAACTTCTGTTGTAGTTCCACAAGTAGGGCAACTAAAATGCTCCCCGGCTATATATCCATGTTCAGGACAAATTGAATAAGTGGGACTTAAAGTATAGTAAGGAAGTTTAAAGTTATCTGCAATTTTTTTAACCATAATTGCTGCTTCTTTCCATGAAGATAATTTTTCACCTAAAAATGTATGAAAAACAGTACCTGAAGTATACAATGCCTGTAAATCATCTTGATGCTCTAAAGCCTCAAATATATCTGATGTATAGTCTACAGCTAAGTGCGAACTATTAGTGTAAAAAGGTTTTTCATCGTCTTCACTAGCTGTTATGATACCAGGAAAATGCTTTTTATCATGAAGAGCCAAACGGTATGATGTGCTTTCAGCAGGAGTTGCTTCTAAGTTATATAAATCACCATATTCTTCTTGATAATCAGATAACCGATTTCTCATGTAATTTAATACATCCATAGCAAAATTTTTACCTTTTGTACTAGAAATAGAATCACTAATCCATGAGGCATTTAAACAAGCTTCATTCATTCCAACTAAACCAATAGTTGAGAAGTGATTGTCAAAAGTACCTAAATATCTTTTAGTATAAGGATATAAGCCTTCTTCTAATAATCTTGAAACAATATCTCTTTTAATTTTTAAACTTCTTGCTGCAAGATCCATTAAATTATCTAATTTTTTATAGAATTCAACTTCGTTTTTAGAAGTATATCCAATTCTTGGCATATTAATGGTTACAACGCCGATACTACCTGTTGATTCACCACTACCAAAGAAACCACCACTCTTTTTTCTTAATTCTCTTAAATCTAAACGTAATCTACAACACATGGAGCGAACATCACTAGGGTCTATATCACTGTTTACATAGTTTGAGAAATAAGGAGTTCCATATTTTGCTGTCATTTCAAATAAAAGTTTATTATTTTCAGTATCTGACCAATCAAATTCTTTTGTAATTGAATAGGTAGGTATTGGGTATTGAAAACCACGACCGTTAGCATCACCAGCAATAAATACTTCAATAAATGCTTTATTAATCATATCCATTTCTTTCTTACAATCTTTATATTTGAAATCCATTTCCTTACCACCAACAATAGCTGGTAAATCAGCTAAGTCACTTGGAACTGTCCAATCTAAAGTAATATTAGAAAAAGGTGCTTGAGTACCCCAACGAGAAGGTGTATTTACACCAAAAACAAAGGATTCAATATTTTGTTTAACTTGATCATATGATAAGTTATCAACTTTTACAAAAGGAGCTAAATAAGTATCAAAAGATGAAAAGGCTTGAGCACCTGCCCATTCGTTTTGTAAAATACCTAAAAAGTTTACCATTTGGTTACAAAGAGAAGATAAATGCTTAGCCGCTTTACTAGTAATTTTACCAGGAATTCCACCAAGACCTTCTTTTATCAATTGATTTAATGACCAACCGGCACAATAACCTGTCAACATGGATAGATCATGAATATGGAAATCACCATTTCTGTGAGCATTACCAATCTCATCATCATATATTTCAGATAACCAATAGTTTGCTGTTAAAGCACCACTATTTGATAAAATTAAACCACCAACAGAATAAGTAACTGTTGAGTTTTCTTTAACTCTCCAGTCATTCAATCTTAAATATCCATCAACAACATCTTTATAATCAACAATTGTTGATTTCATATTTCTGATTTTTTCTCTTTGTTTTCTATATAAAATATATGATTTTGCTACATCACCGTATCCTGATAATTGTAAAATATTTTCTACAGAGTCTTGAATAGCTTCTACACTAATAATACTGTCTACTATTTTTTCTTCAAAATTTGAAGTTGTTTGTAAAGCTATTAAATCGATAACACTTGAATTATAATTACGGCCCGAAGCACGGAACGCTTTTTCAATTGCATATGAAATTCTGCTTATATCAAACTCAACAATACTACCATCTCTTTTTGCTACTTTATACATGGCTCTCTCCTTACCTTGGTTTTTAAAAAAGTTCTAAACCAATTATTTTAACTATATCACAGACAATTGAAAGACTCAATATATATAGGCAACAATTTATCACTACGCTATAGATAGTGTTTTACCTATATATTAATAGCCTCTAACTTTAACAGAAGCTATATAAGTCTTTAATATATCTTGAATAAGAATAGTTTCTTTCTCACTAAATCCTGTAAGATTTTGTACTATGTTTGAACCCTTATCTTCGAACCTTTGTAAATATAATTTCTGATCTTTTCTAAGCCAAGAACCTATACCTCTGATTTCTTTTTCACTATGAAGCTCTTTTACTAAAGTAGTTCTAAACTCATGATCAACATCACAATTTTGTAAAATATCAACACTTTCTTCAATTACTGAATAATCAAACTTTTCAATTCCTACCGCTTTGGCATAACCTTCTTTACTACTTTTTAAATCCATAGCTACATAATCAATAAGATTTTTTGCAATTAAACTTTCTAATTTCTTGGGAAAAGAACCATTTGTATCTAACTTGACCAAAAATCCTAAATCTTTTAAATATTTACAAAAATCACCTACATTTTTTTGTAATAAAGGCTCTCCCCCTGTAATACAAACACCATCTAAATATTTTACTCGTTTCTTTAAAAAAGTATTTAATTCTTTTTGATCTATAATAGGTTCACTTGCAGGATCAAGCACTAAGGCAGAGTTTTGGCAAAATGGGCACCTAAAATTGCACCCTCCAGTAAATAGAGTACAAGCTAGTTTATCTGGATAATCTAACAATGTGGATTTAACTAAACCATGGAATATCATACTTACACCTCTTTATTAAAACATTTAAATTAAAAAATAATTAATATTATTTTCTAGTTCTGCAAGTATAAATAAAAAAGATATAAACGTACACACACAGTTAATGATTATTTTATGACAAGAAAGGTATATAATTCTTTCTTGTCAAACTTTTTTACAACCCAGAATTTTATTGACAAAGATAATTTATCAGATTAACTTAAAATATAAGTTATTCGTATAATATTAATTTTTCACACAAAAAAAAGGGATAAAATTAATTTGTTGATAATTTATAAAAAGGATTTCATGTTTAAATTAGCATTTCGAGGTGTTTCTCGTTACAAAAAAAGAACTCTAATTACAGCCTTTGCTATTGCTATTGCTATAATATTCTCTATCTTTATGCAAACTTTAATAACTGGAATTAGATATCAATCAAATAAAAATCTTATTTGGAATGATACTTCAAGTGCAAAAATCTATGCACCAGGGTATTTTGATGATAGAGAATATTTACCAATAGATAAATTAATTTCTAATGAAGCAGGTAAAACCCTTGAGAAACTTTTAGATGAAAATAATTATACTAACTATACAAAAGAATTTGATTCTTCCGGCCAAATAATGTTCTATGAAGACCCTTTCCCAACTTCCGGATCATTAACAGTAAATTTTAAAGCTATCGATAGTTCACATTCTAATGCTTACAATTTAAATGATGCAAAAATAAAAGGACAGTGGATTTCTAAAAATATTGATGGTGTTGTACTGGGATCAAAACTTGCTTCTGATATAAAAGCCGATATTGGATATTATCTTACAGTCCAAACAAAAGGAAAGGACGGATTTATCCAAGCTTTTGATATCCCAATTATTGGAATAATCGGAATAGGCGATCCAATGATTGACGCATCTACTGTATTCTTTGATATTAACACCCTTGATGATTATCTAGAACTTGAAGGTTCTGCAACGTGTTATGCTGTATCTTATTCAATGAATATAGCTAAAATTAAATCCATCACAGATACTGAAACAATTAAATTAAAGAAAATTGCACAAAAAGCAAACTTAGAAGCTTACTCTTGGAAAGAAATAGCAGAAGAAATATTAAGATTTGAAGCAGCAGATGGTGGGTTTGCTTATATTTTCCTTTTTTTTACTTTTGTAATTTCTATAGTTGGTATAAGTAATACAATGTTAATGTCAATTAGTGAAAGGAAAAATGAAATAGCAATGCTAAAAGCATTAGGCTATGGTAATAGCTATATTAGAAAGCTATTTACTCTTGAAGGAACTATTATTGGCTCTATTGGAGTAATTATTGGGACTGTTATAGGATTAATTATTTCCTTCTATTATCAGATTGTTGGAATAGATTTTTCTTCCTTTACGAAAGATACAACCTCAATTGGATACAGAATAAATACTGTAGTTCATGCCTTTATTTCACTTAATGATATCCTTTTAATTGTTATCTTAGGGTTATTTTTCTCTATGCTTGCAGCTTACTTGGCTGTTAGAAGAACAGGCCGAGGTGAAATTGCAGAACTGTTTAGAAAAGTATAATAAGTTAATTTATAACTAGAAAATAATTGCTTATTTGTACTATATCTAATTAATACGTTATTTAATGAATTTACTAAATATTTCAATTTTTTAAGAAAAATATGCGTAATATGATATGATTTAGTGTAATTTTTTAGCATTTCCTAAATTTTTTTACTTTTTATATATCAGAGTATTGAAACAATTATTTATAAGTTATACATTTCCTGTATAAAATAATTAATCAAAAATTCTTTAATAGGAGAAAATATAAGATGAAAAAAGAATCAGACATCTCATGGATAATTAAAAAACATGAAACCAAAAACATTTCAAAAGCTAAGGAAATGTTCCCCATTGAAACAGCAAGATTAGCACGTCGACTACATAGCCAAATACCTGGCTATCATATGACCCGTCTTGCAGCCCTACCTAGTTTAGCAAACATGCTAGGCGTTGGTGGCATCTATGTTAAAGATGAAGGCGAAAGAATGGAACTAAATAGTTTCAAAGTTATGGGTGGTAGCTTTGCATTATTTCGATATTTCCAAGATCGCTTAAACTTAAAAGACGAACAATTGTCTTTTGAATATTTAACAAGTGATGCAATAAAAGAAAAACTAGGAACAATAACATTTGCAAGTGCTACTGACGGAAATCATGGTCGTGGTATTGCATGGGCTTCAAAAATGCTCGGACACAAATGTATGATTTATGTACATAGCGAAACAAGTGAAGCTAGAATTGAAGCAATAAAAGATTATGGTGCAACAGTTAAAATTATTGAAGGAAACTATGACCATGCTGTTCATCAATGTGTACGAGATGCTCAAACAAATGGTTGGGAAGTAATCAGTGATACAAGTTGGGATGGTTATACAGAGGTTCCAACAAGAATAATGCAAGGTTATACAACAATGCTTCTTGAAACTCAAAAACAATTTAGTAGCCAAGGTATTGATTACCCAACTCATATTTTTGTTCAAGCAGGTGTTGGTGCTTTAGCTGCGGCTGTTATTGGATTCTATAGTGCATTATGTAATGGTGAAAAAACACCTAAATTTATTGTTGTAGAACCCGATCAAGCTGGATGTATTTTTGAAACTGCAAAACATGATGATGGAAAAATACATAACGTTGATGGTTCTCTTTCAACAATAATGGCAGGTCTAGCTTGTGGAGAACCTTCTCCTCTTGCTTGGGACATATTAAAAGAATGTGCTGATGTATTCGTGGAAGTTCCTGACTATGTAGCAGCAAGAGGCATGAGAATCATGGCTACTCCTCTAAAAGCTGATCCAATGATTATCAGTGGGGAAAGTGGTGCTGTTACGTTAGGTGCTTTATTCCAATTATTAACCCTTAGTGGAAATGATGAACTAAAAGAATATTTAAATTTTAATCATGATAGCAATATTTTATTTATAAACACTGAAGGAAATACTGATCCAAAAAGCTTTAGACAAATTATTTGGGATGGGGCTGATCAAGTTCCTAGCAAATATGCAACAAAGCGTTAATAAACTTTTGCAAGTATAATACTCAACAGATACTCCTTTTAGGTTAGCCAAAATTTGGCTAACCTTTTTTTATCACAATTTAATAATCCCAAATCTTTAAAATTGATAAGTTTAATACTTTGGGGTTTTATTTGTTTGACAAAACCAATTTATACGTTTAGGTTTATAATATAAACTACTTTAGGAGATAAACATGCCTAATTACAATAAAGAAGAAATACAAGAAGCTATTGATAATATACGAGAATTAAAAACCATTATAAACAAGAAACAACAAATACTAAAACCTGTAATTTTATCCAAAGGCTTTTTAAACATGCTGTTATCAGGGTCTCTTTTCTTGTTATTAACTACAATAATAACTACAATTGGATACTCTCTACATGACTCATTTTGGGATTTTTCACTACTTTTGAAGGCTTTGATTATCATTTCACTTATAGGAAATATAATTCAAATTATGATTCGAAAGATAACTGCAATAAATAAGAATTCAGATATTAATATATTTAAGAGCTTAAGTGATTTTTATACAATTCACATGTTATTACTATTTTTCTTATCAATTTTATTTTGTCTTTTATTTTCTTTTATTACGAATATATATTGGATTTACTTGCCAGTAATTACAATGAGTTATGGACTTTTTATAATTTCACTTTCTGAACCAATTGGTATTATTGAATTTAGGTATATGGGATATTTAACAATTATAATTGGAATTCTTTCAATGCTATTTCTGCAAATTCCTATGCTACTTCTGGCATTTGCAATGATTAGCTTGATTTTTTTTATGTATTTCTTAATTCTTATCTATGCGAGGAGATTTAATAATTAATGGATTATCCAACACTAGACAAACTAATACATGAACAGAGTAGATTAAAAATACTTATATTTCTATCTAAAAAATCACCTGAAAAAACAACCTTTACTTTATTAAAAAATGAATTACACATGACCAGTGGAAATTTAAGTATACAATTAAAAAAACTAGAACACGTTAGCTGGATTAAACAAAATAAAGTAATCGAAAAAAATAAAGTTAAAACTTATATACATATTACAAATAACGGAATTAATTCATTAAATGAATATTTAAATGATTTGGAAATGCTTTTATCAAACATCAAAGGAGAAACAAATGAGCCTAATTAAAACTTACAACTTGTCAAAAGTCTACACAACTCAAAGTGAGGAGGTTCATGCACTAATCGATATTTCACTTGAAATAAACAAGGGAGAATTGCTTGCAGTTTCAGGTCCCTCAGGTAGTGGCAAAACAACTCTTCTAAATTTAATTGGCCTTCTGGATAATATTAGTTCAGGTGATATTGAATTAGATAACGTTTTATATTCAACATTAAAAAAGAAAGATCAAACTGAAATTAGAAGAAATATGGTAGGAATGATATTTCAGTCCTATAATCTTATTCCAGTGTTATCAGCAAGCGAAAATGTTGAAATGGCTCTAAACTGTCTTTCAAAAGAACAATTGCTTGGATTAAATATTAATAACAAAAATGATAAAAAAGAGCGTTGCTATAATGCACTAAAAGATGTTGGTCTAGATAATTTAGAAAATAGACGACCTAGCGAATTGTCCGGTGGACAACAGCAAAGAATATCTATAGCTAGGGCTATAGTAAAAAATCCAAAAGTGCTATTAGCAGATGAACCAACAGCTAATTTAGATAAAACTAACAGTTTACATATTTTAGAATTAATCGCTAAGTTAAACGAAAAAAAGGATTTAACTTGCATTTATTCTTCTCATGATCGATTAGTACTAGATCATGTTAAAAGAATCATTAGACTTGAGGATGGTCGCTTATGTTAAAATTGGCAATACGAGGCGTTTCGCGTTATAAAAAGAGAACGATTATAACAGCTTTTGCCATTGCAATAGCCATTGTATTTTCTATTTTTATGAAATCCATATTAACTGGGGTTGCGATGGATTCTGATAAAAACCTAATCTGGAATGATACATCAAGTGCTAAAGTTTATGCTCCAGGTTATTTTGAAGATAGAGATTACTTACCAATTGATAAATTAATAACTGATCAACAAGGGATAGAGCTTGAACAATTATTTAAAGATAACAACTATAATAGCTATACTAAAGAATTTGTTTCTTCTTGCCAAATAATGTTCTACGAAGACCCTTTCCCAACAACTGGATCACTAACAGCAACATTAAAAGCCTTAGATAGTTCACATATGAATGCATATAATTTTAATAATGCAGAAATTGAGGGGAATTGGATAAACAAAGATTTATCTGGAATTGTTCTTGGCTCTAAATTAGCTGCTGATATTAATGCTGAAATTGGTTATTATTTAACAATTCAAACAAAAGGAAAAGGTGGATTTATTCAAGCTTTTGACATTCCAATAGTTGGAATAATCACCACAGGAGATCCTGTGGTAGACTCTTCAACTATATTTTCCAATCTTGAGTTAATTAATGATTATCTTGAATTAGAAGGTTCTGCAACCAATTATTCTGTTTCCTATTCTATGAATATATCTAAAGTGAAAGAAATTACTGACAAAGAAACGGCAAACCTCAAAGAAGTAGTTAAACCACTAAACTTAGAAGCTTATTCTTGGAAAGAAATTGCAATTGATATATTAAAATTACAGGCTTCAAAGGGCGGTTTTTCAAATATTTTCTTATTCTTTACGTTCTTTATTGCTATTGTGGGAATTAGCAATACAATGATAATGGCTATTAGTGAGAGAAAAAATGAAATTGCTATGTTAAAGACCCTAGGATACAATAATAAATTCATTAGACGATTATTTACGCTTGAAGGAACTATAATTGGCTTTCTTGGAGTTATTGTAGGTTCAATAGTAGGAACTCTGATTGCATTTTATTATCAAAAAAACGGAATTGACTTTTCCGCTTTAATGGCAAATACAGAATCTATTGGCTATAGAATTAACTCTGTAATGCATGCATTTGTCTCCCCTTCTCAAATCTTTCTAATCATTATATTAGGAATATTTGTTTCTATGGCTGCAGCTTATTTTGCTGTAAGAAGAACAGGGCGTGGCGAAATAGCCGAAATGTTTAGGAGAATTTAATGTTTAAATTAGCTTGGAAAAATATATTAAGAAATAAAAGAAGATCAATATTATCTGCTAGTGCAATATTCTTAGCAATAATAATGGTAAGTGCAATGTTATCCCTTTATGAAGGTATGATAGATGATATGAGACAAAACACTATCGATCATCAATTGGGAAATATCAATATAAAAACAAAACTATATATTGAAAATGAAAGGATACTTCCTTTACAATTTTATATTAGTAACGTTGATGAAAAAATGGGAAAAATTAGTCAAGTTGAGGGTGTGGTATCATCGACTGCCGTGACTAGAATACCTTCAATGACATTCTTAGGTGAAGAAAGCTACAATGTAATAACATACGGAGTAGATTTCGATACTTCAAGATTCTTTAATCAAGGAATTCTTAATGAGGGGACTTTCCCTACTAAAGATAAACAAGTATTAATAAGTTCCAAACTTGCTGATGAAATGAATATAGGAGTTAAAGATGCTTTTACATTCTTAACAAAAACAGCAATTGGTGGATCTAATGCTCTTGGTGTAACTGTATCTGGGATTTATTCTTCTAATAATATGGATATGAATAATTTAAATTTCTTTATATCTAATAAGCAATTAAGCAAAACTCTTAGAATGGTAAATGGGGCTACTGAAATTTTTGTATTTACCAATTCTACTGTTCTCCCAAGTGAAATTGAAAAAGTAATAAATGATTCTACTCTTTCAATAACAGATTGGAAAGACAATTCCTTGATTGGTCAATTATTAGATTTAGTTAAAGTTATGTATGGGTTTATAGAAGTAATCTTCCTACTTTTTGCTTCAACAATAATTCTAAATACAACAATGATGAGTATCATAGAAAGAAAAAGAGAAATTGCAACACTTGTAGCCTTGGGATATAGTCCTCATTGGGTTAGAAGATTATTCTTATTTGAAACAGCCTTATTAACTTTATTAGCAAGTATTCTGGGATCAGTTGTAGGGGGAATATTTATTTCAATTTTAAATAAGACAGGGTTAGATATGATTGCTATGGGCGGTGGAAGTGTATCTGGATATGCAATGAGCTCATATATTTATCCATTCCTACCTTTTGAGAACTATATTTACTTGATAATTATTGCAATTACAATAAGCACTTTAACCTGTTATTTCCCCACCAAAAAAATACTAAAAATACAACCAGCAAAAGCTTTGCATGATGAAACATAAGGAGAGAATATGAAAAAAAAATTAATAATATTTACGTTAATGGCAATAGTTTCTTTTAACTTGTTTGCCATCGATGTTAACACAATAGTAAAAAACTATGATAATAATTCAGTTTTTGAGACGTCAATTGTTGAAAGTTTAATAGTTATAAAAGACTCGCTTGGAACTTCAAAACAAAACATTAAATCCTGGTCTACCAAAGATGGCAAAACTTTAATAGAAATAACAGATGGTCCCGATCAAGGACAAAAAGTACTTAGACTGAACTCATCGATTTTCTTATATTATCCAGAGGCTAATCAAATCATTAGATTACAGGGCTCTGCTTTAAAAGATTCTTTTATGGGCTCTGACTTTTCTTATGAAGACTTATCTGGTGATGATTCAATTATAAATAATTATAATGCAACTTTAATGAGTGAAGATAATTCAAGTTATATTGTCAAATTACAAGCTAAATCGAGAAAAGAACCATACCAAACTCAAATACTAACTATAGAAAAGATTACTTTTGTTTGTACTAAAGCGACTCTTATGAGTGCTAGCGGAAAAGAACTTAGAAAAATGGAATCGTCCGATATTAGAAAAGTTGATGATAAATATGTAGCCTTTAAAGTTGAAATGGTAGATTTGTTAAAACGACAGGGTTCTACAACTTTGATTATAGAATCCCTTGATCTACAAACGCCACTAGACGATTACTTGTTTTCAACAGACAATTTGTCTTGGTAGGTAAAATATGAAAAAAATATTTTCTTTATGTTTTATTCTTTTGATAATGGGTTCAGCTTTTGCAGAGCCCTCCATTCAGGGAGATTTTTCCCTTAATGGCAATTTATTCATTGATAATAGTCTTGATACTAATGTAAGTAGTAATGCTCTCATTAACTTGTATTTATCCTCAAAGTCAAACAATGTTAAATATACTATTAAAAATGCAACAACCATTGCTTCAACAACCGATGTAACAAATGATATTGAACAGGCTTATATTCAATTTAGGATTCCCTATAAAGAAAATTATTTAATTTTTACCATGGGAAAAACTCCTTTAGATATTGGGAGTGATGGTCTAATAAATAGTGGAACACCATTTTATATAAATTATAGCTCATTTCCGAGTATCATTCAAACAAATCCTTGGATTGCTTCAATGAAAGTTAAGCTTTTACAATTACCTGACTTTAAAAGTATCAATATGGAATTAATATTAAAGCTACCAGTTGAAGATACTGATTCTAAAGCAGGAACTAGATTAACCTTTGATGTTAACAATAAGTATTTTGGAACTCTTGAAGCTTCTTTTTTATCTGATCTAACCCAATCTATATTAAGTGGTGGAATAAATGGAACGCTTTTCTTTGATTATGGAATATATGCAAAAACTGATTTACAAAACGTAAAAAATTTTGAAGCTTCACTCTTTTTATTAAAGATTATTTCTGACTATTCTTTCAAATTTGAGGCTTTGTATAACAACTCATCTAAATCACTAAATCTATTACCTTCTTTAACAATGAATATTAACACAAAAGTTTCATCAGCTTTTATTTTAAGTACTACATATATAAATAAGTCATTTACACTAATGCCAATGCTCTCTATAAATTTAAACATAGTACAAGGATTAGATGCTAAAGTCATATATACATATAGTAAAACCATTAACCATAGTCTCTCGGCTAGCATTTCACATAAATTTTAATTTATAACTATTTATTTTATATTCACGATAATTTTAATTTGATATTGCCAGAATACTATTAATAATGATTAATTTATTGGTGTTATTCAAATAATCATATTATAATAAAATTTATGAAAAATTTAATAAAAGATTCCCCAAAGGCTTATATTTCTTGGGCTTTATATGATTGGGCTAACAGTGCTTTTGCAACAACTGTAATGGCAGGTTTTTTCCCTGTATTCTTTACTGAATATTTAGCAAAAGGTGCTAGAACAGCAACAACCACCTTTTACTTAGGATTAGGTAATAGTATAGGATCCTTGGTTGTCGCGATACTAGCCCCTATACTAGGAGCTATTGCTGATCATGGTAGCTATAAAAAGAAATTTTTAATTGCTTTTGCATTTCTTGGATGTTTGATGACAGCAAATTTGAGTTTAGTTCAAGCAGGCCAGTGGCAACTAGCTATTTTATTTTATATTGTTGGGAGTATTGGATTTTCTGGAGCAAACACTTTTTATGACTCTTTACTCCCTTCAGTTGCCTCAGAAAAGAAAGTTGATTTTATTTCATCCTTAGGTTTTGGTATAGGCTATATCGGTGGTGGCCTTTTATTCGCTGTAAACGTTTTAATGTTCTTAAAACCAGAATTGTTCAATTTAACAGATGGGGTTGCGGCTATAAAGGCGTCATTTATTATAGTTGGTATTTGGTGGTTTGTTTTTAGTATACCGTTAATTTTATTTGTTAAAGAAGAAAAATTACACAAAGGTGTAGGTGTTGGCAAATCAATCAAAGTTGGTTTAAAAGAATTTAAAACCACTGTTAAAGATTTAAAACACCTTCCAACATTATTAACCTTCTTAATTGCATATTGGTTTTATATTGATGGTGTAGATACAATTGTTAGAATGGCTGTTAATTTTGGAACAGCTCTAGGTTTTTCTTCAAGCTCATTAATTGTAGCATTATTACTAACTCAATTTGTAGCTTTCCCTTCAGCTATTTTATACAGTTTTTTTGGAAAAAAAGTTGGAATAAAAAAAGCATTATTAGTTGCCATAGTTGCATATGCTTTAATTGCTTGTCTAGGTGCTTTTATGACTAAAGAATTCCATTTCTACTTATTAGCTTGTGCAATTGGGTTATTCCAAGGTGGCATCCAAGCTTTATCTAGATCTTTCTATACACGCTTAATTCCTGCTAATAAACATGCTGAATTCTTCGGGTTCTTTAATATGTTAGGAAAATTTGCTGCAATTTTAGGCCCTTTATTATTAGGACTTGTAACATTGATAACAGATAATAATAGATTTGGTATTATTTCTCTGGTAATTCTTTTTATTATTGGAGGTATTTTACTAGCCAAAGTAGATTTATCGAACAATGATAAGGAAATTGCAAACTTCCTCGCTGCAAAAGAAAAACAATTAAATAAATAAATTAATAAACACTATTTCCCTTACTATCAATTGCTACGATACAGGGGAAATCTTTTACCTTGATTTTTAATAAAGCTTCAGGTCCTAACTCTTCAAAAGCTATAGTGCTAACTTCAATTATTTTTGAATTATATAAAGCACCACAACCACCAAAAGCAGTAAAATAAATACCTTTATTTTTTATGATTGAATCAATAACCTGTTTACTTCTTGGACCCTTTCCAATCATAGCCTTTAAGCCAATATCAAGTAAGCGAGGTGAAAAATAATCCATTCTTGCACTTGTAGTTGGACCACAAGATCCAATTAAATAATTTTTTGGTGCGGGAGAAGGCCCCATGTAATATATAGTTTGATTTTTTATATCAAAAGGCAATTCACTATTAGAATCTAATAAATCAAAGATTCTTTTATGAGCTTGATCTCGGGCTACAAATAATTCTCCATTTAATCGAACTTCTTGGAAAATTTCTAAGCTGTTTATTTTATCATATGTAAGGGGTAAATATAGATTAATCATAAAGGTGTCCTTTATAAATAATTGTTGCTTTTCTATCTGCCCAGCAATTAATTGAAACAGCCAAAGGTAAACCAGCTATATGTGTTGGCTCTTGCTCAATTTGAACAAGTAAGGCAGTTGTTATTCCACCTAAACCACCAGAGCCTATTCTAGTTTGATTGATTTTATCTAATATCTCTTTTTCTAATTCTCTATATCGAGAATCAGAATTGTTATCTTCTAAGTCTCTAATCAAAGCTCTTTTTGATAAATATGCAGCTCTCTCCATTGTTCCGCCTATTCCAATTCCTACGCAAATTGGAGGACATGGTTTTCCCCCTGCAAGTTGAACAATTTCAAGAACAGCATCAATAACACCCTGTTTTGAAGCAGTTGGATTTAGCATTCTAAGAGAACTACAATTTTCAGAACCAAAGCCTTTTAATAATACATTAACAGTAATATCATTACCATCAACAAGGTTATAGGTGATTATTGGAGGTAAATTTGTCTTTGTATTATTTCTATCAAAAACAGGTTCTTCTACCACACTCTTTCGAAAATTACCCTCTTCACTAGCTAAAGAGCAGGCCTTTAGTATTGCAGCTTCTATAGTAGCAAGATTGCTTTTATTTTCTCTACCAATATCGACAAAAACATCAAACATGCCTGTATCTTGACACATTGGTATTTTTGTTGTTTTTGATAATTCTAAATTTTCTAATATACTACTTAATACAACTAAGGAAGCTTGAGACTGTTTGGTATTTCCATTTTCTCTTTGTTTAGCTCTTTTAATTAAGTTAATAATAGAAGGATCTAACTCAATAGAACTCTTTATTAAAGCCTTTTTTAACCTATTAACAAAGGTCTCCATCTAAAGCTCCTTTATTATTGCAATTTTTAAAATACCTTTTAGAATATAATAAGCAATTGTGCAACCAACTAGAAGCCCCAACCCATCAGCAACAATATCTAAAACTTCAAAACTTCTACTAACAGATTTTTGAATAACTTCTAATATAGTTCCAACCAATAGACCGGTAATAATTGTCAAAAAAGAAGGTAAAATAATCCAATTGGATGCTATCAAATCATTATTTTCATCATATAGCTTAAATGAAATTCTAGAAAAGGAAAAATATAGAAAAATACCCAAAACAGCATAAGCTACAATATGGGCACCTTTATCTCCAAAAGGGAAAAACCCAATTGAACTTAATTTTTCACTTGATATCAAACTAGCATAAGAAATAATACCAACTAGCAATATACTAGCTACTAAGCCTACAATACTTATTCTAAATAATATTATATTTAAAGAGTTTTTATTCTCCATTATATAAGTCTCCTTGTTTTGCATCAATCTCGTTCATTCTCTTTTGTAAATGCTGAATAAATTTAGATTTATCAAAAAAACGCCTAGGTGCAGCCAATCTATGAGGGGGTGTTTCACACAATAACCTTTGAACTATAACATCAGGTGAAAGTCTTCTTAAAACATATACACACTGTTCAATTGCTCTTTTGGTACTAGCTACAACAAGTTCTCCTCTAATATATTCATCATACAAAGCTGTTCCTCCGAGTATATCTAAATTATGAATTTTAATCGCTTCTATTTTTAATTTATTTATTAAATTGATAGTATTAATTAGTTCATCATAACTTTCATTTGGTAATCCATTAATTATATGTGTTGATACTTTAATACCATTATTATGTAAAGCTCTTACAGCTTTTTTAAAAACTTCAACATCATGCCCTCTGTTAATCAATTTCAAAGTATCATCATTTCCACTTTGCAATCCAACTTCTACCCAAACATCTTTTACTTTACTCTTGTAAGATACAAGTAATTCAATTATTTCTTTATCTAAACAATCAGGTCTTGTAGAAACAATAAGTTCTGTAAAGGGATATAAAGATAAACCCTTATCATATATAGTCTTTAATTCATCAATAGGTGCATAAGTGCTAGTCCAAGCTTGAAAATACAAGCTCATACCTTCAGTCTTATATCTTTCTTTGATAAAAGCTTTGCCTTTTTCAACCTGAAATTCTAAAGATTTTAACCTTTTTTCAAGACTAATTCTTTCTCGTGGTCCACTATGAGCTATTGTTTTTTGAAAGCTGCTATCTCGTCTCCAAATACCTTCGCCTTCTCTCTGATATGTAGCACTAGCACCTGTTCCGTCACAAAAGACACAACCACCACTTCTATCATGTTCTCTATTGGGACATGAAAACCCACCATCTACACCAATTCTATATACACTTGTTGAATAAGTATCAGTTAAATACTGTTTATATGTTCTCCAAGGTAAGCCTATACTCATACAAACTCCACAACTATATTAAAGTTACCATTAATTGAAAATCCACCGCCTAATATAATATCACCAGCACTTGTACTAAAGCCAATACCACCGTAAAAGCCTAATCCCAAATCAGTTATGCTTGGAGTCTTTGAGTCTGGCGTTTCCATCATTATTGGGTTGATTGGATCCTCATTATAGTAAAAATTATCTATAGGATTATAAAAATCATAACCATAGAATTTCACTCCTGCTTGTAAAAAAAGTGGGAAGATATATTTACCAATATATCGCTGGTAAGATAAATTTGCTAAGAAATATTCTCTAGTAAGGCATCCAAAATAATAACCAGGGACTTTTTTATATCCACCAAGATCAAAATATGAAGAAGTTAATTGATAATTAGCGGTAGAAAAGCCAAATTCACCTTGAACTTTTAAGGTATCTTTCTTTGTTAATTCAAAACTATAACTACTCTTAATAGTAGCATAAAAACCAAAATCACCATCTGTAACGTTTAAAGAAGAAATACCGTCAATGGCAAATCCCTTTGTTGCAAAGATAGTTTCTTTCATACCAAGATAAGCAAAACTTAAATCTATATTAAATATATTTAAAATCGGATTTTCAAACCTTACTTGCGTCATACTATCGGGGAATGTGGTAGAATTTAATGAGATTAATTTATAATTCGTTAATAATTCTACTGCAAAATCATTTGATTTTTTAAATTTTAAGCCCATACCAACATCAAATCCAATAGAAAAAGTTGGAATATAATATTTTATATTTTTATTGTTTGCAGGTGAAAGAGAGCCTAAATTAACTCCAAATTGAGAAAATAAAGTTAATTCATACTTATCGGTTGATAAAAATTGATATCCAATTCTAGAATTAAGTTTAGTATTTTCTGAAATATTTATTTTTAAATCAACAGCCATTTTTTCAGCTAAAATCTCTTTTATTTGAGTATGAATGTCAAAGGATAAATATACCCATCCCTTGTTAATTGGATTTGAAGAAAATCCTAATTTTGCTAAGGAAATAAAATCTATTTTTGAGGCTGAAACGTTCCAATCTCTAAGCCCAATTTCTAAAATACCTTCGTTAATCTTTTTATTCACTGGTTGAAAATTAAAAGAAACTGTAGAGATATCATTTAAATAACCAAAAGAATAAACATCTTCTTCAAGCTTAATTAATACCTCTTTTGTTAATCTTTTACCGATATATTTATCAAAAATATTTACAAATGAGTACGTATTATTGTTTGTTACATCTACAAATTTTACTGAAGTAACCAATGGATCAAGAATTTGATTATAATAACCATCGTAATATTCATCTATAATTTTTAATGGCCTATGTTTACTTATTTCATCTCTAACTGCTATAAATTCATCTTTTTGTAATTCAAAGGCATCATAACCCTTTTGTAAAATTTCATCGAAATTTGCCACATCTAAAATCATAAAATCTGAAACATCTGGGATAACAACCAAATCACTCGCTTTTTGACTCGCCTCTCTATCGCAAAATGTAGTTAAATTTATAGTTTGTATAAGGACACCAGAAAGCGTTGAAAAATCACCTTTGGCTTTCAATTCTTCACTTGATACATCAACACTAATTATAATATCGGCACCCCAAGCAAGGGCTAATTTGACTGGTAAATTATCAATCATACCACCATCCATACAATATGTCCCATCTTTTAATACATATGGAGGAAATACAACTGGAAGTGACATTGTAGCTCTCATAGAGTCTGAAATAAATCCATGATCTAATATTTTCTCTTTACCACTACTTGCATCAATAGCTATAGCTTTATATGGAATATATAAATCATCGAAACTTACCTCACCAGGTGATTTTATAGTTGACTTGTTTAAATACGAAACAACCCCTTGATCTCCAACAAGGCCCGGAACATCGCCAATACCATTTGAATTTAATCCAAATGATAATTTCAAGCCATCAAATTCATTAAACAATGAAAAAGGCTCAGCATTTTTTGTATTGTTAGTATTTACAAAAGAGCCGAGTAACGGATTTTCTTTAACCATATTTATTATATCTTTTGATGTATAACCTAAAGCGTAGTAGCCACCTATTAAACCACCAATACTCGTACCACATATAAAATCAATTGGTATTCCTAATTTCATAATTTCATCAACAACGCCAATTTGAGAAAATCCTTTTGCTCCTCCGCCAGATAATACTAATGCAACTTTTGGATAAGTTGCATTAAGAGAAGACAAAGATATTAATAAAACTAAAATAATTGCTTCAAACTTTTTTTTCATATACTATCCTAACTTTGATGAAATAATTTCACTATTACCATTTATAAATGAAGTAAAATCCATCTCTTTCTTTCCTTGTATCTGCAGCCTATTTATTATAATAGAACCCTTTTTACACGCTATAACTAGTCCTTCTTTTTTTCTTTTTTCAATAACTAAACCAGGATTTTCGTATGTTTCATCACTTATACTATGAACGCCAGTTAAAAATAAAGTTTTATCTTTATAGGTAGTGCTTGCCTTAGGCCATGGTGTAAAAGCTCTTATTTGTGCACTTATTTCACTAGCACTCATCTGCCAATCAATAGTAGCGTCTTGTTTTTTAAATTGGGGAGCAAATGAAATTTCTCCTTCTTGTGGAGTAATCTCTATTTCACCTTTTGTAAGTTTTGTAAAAGTATCAACAGCAAAAGGGGCACTGGCTTTAGCTACTTTTTTTGTTAAGGACAGGGTTGTTTCATCATCACTTAACTCTAAATCTATTGCTGATAAAATATCTCCACTATCAACTTCTAAACTCAGCTTTTGGATTGAAATTGCAGTTTTTTTAAGCTCTTTTAATATAGCAAATTGAATTGGAGAACTTCCTCTAAATTGAGGCAATTTCGATGGATGAATATTATAACAACCACCTTTAAACATCGAAAGAAATTTAGGTCCAAAAATTTTACCATAAGCAAAACAAATTAAAACATCACAGTTATAAGAAGCGACATCTCTTAAAACATCCCCTCTTAATCTATCTGGTTGCAATATCGGTATATCTAAGTTTATGGCTTCAACTTTAATAGGAGAAGCAATAAGTTTTTTACTTCTGCCTTGTGGTTTATCAGCATTAGTTAACACCAAACCCACATCAAAACTTTGAGCCAAAGCTCTTAATGTTTCTACTCCAATTTCTGCAGTTCCTGCAAATAATATTCTCACAGAATAGAACCTTTTTGTATTTTGTTTCTTTTTTCGTAAGTTCTTATTAGTTTAGATCTAGTTTTTTCTTCTAATCTGTCAACAAATAATACACCATTCAAATGATCATTTTCATGTTGAATGGCTCTTGCTAAAAGCTCATCAGCTTCAATTCTAAAAGTTTTTCCATTAACATCTTGAGCTTGTACGGTTACTTTTTCACTTCGTGTGAGAAAAGAATATACACCTGGAATTGATAAACACCCCTCTTCCATGGAGCACTCTTCCATTGAAGTTTCAACAATTTCAGGATTTATAAAAGCTGTCCTTACCCTTCTATGATCATCAATTACAAAAACTCTTAAATTAACACCAATTTGTGGTGCAGCTAATCCCACACCATCAGCTTCATCCATTTTTTCTAGCATTGCATCAACTAACAACTCTAAAGCAGAATCAAATTTTTCAACTTTTTTGCTTTTTTCTCTGAGGATATCTTCCCCAATTGTATATATTTCTAACATAATTTAACCTCGTCTATTCTTTATCATTTATGAACATTATTATACACCCTATATAGACTTAATTAAAAGACTTTTACAGTAATATACATTAAATACTTTCTATATTAACTTTATTTTGGGGACTTTTTTTAGTACTTTTTAATTTTTTTCATACTATTTATTTTAA
>CAZJGS010000035.1:0-20318 GCA_964545735.1 uncultured Spirochaetaceae bacterium
CTATTTTTAGTTATTTGAATTAAAAAGTAAATGCTAAATTTAATGAAAATATAATTATACTCTCCTTTTCAGGTCTATGGTTTTCTTTTGATTCTAACTTTTTATTGTTGCTAATAATAATTAAGTTGTTTATGCTTAATTGTCTACATAAATAAAATTCATAAAATAAAGTACAAAGCTTATTTGCCTTTGGAGGAATAAAATATGAAAATAGGACCTAGAATACCAAGTTTAAAAAAAAGACTTAGCTCTAGATTAAGTATAAAAAGACAAATAGTTCATCGAGCTAATATAAAGATGCCAAGAGGCTATGGTTGGGTGAGAAATCCTAAGAAGTATGCTTATAATAAAGTTTATCAAAGAACTTCTTTTGATATTTTCAAGTTTTTAAAAAAACTATTTAAATAGCTTGGCTTATTTCGTAGATATTAGTGATGAGCTTGATTTTAGTATCTTTTAAAACAATAGAAGATTTTGATTGATGAAACTGAAAATCATGTGACAAAATGCAATCTGAATGCTTTAAACAGAAGAAATTATTAGTTTTCGGCTTTAGTGATTTTGAAAACAACACAATCTTTCTTTAATAGCCAAATAATTGAAATCACTTTACATAACGAAATGAGCCAATAGCTTTTTGCAATAAAGTTATATTTTATATAAAATATAGAGAATCTACTATATAATGAATATAGATTCATATTTAATTGGAGGTACTTTATGAAAATTAAAAAATGTGAAAGAGATGTTCCAAAAATTATTTTAGGTTGTATGAGAATTTTTGATAAAGAGGATAAAGAGGTTGAGAAATTAATCACCACTGCAATCGATAATAATATAAATTATTTTGATCATGCAGATATTTATGGAAAAGGTGAGAGTGAAATTAAATTTGCTAAAGCCATTAAGTCTTTAAATATTGATAGAGAATCAATTATAGTCCAATCAAAAGCTTCTATAAGACCTGGTATTTGTTATGACTTCTCAAAACGTCATATATTAAAATCTATTGAGGATAGTTTGAAAAGATTAGATACTGATTATCTTGATTTTTTCTTGCTTCACAGACCGGATCCTTTGATGGAAGGTGAAGAGGTTGCTCAAATAATAAATTATTTATTAGAAACCGACAAAGTAAAAGCCTTTGGCGTAAGCAATCAAAACACACATCAATTAAATTATTTAAACAAATATTGTGATAATAACTTTGTTGTAAATCAACTTCAGATGAGTATTACAAATTGCTCTATGATAGATAGCTCAATAAATGTAAATATGGAAAATTCTTATGCTGTAGATAGAGATGGAGGAATGTTGGAGTATAGCAAGTTAAATGATATAACCCTTCAAGCCTGGTCACCTTTCCAATATGGCTTCTTTGAAGGCGTTTTCTTAAATAATAGTAAATTTGAAAAATTAAATCTTGTTATAGCTGAACTTGCACAAAAGTATAGTGTGGAAAATGAAGCTATTGTTACTGCTTGGTTATTAAGAATTCCAACTAAAATACAAGTTATTGCAGGTACTACTAATAGTAATAGGTTAGCTAGTATAGCAAAAGCCATGGAATTTAAATTAACTAGAGAAGAATGGTACCAATTGTATAAGGCTGCTGGTAAAAAATTACCTTAGAGTTTTAAAATTAATATATTGATAATTTTCAACAAGTTATCAAAAGATAACTTGTTGTTGTCGCAAAAGAGGAGTAATAATATGTCACTATTTAGAAAAACAAGTCGTAATCAAGAAATAATAGATTCTGATTATGATCCAAATGCACGAATTAAAGTTTTAGGTTCAGGTTGTGCAAAATGCACCTCCCTTGCAAATAATGCAGTACAAGCTGTTAGTAATTTAAAAACAAATGATAAAGTAACCCATCTTCGGGATGCAAAAGTTATTGCTTCTTACGGAGTTATGAGTACTCCAGCTCTTGTCATTGATGAAAAAGTGGTTTCAACAGGAAAGATATTAAGTTCAAGTGCAATTGAAAAGTTATTATAAGGAATTGGGTTTATGAAAGCGATAGATATTAGAAGAAGTGTTAGACAATTTTCTACAACGAAAGTAGAAGAAGTAAAAATTATTAAGTTATTGAAGGCTGCTATGCAAGCTCCTTCTGCTGTAAATCAACAACCTTGGCAGTTTATAGTAGTTGAAGATGCACAAAGAATTGAAGAACTAGCTCTTTGTAGTAAATACTCTAAGTTTGCTAGAGAAGCTCCTTTGTTAATTGTTGTATTAACTAAAGTTAAGGATTTAATATCTGAAAATTATATTCAACAAGACTTAGGTGCCTGTTGCCAAAATTTAATGCTTGAAGCGGTTGAATTAGATTTAGGATCTACGTGGATGGGTATTTATCCTGATAAAGAAAGAATGGATTTTATAATTGAGAGCTTAAATATTGATCGAAATGAAGCACTTCCTTTTGCCTTAATTGCAGTGGGCTATCCCAAGCATAAAGATTTAAACAAATTTATAGATAGGTTTGATGAGAAACGAATCCACCGAGAAAAGTATTAAGATATAAAAAATGAAAAAAAAAGTAGCTTTTGTATGTATTCACAATTCCTGTAGATCTCAAATGGCTGAAGCTTGGGCTAAAAAATTAGGTGGTGATATTTTTGATGTTTATAGTGCCGGAACTCATGAGTATCCAAGAATAAAACCTTTAGCCGTTAAAGTATTAGAAGAAGAGGGCCTTGATATGAGCCATCAATATCCTAAATTATTAAATGCAATTCCACCTAAAGTAGATATTTTAATAACTATGGGTTGTGATGTTGAATGCCCTTTTGTTTCTAGCTTAGTGAAAGAAGATTGGAATTTAGAAGATCCCTCTGGTGGTCCAATTGAAGATTATAGAATTTGTTCATCTTTGATTAAAGAAAAAGTGATAAATTTAATTAGCAAATATAAAAATATTTAATTAAGTTTTTTTCTAAAATTATTAGTTTTAAGCTAAAAACTTTTATATTGTAAAAATATGTAAACATTTTATTAGTTTATAAAATATAGTTTAAATTTGTATAGTTATATTTTTTTATTTATAACCATATTTTTTATTTATATTTCAATTTTTCATTCCATAATTTTGTAATCTAATTCAATTTAACTAGATTATCTTTTTATATAAATATATATAAAGTAAGCATTTATATATATATCTTCAACTTATTTTTAAAACAACTTAATTAATAACCATTCTTAAAATACTATAGTATTCGCATCTTTTTTGTTTAATAATCTTTTATGGTTAATTGCTAATTTATTAAATAAAAGTTGACATGTATTCATTGCTGTGCAAAACTTTCTTTATGAAAGAAATATAATAAAAGGAGATTATTATGAAAAGAAATTTTGTAATTGCTGTATTAGCAATATTATTAACAGTGCCTACTTTTGTCTTTGCTAACGGACAAGTTGAAACTGCAAAAGAGGTTGAATTAAGATTTTCTACTATTTGGGTAGGAGCTGATACAAAAGCAGCACCTGTTAAAGCATTGGTAGATGAATTTAACACAGCTAATGCTGGTAAAATTAACGTTGTCATTGAAGAAAATCCTGATCCAGATGCTTACAGATCTAAGATTAACACTATGTTAGGTTCTAATTCTGCCCCAGATGTATTCTCATTTAACCCAGATCAAACAGCCTTCATGTTTTATGATAGTGATGTTTTAATGGATTTTACCCAAGAATTAAAAGGTGATTGGAAAAACAGTTTTGTTGATGGATCTATTGCCTCTGCAACAGTTGCTGGCAAAACTAAATCCTTACCATTTGAAATGGGATACACTCCAATTTGGTATAATATGGATATTTTCAGAGCAGCTGGAGTAAATGAAATTCCTGCTACTTTTGATGAATTCTGGGATGCTTGTGAAAAAATTAAAAAAGCAGGTTATACCCCTACTTCTCAAATGACCGGTGGAACAAACGCTTGGACTTCAATGCTTTGGTATTGTCATATTCTAAACGCTGTTGGCGGTCCTAATGTTTGGGAAAAAGACTTTGCAACTGATCCTGTATTTGTTGAAGCAGCAGCTATTTTAAACAAAATGTATCAAGATGGTAATACTACTGTAGATGCAATTGGTGGAGACGCTGGCGTTTCTGGTGGTCATTTCTTAGCCGGTCATACAGCTATGTTTATCAATGGCCCTTGGTATATCGGTCGTGTTAAAAGTGAAACTCCAGAAGTATTTGAAGCAGTAGAAATTGGTCCTGGTCCTGGTGCAGCTTTTTCTAACGGACAAGTTGGTTTCCCACAATCTAACCTAGTTGCAGCAAATACAAAAGATCCTGCTAAAAAAGCAGCAGTATTAACCTTCTTAAAATGGATGACTACTCCTGAAAATGCAGCTCGTATTTCACAAGCTTCTGGTGCTATGTTAGCAGTTAAAACACCTGGTGTAACTGGTAATAAGGTTCAAACTCAATTTAATGAAGCTGTTAATGGTGCATCCTTCTTAAATACACACTTCCAATTTAACTTTGCAACTGATGTAATGGCTGAATTTGGTCAAGCATTAGCTAAGATGGCTTCTAATAAAGCAACACCTAAAGAATTTATAGCTCAAATCGCTTCAAAAATTCGTTAATTAAGAAATTAACTTGGGCCTAGATATTATTCTAGGCCCTATTATTTAAATTAGGAGGTTATATGCAAAAGAAAAATGGAAAAATGGTGTTTCTTTTTTTATTACCCGTACTTATTCTTTTTACTGCATTTTTTATTTATCCATTAACTTTTGTAATAGTAACAAGCTTTACAAAATGGAATGGATTTACAACACCACAATTCTTTGGTTTGGGGAATTATAAATATTTATTCAGTGATGAAAACTTTAGATTATCTCTTCAAAATAATATTGTTTGGGCAATTGTATTAGGATTTGTTCAAGTTCCTTTAGCTTGTATAATGGCAATGATTTTAGCAAGAAGGCCTAAGGGATGGAAATTTTTTAGAACTGTGTATTTCCTTCCTAATGTAATATCTCAGGTAGCTTTAGCAATGATGTGGACTTCAATTTATAATGCACGAAATGGTGTTTTAAATGCATTGTTAACATTAGTTGGATTAGAGAATCTAACTAATAACTGGTTAGGTAATATGGATACTGCTTTTGCAGCTGTTATCTTCCAAAAAGTTTTCTATATTGGATACTTCATGATTGTTATCCTTGCTGCTCGATTAAGCGTACCTGAATCTTACTATGAGGCTGCTGAATTAGATGGAGCTAATATTGTACAACAAGAATTTTATATAACACTTCCTATGCTTAAACCTATTTTAATTACTACCATTACCTTAGCTCTAGCTTATGGAATGAGGCATTTTGAATCAACATTCCTCATGACTGGTGGTGGACCTGCTCATACTACTTCTGTTATGGGAATTGTGCTTTATACAGATATGCAGGCTCTTCGTTATGGTGAAGGTAATGCAATTGGTGCAACACTTGTTATTTTTGGTGGTGCAACTATTGGTTTAATTAGATATTTCTTATCAAAGAATAGTGACAATTAGGAGAAAAAAATGGCTTCAAAAGTAATAAAAGAAAAATCCTTTCTGGATTATTTAGGAACTTTTTTAAAATGGGTATTTTTAATTTTCTTCCTTTGTATAACAGTATTACCATTAATTTGGTTATTCATAACATCATTTAAGACAAATTTAGAATTTGAAACAGCTTCAGCCTTTTCATTACCTAAAAATTGGCAAATTTCAAACTATGCTAATGCAATTGCAATGAGTGGACTATTAAGGTTGTTTTTAAATTCTATTATTGTTGCAGTATGTGCTACAGCATTAAATTTATTAATATCTTCTATGGGTGCTTTTGCAATTGCTAGAGAAAAATTTAAGTTTAATGGTTTATTATTGATGATTATAATGTCAGGAGTATTGATACCAATAATAGCCTTGATGGTTCCTTATTATAGACTAATTAGGAATTTACATTTAATTGATAATTTAGGTGGTTTGATTCTAGTATATGCAGCAATTAACATACCAATATCTGTTTACCTAGTTCATGGCTTTATGTGCACTATTCCAAAAGAATTAGAAGAAGCTGCAGTTATTGATGGTTGTTCTTTTGCACAAAGATTTACAAAAGTAATTTTTCCTCTATCAAAGGCAGGCTTAGCAACAGCTGGTGTATTAATGTTTATTTATTGTTGGAATGAATTTACCTATGCCATGTTATTAACTAATAGTGTAAGAGCTAGAACACTTCAATTAGGAATTAGATATTTTAAAACTCAGTTTGTTGTTGATTATACAAGTATGTTAGCCGCAATAGTAATAACAATGATACCAACTATTTTAGTATATATTTTCATGCATGACCAAATTATTGGTGGAATGACAAATGGTGCTGTCAAAGGATAATAATATGATTGCCGTAAAAGATTTGAATAATAAAACTAGAATTTGTATTAATGATTTAACTTTAATAGATACAACTCATTTTTTAACATTAAAAAAAGGTGATGCAGATATTGATATGCATTTGGGGAATTTTTTTATTGAAGATTATACAAAAAATGTTAATAATTTTTCTCTTGTTGATACAAAAATTATTAATAATGAAATCACTTTAAAATTAGAAGGTGAGAGTAATGAAGAAGCCAAAGTTAAAATTCAAGAAGCTAATGGCTTAATTAAAATATCATTTTTAAGTTTGCCAGAAGAATATAATAGGATTTCAATAAAGTTTAAAGCAGAAAAAGATGAAGCTGTTTTTGGCTTAGGCGAGCAGTTTTCCTATTTTAATTTAAGAGGAAAAAGTTATCCAATATTTACAAGTGAGCAAGGTGTTGGACGAAATAAAGCGACTGAAATCACTAAATTAGCTGATCGCGAAATGAGAGGTGGGGGGAATTATTATACTACGTTTTACCCTCAACCAACCTTTGTCTCCTCTCGTAAATATTTTTTACATTGTGATACTTTTGCTTATTGTAATTTTGACTTTGAAAATGATGATTATCATGAAATAACCTTTTGGCAAGCTCCAAAAGAAATTGTAATTGGCTGTGCTCCTACAATAATTGAAACTGTAGAAAAACTATCATCCTATTTAGGACACCAAGATTTACTGCCTTCTTGGGCTCTTAAAGGTCTTTCTTTAGGAATACAGGGTGGAAGTGATTATGCAGTTGAATGTGTGAATAAAGCTAAAAAATATGATCTAGATTTAAATAGTATCTGGATTCAAGACTGGGAAGGCATTAATATAACATCTTTTGGAAAGCGCTTAAGATGGGACTGGAAATGGGATAAAGATTTATACCCTAATTTACCTTCCATTATGGAGACTTTTGCTAAAGATAATATAAAAGTAATGGGTTATATAAATCCATATGTACTTAAAGATGGGGATCTTTGTAAAATTGCACTAGAGCAGGATTATTTGGCTAAAGATAAAGATGGGAATAATTATTTTGTTGATTTTGGTGAATTCTCTTGTGGAATAATTGATTTTACAATAGAAGCTGCATACTTGTGGTACAAAGAAGTAATTAAAGAAAATTTAATCAATTTCGGTTTATCTGGATGGATGGCTGATTTTGGTGAATATTTACCAACTGATTGCTATCTCAAAAATGGAGATGTTTTATTAGAGCACAACAGATGGCCCGGTCTTTGGGCAAAAGCCAATTGGGAAGCTTGTCATGAAGTGGGTAGAGATGATTTGATCTTTTTCATGAGAGCCGGCAATGCTATGAGTCAAAAATATTGCAAACTTATATGGGCAGGAGATCAAAATGTTGACTTTAGTGAAGATGATGGTCTCCCTAGTGTAATAACCTCAGCTCTTTCTCTCTCGATGTGCGCCATGGGACTACACCACAGTGATATTGGTGGTTACACCACTTTATTTACATTAAAAAGAACCAAAGAATTATTAATTAGATGGGCTGAAATGGCCGCCTTTACCATATTTATGAGAACTCATGAAGGTAATAGGCCAGAGGTTAACCATCAAGTTATGAATGATAGATCCACAATAGAAGCTTTTGCTTATTTAGTAAAAGTTCACAATGCTTTATTTGATTATCTAGAGCATCTAAATATTGTAAATCATGAAACAGGTATTTCTGTTCAACGACCTCTATTTTTCCATTATGAGGATAATGCTTATTATAATATTAAAGATCAATATTTATTAGGTGATCAACTACTCGTAGCACCTCAAATTAGAGAGGGTAAAACAAGTCGTAAAGTTGTAATACCAGATGATAAATGGACTCATTTATTCACTCATGAAATTTATGAAAAGGGTGAATATGAGATAAACACTCCATATTTGCAACCTGCTGTTTTCTATAAAAAGAATGGAGATTTTGCATCTCTGTTTAGTAAAATTAAAGATATAAAGAGATTGGATTTTGAATTATAGTGAAAAATAAATGCTTGAGTACCTCCAAAGTGTTAAAAATATCACATTGGAGGGTTTTGTCATCAACTATTAATATAAATCTTCTATACAAGATTTTCTTTTCCATAAAATTTTTTATTCTAGACATTTTAAAGAAAACTCTGTATTCTCAAGAAAAGAATATTTGTTTATTAACAAAAAGCAATGTTTTTGCCCTAAAGTACTTTATATAAGGACTTATGGATAATATTTTGGTTGTACATTTTTAATAAATTTAGTTAAATCTGGAGGATCTCTATTAAAATTTTTAATTCAGTAATAAATTATATTAAGTTAGAAAATCGATTAATATCTGATAATCAAGAATCAGTTAAAAATGATTTGTATAGAATATTAAGGATTGTTTTACCAGCTTGTATTATTCTATTTACAATATTTGTGGGAGCCTCCCAATATACAAAGCCTGGTATTTCTTTTGTAATTTTATATGCAATTGGAGCATTGTTGAGTTCAATTTGCTATATAATAATTCTTAGAACTGAAAATTTTAATTTATATTTATTAACTTATTATCTATATGCAGCATTTGTTTTTGCACTCTTTACCTTTATTGGTGCTATCGTTCGTACAGATGCTACAGGAACTAGTATTGTTGTATTATTAGCTTTATTGACTTTATTAATACCAGACAGATTTTTGAGAGTTAATGGGGTTTTGTTGTTATTTTATTTAACATATATTGTTATTTGTTTTCATATGAAGCCTTTTTCTGTAGCAATTGAAGATTTATTAAATGTTACAAGCTTTACAGTAATTGGATTTTTATTAGGGAATAATTATCGCCATATTAAGCTTATGAGTTATGATATTCAAAGAGAATCAGTCGAAAATGAGCATATTGATTTTTTAACTGGATTACCAAATAGAAGATTAATGTTTTTAAAAATTTCAGATAGTGAAAAAAAAGATAGTATTATCCCAATAACTGGCGTAATGATGATTGATATCGACCATTTCAAATTTTATAATGATAATAATGGTCATTTAGAAGGGGACCGGTGTTTAAAAGTTATTTCAAAATTATTTAATAAAATTGCAAAAGAAAAGAAGATTGATATTTTTAGATATGGTGGAGAAGAATTTGTTTGTTTTTATTATGGCCATGATGAAGAGCAATTAGACAATTTAGCTCAGTATATTATTGACGAAGTAAGAGCCTTGAACATTGAATTTAAAGATTCTGCTACTAAAATAGTTACAATTAGTTTAGGGTATTCTTTTAATAATTCTAAAGAACAGCTAGGTACCAATTATTTAATAGATATTGCTGATAAAGCATTATATCTAGCTAAAAATAGTGGAAGAAATGCAGTTTGCAAGATTTAATAATAAAATATAGGAAAAAATAATTTATGAGAAAAATTTTGATCTTTATTTGTTTATTGTTGCTACTATCCTCTCAATATGTCTTTTCAAATAATACTGAAGATGCTTATCTCCATTATAAACAATACCAATATTCAAGTAATGATATAAAACAAATGGATTTTGATACAGTTTATCTTGCAGCAGTTACTCCAACAAGTGATAGTCTTGGATCTCTTGCAGCACATGCTTTTATTATATTGACACATGGAGATGATATAAATAGTGGAATATCTCTAAATTATTTTGCCTATCATGAGAGAATGTTTACTTTCGAAAAGACTTTTAAAGCAGCTACAGTAGGTTTAGAGGGATATGTTGATATTAGACCTTTTACTGACCTTGCTGAAAGATATACTATTGGTCAAAATAGGACTTTATTTGTTTATAAAACCAAAATTGAAACAGAAAAAATTCCATCCATAATTGATGAATTTTACAAATATAAAGAATCTGATTTGACTTATAGATTTTTTACTTACAATTGTTCATCTCTTCAAGGTAGCATCTTTTCCTCGGTATTAAGTAGTGAAGAAAAAGAGTATAGATTCCCAAATTTTATAATGCCAGGAAGATTGATATATTTGTTTGAAAAAAATGGTTTATTACTGGATGAACATACAATAAGCCCTCCATTGATTAAAAGAAAATTCAATAATACTGATATGGGCAAAAATGAAATAAATGATAGACATGATTATTTTAAAGTACATGAAGCTGAAACAACGACTGAAGCAGGGTTTTCACCTATTGTTGTAAGCTTTGATAACTTTGAGTCTAATACCATTTTTAGTGAAAAGGTTTCTAAACTTTATTTAGGTATGGATACTTTAGATTCATCCTTTGGACTTTCTGTATTTGATAACCAAATATATGAGCAGAGGCAAAGTGCTGTAATTTTGTACGAATTTAAAGTGTTAGATACTTTATTTAGTATAAATTCTAATTTAAATTTAAAAGTTGATAAATTTACAATAATAGAGACTGGTAAATACCCTAAAATAAATATCGCTCCCTTTGAGTTTTCAACATACTTTTCCCTAAAATTGAATCCTAATAATTATCTTGTTGATGTTAATGGAGGTTATGGAATATCAGTTGGAGGCTTACACAGTATTTTTACTTTAATACCCATAATTGAAACAAATATTTCCAATTTAATATTAACTTTAAAAATCAAATCTAGCCTTTGTTTGTACACCAAAAATGCCTTTGTTTTATTAAATTTAGATTATCCTATATACAATAAAACAGTTCTTAACACCCAAAGTTTAGAGCTTAAAGCGGGTTATAAATTTAATGATTTAATTTGTCTTGAAGCCTCGTATGATATCTTAAACAAAAATTACAATGTTTATTTTAAATACTTGTTTTATCCCTTACTGTTTTAAAGATTATTATTCTTGATATCTAGAGTTAATTCATTTAATAGAGATTTTAATTGTTTGAGCTTTTCTTGATTAAGGGTAATTTTGCACATTAACTCTTTTGGAATATTATCTGCATCCTTTTTTAAATCATAACCTTTTTTTGTTAGTGCTATAAAAACTTTTCTTTTATCATTTGTATCTCTAACTCTTGTAATTAAATCTTTGGTTTCTAATTTTTTTAGTAAAGGTGTTAGCGTATTGCTCTCAAGGTATAATTTTTCACCTAACTCTTTAACTAAGATATTATCTTTTTCCCATAAAACTAATAGAGTAATGTATTGAGTATAAGTTATATTCAATTTATCTAAGGCTGGGGTATAAAGTTTAATTATTTCCTTCGATGCTACATAAATCGGAAAACAATATTGATTTTCTAATTTTAAATATTCATTCATATGTTTATCCTTTAGCCTACTTATCGTATGCGATTTAATTTATATAATATCTTGAGAGTTGTTGCAAGAGCACGTGTGATAAAGTTGCTTACAAGTCTTTATTAATTTAGTATAAATAAAGAAGAGGTAAAGAAAAATGAAAAAATGTAGTACTTGTGAAGTTGAAATGATGGAAGATTATTCACTAAAAGGGACTAAAAGTGAATTATATATCCAAAGAGTTGGTATATGTGGTTTAACACTAAATACCATCAGTATTGCAGTTTGTCCAGAATGTGGAAAAGTTGAAATGTTTGTTGATCCTAAAAAGCTTCAAAAGAATTTTTAAACTTATTATTTGAGATAAACAATACTAATAAACATTCTGCAAATAAAAATAATTTTATTTGTCTGTAATCTTGTTTGACTAATGCTAAAAGAGTTATAATAATAAAAGAATCTATAATATTTAGTGAGGCCTTTATGAAAGATGGTTTAATCAAAGTTGCAACTTATTCTCCAATTAATTATACAGTTGACTTAGAAAATAATAAAAATAACATTGTTGAAGGAATATATGAAGCTGCAAAAAAGGGAGTAAAGATTATTACTTTCCCAGAACTTTGTATCACATCCTATAGCGCTGGTGATTTATTTTTAAACCAGGCATTGGTTGAAAAGTCTCTTAAGATGCTTGAGGAAATAGTTATTGCAACTAAAAAGGTTTCAGAAATAGTTTCTGTTATTGGTACTCTATTTATATTAAACAATAGACTATATAACTGCGGGGCTGTTATAAAAGGCGGTCGAGTACTTGGAATAGTTCCAAAACAAAATATTCCAAATTATCAAGAATTTTATGAAAAAAGATGGTTTGTTGAGCCGGTTGATGAAAATGTTGAAATTGATTTGTTCAACCAAAAAACCTTTTTTGGAACCAGACTTCTTTTCAAATGCTCTAATATAGATGATTTAGTTTTGGCTGTTGAAGTTTGTGAAGATCTGTGGGTACCAAATAGTCCTAGTAATAAACACTCAATCGCTGGTGCTAATATAATTGCTAATCCCTCTGCAACTGATGATATAGTTACAAAAAGTGATTACAGAAGAGCTTTGGTTTCCATTCAAAGTGCAAAATGTATTTGTGCATATTTGTACGCCGGAGCAGGAGAGGGAGAATCAACTACCGATTTAGTTTTTAATGCACACAATCTAATTTGTGAAAATGGAAGAGTCTTAGTTGATGAAGAAGAAAAAAGTGGACACCTAAATATTGCTATAATAGATACTCAACATCTCTCTCTAGATAGAAGAAAAATAAATACCTTCTACAGTACTGTTGAAAACTATAAAACAATATATTTTGAATTAGAAAGCGAAGCAACTGATTTGTCTTTGTATAAAATATCTAAAACACCATTTATTCCTAGTTCTAATGAATTAATGAAAGCGAGATGTGAAAAGATTTTAACACTACAAGCACTTGGTTTAGTAAGACGTTTAATAGCAGCTCATTGTAATCATGCTGTTATAGGATTATCAGGTGGACTCGATTCTACATTAGCACTACTAGTTACCATAAGAGCCTTTAACAAAGCAAAGATACCTTTAAAAAATATTCATACTATATCGATGCCTTGCTTTGGAACCACAAAAAGAACAAAAACAAATAGTGAAAAACTTGCAGTGCAATTGGGTGTCGATTTCAAAGAAATCGATATAACTCTAGCTGTAAAACAACATTTTAAAGATATAGGACATGAAGTGTCAAACCTTAATGTAGTTTTTGAAAACTCACAGGCAAGAGAGAGAACTCAAGTATTAATGGATATGGCTAATAAAGTTGGTGGCTTGGTAATTGGAACTGGGGATCTTTCAGAGTTGGCTTTAGGTTGGGCAACTTTTAATGGTGATCATATGTCAATGTATGGAGTTAATTCATCTGTTCCAAAGACACTGGTAAAACATCTAGTTGGCTACAGTGCTAGCATATTAGATTCTTCAGTATCAAAAGTATTGTTAGATATTGTTGATACTCCTGTTAGCCCTGAACTTTTACCTCCTAGTGGGGATGGAACTATTTCTCAAATAACAGAAGAATCTGTTGGCCCTTATATTTTACATGACTTTTTCTTGTATTATTTTGTAAGATGTTCATTCTCTCCAAATAAGATAAAGAGGTTATCCATTCATGCTTTTGAGGGTGTTTATAGTAAAGAAGAAATAGATAAATGGTTAATTGTATTTGTAAAAAGATTCTTTAGTCAACAATTTAAAAGATCAACTTTACCTGATGGCCCAAAGGTAGGTAGTGTAAGTCTCAGTCCTCGTGGAGATTGGAGAATGCCAAGTGATGCGATTAGTTCTCTTTGGCTTGATAGTGCTAAACATATGTAAAGTATATGTTATGATATAGTTGTTATTTCCAAACAAAATTTTGAATAAATATTATTTATTTGCAATTTTAATATTTTTTTGTAACAATAACATTACAACATGGTTTTGAATTGTGTATGACAAAAAAAAGAAACAATTATTACAGGAGTTAAATTATGAATAAAAAATTTTGGGTATTAGTATTAGCTATATGTGTATTACTTCCAATTACCTTGAGCGCAGAAGTAGTAGATTTAAGTATTGGTGGAACAGCACAATATGGTGTTGCTGCAGGAAATGTTGGCGATGATTTTGGAGAACAACTAGTTGATTTAGAAAATTACCGTTTTGGTGCTGAAGCTAGAGTTAAGTTATTAATTCTTGAAGCTTCTGATATTGCTTTATTTGGTCCTACAGATGACGGTTGGGAAGTTTCAAATCTAATGACTGTTGGTTTAAGTTTTGATTTACTTAATTTAGTAAGATTAGGTGTTGCTTTAGGACCTGAATTTATAGTTAATTTTAATGATGATGGAAAGATTTATCAAGAAGATGGCGTTACATTATTTGATTTTGCAGATATTTTCATGAAAGCAAATTGTACTTACAAAGTTAATGCAGATATTCTATTAGGTGGAATTACTCTTTCAGCTAATTATACAGTTCCTTCAAAAGGCTTTAATATACAAAATATTGTAGACGGTGGATTTACCGCTGACTCATTATCACCTGAAGCTTTCGAAGATGGAAGATTTGGTATTTCAGTATTAATCTCATTGATTTAATTGCTTATTTTCGATAAAAATGGAGGGTTTATCCCTCCTTTTTTTACGTTAAAATTATACATATTAGATGTTGATTTTCTATTTCTATAACTTGAAATCTATGATAATATTATACGACTAGGAGATATTTGTTATGAAGCGATTTGGATTTAAAGATTTTTTTATTAAGCCGTTGTTTTTATCAGTTGCTACTTATTTTATTGTATTTTTCTTTTTCCCTAGTTTTAGTAATGAATATTTAAATGTTGGATTTTCTACTCAGTCTGATAGTACTGAAAAGGTTAACTCTCTATCAAATAACATTCAACAAAAAACTGGCCAAAGTGTTGAAGATATGCTAGGTGATTTAAATACAGACGAATTAAGTGATATTGTAAATTCTTTTTAGGAGTTATTATTTGTGTCTTATCGACTAACTTTTTTAGGAACAGGAACAAGTCATGGGGTTCCCTCCATTGGTTGTAAATGTGAAACTTGTATGTCTAATGATCCAAAGGATAAACGCTTAAGGAGTAGTATATTACTTCAGCGAAATCATGTTAATATTGTTATTGATACCGGACCTGAATTTAGAATTCAATGTCTCAGAGAAAATATAGATCACTTAGAGAGTGTAATATACACCCACGCTCATGCTGATCATTTAAATGGAATCGATGATTTAAGGTCTTTTACAAGTAAGGATAGGACTTTACCTTTATATGGGGATAGCAAAACTATAGCTGAGATAATTGATAGATTTTCATATATTGGAAATGGTACAATTAATAATACAGTTATACCTAATTTATCACTAAATGTTTTAAGACCTTATGTAAAAGTTAATATCGATGGCTTCGATATTACCCCATTAATAATAAATCATGGTAAATTAGAAATATATGGATATCGAATATTTAACTCAGCTTATTTGACAGATTGTAATAGCATTCCAAAAGAGAGTTATAAATATTTAAAAAATTTAGATTTATTAATTTTAGACGCACTTCAACATCATCCTCATAAAACACATTTTACCCTAGAAGAGGCCATTGAAGTAGCAAAAGATATTGGTGCAAAAAAGACTTTGTTTACTCATATTGCACATGGGATAAAGAATGATAGAGATAGTAAATTATTAGATGATAATATGGCTCTATCCTATGATACTTTATCAATTGAATTGGAGGAATAATGGATAGTTTATTTAGCGATAAAGATTTTGAAGATGGCAAAATGTTGCAAGAAAAGAATGAGATGTCAACAATTGATATGGATTTTGAAAAACAACAAAAGCAAGATAACTCTACAATTGATGATGTAGTTGAGATACTTAATGCAGAAGAGACTCCTCGAAAAGAGTTTTACATAATTGATGGCTTTAGTTTGATATTTAGATCTTATTATGGCTTTATTTCAAACCCTCTGTTTGATAAAGATGGTAATAATATTTCAGCTATTTATGGCTTTTTCAATACATTATTTATGGTTTTAAGAAAATATAGTCCGGATTATCTAGTGGTTGCTTTGGATTCAAAAGGTCCTACTTTTAGGCATGAAATGTATGATCTATATAAGGCAAACAGAGATGATGCCCCTCAAGACTTAAAAAGTCAGATTCCAATTATAATTGATTTATTAGAAAAAATAAATGTACCATCGATAGCAAAAACAGAGCTAGAGGCAGATGATATTATAGCTTACCTATGTAAAAAAGCTGTCGAAAGTGATTTAAATGCAATTATGTTTACAGCAGATAAAGATTTACTACAACTTGTTAATAGACATGTATATTCCTTGCGTCCCCCTAAAAAAGGTCAAAAAGAATATAGGTTATTTGGAGCAAGTGAAGTAGAGGAAGAATTCTTAATAAGACCGGATCAAATTATTGATTATTTATCTCTTTTGGGAGATGCCAGTGATAATGTGCCTGGGGTAAAAGGTATTGGAGCTAAGGGAGCGGTTAAGCTATTAAATGAATATAAAACTTTAGAAAATATTTATAAAAATGTAGATAGATTAAGTAAGGGTATAAAAACCAAATTAATTGAAGGTAAAGAGTCTGCCTTTTTATCCCAAGATTTGGTTAGATTAAAAATTGATGAGTCTTTGTATGAAAATTTTAATATAGATGATTTTAAACTTGAAAATATGAAGCTTGAAAATATTATTCCCTATTTTGAAGAAAAAAAATCAAGAACCTTGATAGCTTCAGCTAAAAAACTGATGAACAAAGAACAAATAAATGATTTAGATAATAGAGAAGAAACACAAGAAATAGATACTTCAGTGAATATAGAAGCAATAGCAGATGAATCTTTGTTGGGTGCTTCAAAATTAATGGCTATAGATAGTGTTGAAGAATTAGAAGAAATCTTAAAAGAAATATCAAAGACTACCAATTTAATGGCATTTGATACTGAAACTACAAGTATAGATCCAATAAAAGCTGAATTAGTAGGATTTTCAATTTCCTATAAAGTAAAAGAATCTTATTATTTTCCTATAGTTTGTGGTGGTAAAAGAATTCATGAAGCAGAAACTTTTAAGCCTATTTTGATCAAATATTTACAAGATAATCCTATAGCTTTAATAGGCCATAATATTAAATATGATTACAAAGTGATGAAACGCTTTGGTGTTAGTTTAAATAATATGGTTTTTGATACATTAATTGCAGCTTGGTTGCACGAAAGTAGTTCTCCTTCCTTTAAAATGGATGCTCTTTCACTCAAATACTTAAATTATTTGTGTGTTTCTTTTAAAGATGTAGTGGCAAAAGGAAAATTATTTAGTGATATTGAAAAAACTGAGGCTGTAGCTTATGCAGCTGAAGATAGCGATATTACATTTAGACTTTATAAATTCTTTAACAGTGTATTAGATTCATCTCTAAAAAAAGTTTTAAATGACATTGAATTACCATTAATAAGTATACTTGCTAATATGGAAATGGAAGGTATTGGTATTTCAATACCTAAATTAGAAGAATTATCAAAAATCTTTGGACAGATAAAACAAAAAAATTTAGATACTATTTACAGATTAACTGGTCATGAATTTAATGTGAATTCAACAAAACAACTTCAAGTTGTTTTGTTTGAAGAAAAACAATTACCTCCAAAAAAGAAAACCAAAACAGGATATTCTACAGCTACTGATGTTTTAGAAAGTTTATTAGATGAGGATCCAATTATCCAAAGTATATTAAATTACAGATCTATAAATAAACTTAAATCAACTTATGTTGATACTTTTCCAGCACTTGTTAATCCTCAAACTCATAGAATTCACACTTCCTTTTTACAATTTGGAACGGCAACAGGAAGACTAAGTTCAGTTAATCCTAATTTACAAAACATTCCAATAAGAAGTGAAGAAGGAAGAAAAATAAGAGATGCCTTTGTTCCAAGAGAAGGGTGTATATTAATGAGTGCAGACTATGCACAAATTGAATTAGTAGTTTTAGCTCATATGGCTAATGATAAAGTTCTACAACAAGCCTTTATTAGTGGTGAGGATGTTCATAAATTTACTGCATCTTTGATATTTGATAAGAAGTTAGAAGAAATAACAAGTGATGAAAGACGAGTTGCAAAAACAATTAACTTTGGAGTTATGTACGGAATGAGTGCCTTTAGATTAGCTAAAGAGCTGTCAATTAAAAGAGAGGACGCGAGTTCCTTTATCAAAGCTTATTTTACTAGGTATAGTAATGTTGCTGCTTTTATTGATAATACTATTTCTAAAGTCAGGAAAGAAGCTAAAATAACAACTCTTATGGGACACATTAGAAATATTCCAAAAATAAATAGTAAAAACAAGTTAGAAAAAGCTGCAAGTGAAAGAGTAGCTGTTAACTCAATAATTCAAGGCTCAGCTGCTGAAATTATGAAACTTGGAATGATAAGAGTATCAAAAGCATTAAAAGAAAATAATTTGAAATCTCGGCTTTTATTACAGGTTCATGATGAAGTCATTTTAGAAGTTCCAAAAGAAGAGCAAGAGGTAGTATATAAATTACTAAAAGATAGTTTAGAAAATGCTTATAAATTATCAATTCCGTTGAGAGTAAGTATTGAAAGTGGCAACAGTTGGGGAGAAATGCACTAATGAATGTTGTTGGCTTGACAGGTAAAGCTTGTGCTGGGAAAAATCAAGTAGCACTTGGTTTTGAAAAAAAAGGCTATCGAGTTATTGATGTAGATAAATTAGGACATAAAGCTCTTGAGTTTAAAAAGAATGAAATAATAAAGGCCTTTGGCTCTAATATTATTAGTGGTGGCTTGGTTGATAGAAAAAAATTAGGTGATATTGTGTTTTCATCAAAAGCACAATTAAGATTATTAGAAGCAATTGTTCATCCATATGTAAAAAAACTTTGCCTTGAAATTATAAAAGAAAGTGAAACTGATGTAGTTTTAAATGCTGCAGTACTCCAACGGGGTGCATTATTAGAACTATGTTCCAATGTTATTTTTGTAAAAGCTTCTTTTTGCATTCGCTATAAAAGATCTCTTAAAAGAGATAAAAAAAGCTTTAAGTGGTTTGTTAAAAGGGAATTTTCTCAAAAAGATGTTAATATAAGAGAGTTAAAGAAAAAAACTCAAGTTTTTGTTATTGTTAATCAAAAGGGTACAAAGGAAATTTATCGACAAATAGATAGGTATTGTGGTATATTTAAAAAGTAAGTAATTGTTTTAACAAAATAATTGTTTTTAAATAAAAAATTAATTGTATAACATTAAACTTGTATGTAGTGATATATATTGCTATAATTTGATTAGTAATATTATTATAACACCCCTTTTGGGTGAGATATTTTAATTAGGAGGAATCCGTAATAAAGTGTAAACTTAAAGCGGAACTATAATTTATGAAAAGATCAATACGTATTTCTTTATTGGTGTTTACACTTTGTGCATCCATTTTAGCTTTTGGAGCATTGTGGTATACAAGGCCTAGTTCACCAAGCTATATAATAGATGAGGCAAAACAGCGACAAAGTGTTTCTTTGTTAGAAGTTCAAGCACCAGCAACAAGAATACCCCCTCCTCAGATTAATTACGATAAACTTGCTGCAACAGTATCTCCAAAGGTTATAAACTCATTGCTAGGCAATAAAGAATTTATAACAAGCCTTGTTGCTGCTAACAAACTTGAAATTTCTAAAGCAGTTCAAGAATATACTAATTCAACTTTAGTTCCTTCAATGAATGATAAGATTTCTCAATTGGTTAAAGAATTATCCAACTCTTTGAATATTTCTTTGAAACAAGATCTGAGCGATATGGTTGATGAAAAAATTCAAACTACACTTGATTCTATAGATATAAATAATTACCTACCTCAATTAGTAGATTCTTTAACTCCTATTGTTGTTAAAAAATTATATGATGAAATTGAATTAAATAAAGATGCTTTTGTTAAGACTGTAGAAGCTTCGGCTCCTGCTGTAACAAATTATGAAGCACAACAGTTATACTTAGAATATCGAACACAAATCATTAACGATTTAGTTCCTATCATTTTAGATAATATAGAAACTTCTTT
>CAZJGS010000036.1:0-20087 GCA_964545735.1 uncultured Spirochaetaceae bacterium
GCACGCAAAGAGCAAACTTCTCTGTAAGTTCTCTGATCTCCTTGAACACCAACACTCTTTACAGGTAATAAACAGGCAAGAGCTTGCCAAATTTCACCATACAAACCAGCTTTAGTAATCTCTTCAATAAAGATAGCATCAACATCTCTAAGAGTATCTAATCTTTCTTTGGTAATTTCACCAACACATCTAACACCAAGACCCGGACCTGGAAATGGATGTCTGTTTACCATATTTTCAGGAAGACCTAATTCTCTACCCAATTCTCTAACTTCATCTTTAAACAAACTTCTAAGGGGTTCTAATAAATCCCATTTCAAATCTTCTGGAAGTCCACCAACATTATGATGAGACTTTATAGTAGATGAGGGACCACCAAAGGCACTTTGAGATTCAACAACATCAGGATATAGAGTTCCTTGAGCTAAGAATGATATTTCTCCAGCTTTTCTTGCTTCTCCATAAAAAGTATCTATAAATAATTTGCCAATTATTTTTCTTTTTGCTTCTGGTTCGCTAACACCTTGTAAGCCATCTAAAAATAAGTCTTCAGCATCAGCATATTGTAATCTTATAGAATAATTATCTCTGAAAATCTTTTGAACATTTTCAGCTTCATCTTTTCTTAGTAAACCGTTATTTACAAATACACAAACTAATTGATCTCCAATAGCTTTATGAATTAATACTGCAGCAACAGAGGAGTCTACTCCACCGGAAAGACCACAGAGAACTTGTTTGTCTCCAACTTTGTCTTTGATTTCTTTTATAGCTTGATCAACAAAAGATGTCATACTCCAAGTTTTTTTACATTCACATACATTTATTACAAAATTTTCTAATAATTGAGTTCCTTCAACAGAGTGAACTACTTCTGGATGGAATTGTACTCCATAAAACTTCTTTTGAAGATTTTCAACAGCAGTAACTGAGCAATTTTCAGTTGTAGCAATTATTTCAAAGCCACTAGCCAGTTTTGATACAGAATCTCCGTGACTCATCCAAACTTGGGATTTGTTTGAAATAGATTCAAATAATAGAGATTTCTTTGTAATATCGATATTTGCAATACCATATTCTTTTTTTATTGGACAAACAACATCCCCACCATTTTGCTTCATCATTATTTGCAGGCCATAGCAAATACCTAAAATAGGGAGACCTAAGTCAAATATCTTACTATCTACTCTAGGAGAGTCTTCTTTGGAAACAGAAGCTGGACCACCTGAGAATATAATTCCTTTGGGATTTAAATCTGTAATTTCTTTTACACTACAATTGAAGGGTAATATTTGGGAATAAACTTCAACTTCTCTTACTCTTCTTGCAATTAATTGACTGTACTGTGCACCAAAATCTAATACAACTATCAAATCTGATTGTTCCATCTGCATCTAAACTCCCTATTGGATTTAATTTAAAGTCATTGTTGTATTTTTTAACAAATTTTGCAATAAACAATAACTAACATTCTTGTTAATAATTCAAAAAAATACGTTAGATTTCTCTAACGCATATTATTTAAGTTTAATAATCCAGTAACCCTTGCACAGGCGGATAAGCTTTGACTACCGCTCTAGACAATGCGTAACCAGCTACGACTCCCACACCTGCTTGTACTATGTTTCCTGGGATTCCTGCCGCTGCTGCTGCAAAACCAATACCCATAAATATTGCAGTTAATACAAAATAACCACCAGCTACAACAATAACACAAAGTATCATTGCAAGCATTACTTTAAGAGGAGCAACTTTGATTCCTTCACTTATTTCTTTTGCACTTCTCTTAACAATTATGGCTACAACTAAGCCCTCGATTCCATGTACAACAAATGAAATTGGTGCCCATTGAGGGTAACCTGAAATTATATCAGCAATCGCTGTTCCAAGTCCTCCTGCTATAAAAGCAGTTAAGGGGCTAAAGGTAAAAGCAATAAAGCAAATAGCCAAATCACAAAGATTAAGATAGCCCTTTGTTGGTGTTGGAATTTTTACAATAATAGTAAATACAACTACTACAGCAGTAAGAACAGCAATTAATGATGTCCTAAGTGCAGAATTAGATTTTTTTGTCTCCATAATAAACAACCTCAAATTTTAATAAATATGAGTAACATTATCACAAAAGGAAAGATTATAACAATGGTTTGAAAAATAAACTTCCTAAAGTTTGATAGCACATGATAATTACTTCTCTTAACTTTTAATCCATATCCTCTGGATTCTAAGGCCATTGCTAAGGAAGGGATAGTTTTTATTGAAACAACTAATGCGCTTGTTAAAGTAGGGAATAAATTTTTTAATTTTTTTGTTTTTGTTTGCTGAGATCTTCTTAAGCTGTGAGAATCAGATATCTGATTAAAGGCATCAAATATTGTAGGAATTGTTCTAAATACCAAAGAAATTGTTAAGCAAGTTTTATATGGAATAAAAAAAGCTTGTAAAGCTAGGATAAAGTCATTCATTTTTGTACTTAAGAACAAAAGAGAACAAGCAAAGGTTATAGAAAAAAACCTTAAAGCAAGAGAGAAACTATGAAGAAGCCCCTCGTAGGTTAAAATAACAGTATTATTATATTTTAGAAGTTCTCTACCTTCTCTCTCATACAAGGGTGAGAAAATAACAACTAAAATTAGCATTGGTAAAATTGCTTTAAAAATATTATTTGTATTTTTTCTTCCAACAGAATAGAAAGAGACAACAATTAATAAAGAAGCAAAAACAACAAGAGCTGAAAAATAGAGAGGTAAAAATACGAAAACACAGGAGACTAAAGTAGCAATTACTTTAGCTCTTGGATCACATTTGTATAAAAAGCCTCTTCCTTCACTATAAATGGTTGCACTGCTCATAATACTTCCTTTACAAATCCATCTTTTACTCTGTAGGTTTTATCACTTATACTTTTAGCAAAATCATCATCATGAGTAATAATAATTAAAGCGGCCCCATTTTCACTCAATTTATCTATTATGTAGTAAGCAGCTTCATAGCTCATAGCACCATCGATTTCATCCAATATAATGAAATGTCTATCAAGTAAATAATAAACAGCTGCTTGTAAATATTTTCTTAGAGCAAAACTCATAGTAGAAGGCGTTTCATCTAAATCCAATTTAAATAATTTTGCACAGCTTTGTACTTTCTTTTTTATTTCACTATTTTTAAGATTTCCACAATTTTCTAAGCCATAAGCTAATTCACCATAAACAGTTGGTAAAAAAATCTGTAAATCAGGATTTTGAAACAAGTATGCTACTTTTGTTTGTAAAATATTTTTCTCGATTGTTTGTCCATTTAATAACACGTTACCTTTAACTGGCTGATCTAAACCACAAATGACTCTGCTAAGTGTTGATTTACCACTACCGTTATTACCAATTAAGCGAACAATTTCTCCGGTATTAATTGAAAAATTATTACAAGACAAATTAAATTTAATATTTTTAGAACTTTCTCTAACTCTTTCAATTTCAAGGTTTTCGATAAGCAATTGATGTTTTTTTATTTGAGTATTTGTTTCTCTATAATCTTTACTCTCTAAAAGTCTTGAATTATGTAAATAGGTGTCTATGTTTTGATGGGTGTATTTTTTCTTAAAATCATTATCACTTTTTATTGAGCCATCATTTAAAACCAAAATACAATCAAAGGTATTTTCAAATTGATGTAAATATCTAGCACTAAAGACGATGAAAGTATTATCACTTGCTCTAATTTTTTGTGATAAAAGATTTCGATACTCTGTATCCAAATCATCAAAAGCTTCATCAAGAATAATTATTTTAGCATCGATTGCAAAAGTTATAGCTAGTAAGAGTCTTTTTCTCTCTCCCCCAGATAACTCAGTTGGAGGTACTTGTCTATATTTCTCTAATCCCCAAGTTTTAAGAGTATTATCTACTATGGAAATAATTTTTTCTCTATCCACACCCATTGTTTCAAAGGGAAATGCAATTTCATTTTCAACTGTTGTTGTTATAAACATTTCCATAGGATTTTGAGAAACATAACAAACCTTTTCAACCAAATCATAGGGTTCAAATTGATTTATATCAACACCAAACAATTTGATATTGCCATCACACTCGCTGGGAATAAATTTTGTTAATAAATTTGCAATTAATCTTGATAGAGTTGTTTTACCTTCATCACTGCTTGCTAAAATTAACACTTTTTCTTTTTCACCAACTTTTAAATTAAGATTGGTGAAAGTATTTTCTAATCTTTTTTCAGTCCAACTTTTGTATTTGAAATTTAAAGCTTCAATATCTAATGCTAGCATCATTAAAGTTTTGGAACCGGAAGGTTCTCATAGGCCTCTTTTATCTGTTGAGCTATTTTACCTGGTAGCACTTTCTGCTCTTCTTTTGATAAGTTTTTAGCACTTGTTGGAGGTAAGACATTTATATAAACATGATATTTATGTAAGCCCTTTTTAGTTTCTAAACCATTTCTAGTACCTTGAATTACTAAAGGAACAATAGTACTTTCAGCTCTAATAGCCATTTTAAAACTACCAGCTTTCATTTCTCCCAACTTTCCATTTTTGCTTCTAGTTCCTTCTGGGAAAATAATAACAGATTTACCTTGTTTTAATTCTTCTGTTCCATTTAAAATAGCATTAATAGAAGATCTAGGACTTTTCCTATCGAGTAATATTGCTCCAACACCCTTTGCATAAGAACTAACATAAGGAGCTTTAAGTACTTCAATCTTTGCAACAGGAGAAGCGTGTAACTTTAATTTACTAGAATATGCACATACATCAAGTATACTTTGATGATTTGAAATATAACAAATATTTGAATTTACTTTAGGTAAATTTTCTTTTCCACTAACATGAACTCTATAATTCAATAACCATAGAGCATAACTTGTTAAAGGAGATGCCCAAGCCCAATATATTTTATGATAAGTTTTTTTGAAACCTAATAATCCCATAATATTAGCAGGGATAAGACAAAAAATAGTTGAAAAAATAACTCCAACTGCGAAAAAAATTGTTGCAAAAAAATAATGTACATATTTCATAATTCATACCATTCTTTATTTATTAATATATTAAAAAATAATCTATCTACCTAAGTATAACAAGCCTATTTTTTAGTAATTTTAGTAAAAATCTTTTTAAACAGTCCCATTTTATTTATTTTATTATCAACTTTAGCTTTATTTGGGTGTTTAGACACATGTGTATCTTTCATAGAAACCTCAAGTTTTGCAGGACGTTGGCCTCTTTCTAATGGAGCATTAGGAGTTTTAGGTTTAATAGTTTTACCCTTCATTTGGGTCCCCCCATACTGTTCTTTGTAATAATTTAGTCTTTCTTCTAAACTCAAACGTTGAATATCGTTGTAAGACTTTTTTGGTTTGCTAAAATTTGGTTTTTGAGAATTGTTAACTCTGTTTTGTGTAGGGTTCTCAGTAGAATTATTTTTAGCAGCTCTAGCTTTATCAAACTTTTTGATTTTTTCTAAACCTTTAGCTTTGTCAATATCGTTATTCTTATCAACCTTCTTATTTTTATCAAAATTATTGGGTTTGTCAAAACTTTTGGGTTTATCATAATTCTTGTTTTTATCAAAGCTTTTATTTTTAGAATTTCTACTATTTGAGTTTTTGAAATTTGGATTATTATTTCTCTTGGAAGCATATTCTTTTTCACTTACCAAATCTCTAAATCTTAAATTTTTACTCTTATCTTCAATTCCAATAAACAGTTCTTCATCTACCCATTTTACTGGAATTTTCATTTCAATATATTTTTCAATAGGTTCTAAGCCGTAAATAAATTCTTCACAAGCTAAAGTAATCGATTTACCAGTTTTTCCAGCTCTAGCTGTTCGACCTATTCTATGTACATAATTTTCAAAATCTTCTGGAATATCGTAATTTATTACTAATTCAAGATCATCAATTTGAATACCTCTAGCAGCTACATCAGTTGCAACTAAAAATTTTATTTGACCTTCTTTCATTCTATTTATTGTACTTAATCTTTTAGATTGACTCATATCGCCCATCAAGTATTTGGTACTAAAATTGTTTAATGAAAGTCTTTTTGATAATTCAACAGCTTTAGCTTTTGTGTTGGTAAAGATAAGAGCATTAGTAGCTTTTTCTTTATTCATTAGATATAAAAAAAGTTGAAACTTTTCATCCTTTGCAACGTGATATAATTCTTGATCAATTTTATCAACACAAATTTCTTCAGGTTCAACTTCAATTTCAACCGGTTCAGTCATATAAGACCAAGCAAGGTTTCTAACTCTTACACTTAGGGTAGCTGAAAAGAGCATTGTTTGAATTTGATCTTTATTTTTCAATAAAGAAAACATTTTTTGTACATCAGGGAAAAATCCCATATCAAACATTCTATCAGCTTCATCTAATACAAATATATCAAATTGTTTAAAATCAATTTTCCTTGATTTTTGGTAATCTAATAATCTACCTGGTGTTCCAACAAAAATATCACAATTTTTTAAAGCTTTATCTTGTTTTTCATAACCGACCCCGCCATAAAAAACTCCAACATGAACCTTTAAATTGGAACTTAATAGTTTTGCATCTTGTTTTATTTGTACAGCTAGTTCTCTAGTTGGAGCTACGATTAAAGCTTTTGGTAAAGCTTCATTATTATCAATGGCAATTGCTATTTTTTGCAATATAGTTAGTAGATAAACAGCTGTTTTACCAGAACCTGTTTTTGATTGGACCATTAAATCTCTGTTTTTTAAACTGATTGGCAGTACTTTTTCTTGGACTTTCGTACATTCACTAAATCCTGCTGCCTCGATACCTTTTACTACATTTTCATGAAAAGGTAATTGTGTAAATTTCATCTATATTTCACCTTAATTAGGAATTATTTCTTCAAACTATTAAAAGGATAGTACAAATGGAGCAAGATTACAAGAATGCTTCAATATCTGTTTATATTATCTGTCAAAGCTTTCTTTTTCTCTAATAATTTTCATTAAGGATATAGTTCTAGAAAAATCGCCATATAACTCGGTATCATCTAGTCTGTTTATTGGCATTGCTGCCATTGAAGTGGAAGAAATAAATATTTCATCGAACTTTCCTTGTCTAATTTCCTTTAACATAGGAGCTCTCATAATCACTTCAATATTTAAGTCTTTGCAGGCTTCTAAAATTCTAGTTCGAGTAATTCCTTCAAGAGCCTCTTCATTATTTGCTGTAAATAATTTATTATTTTGAAAACCATAGAAGTTAGTTCTTGTACCCTCTAATAAAAATCCATCACCATTTAATAATATAGATTCAAAGGCTCCCTTACTTTTAGCATCTTCTAGTGCAATATAGCTTAATAGTAAATTACTGGTTTTATATTTAGGAAAAAGTCTCTCCCCTTCATATGTTGTAGCAAAAACACCCTCTGTATAATAGCTATTTGGATAAGTTAACTTATCTGTATAGGTTATAAAGAGTTTTGAACTTTCACCACCAATAATTAAAATTCTCATTGTTGCACTTTCTATTTCATCAACATTAATCAAGTCAATTATACTTTTCTTTATTTCACTTCTTCTAAAGGGATGCCTAAGTCTTATACCAACACACGAGTTAAACAATCTAGTAATATGATCTTCTAAAAATATAGCTCTTCCCTTTACAATGGAAATTGATTCATATACTGAAAAACTAAACTGAACTTCTCTGTAAGTTACATTTACAACTGCATCCGCAACTTTTACAATTTCACCATTCATTATTGCATGTTCTTTGAACATCGTTATACCTTCTTTAATCCTAATATCTTAATAGTTCTCTTGGCTTACTTCCATTTATTGGGCCAACTATTCCCTTTTCTTCCATCCCTTCAACAAGTGTTGCGGCTCTATTATATCCAATTTTAAGTCTTCTTTGTAAAAAAGATGCAGAAACACTGCCCCTTTCAAAACATATCTTTAAAGCTTCATCCCACAATTCATCATCCTCATAATCATTTGTTTCATCTGAAGATTCCTCATCATAGGGATCCTCGAAATATGATTCATCAATATAATCAGGTTCTTCTTGGCGTTTTGCAAAATCTACAATATCTTCAACTTCTTCATCACTTAAAAATACACCTTGAAGTCTTGTAACAGCTCTTCCATTTGCACTAAAGAGCATATCACCTTTACCAAGCAAATTTTCTGCTCCGGTGCTTCCAATAATGGTTCTAGAATCTTGAATAGATGTTACTGCAAAGGCTACTCTAGTTGGTAAATTGTTTTTAATAACACCTGTGATAACATCAACAGAGGGCCTCTGAGTTGCAAATACCAAATGTATTCCAACTGCCCTACTCATTGATGTTAATCTAGCAACTCTTTCATCTAAATCTTTACCTGCTGTGCTCATTAATGAAGCGAATTCATCAATTATTACAATTATATAAGGCATTTTTTGTTGTGCAATATGTAGCTCTTTTATTTTTTTATTGTATCCTTTAATATTTCTTACACTCATTTTTGATAGCATCTTATTTCTTCTATCCATTTCATCTATGCAGAAATCTAAAGCTTTTAAAGCTCTTTTTGGCTCAGTAATAACAGGGGTTAAAAGGTGTGGTATACCATTGTAAAGTGTTAATTCAACTACTTTTGGATCAACCATAATTAGTCTTACATCTCTAGGAGATCTTGTATAAAGAATAGAACAAATTAATGAATTGATACAAACACTTTTGCCGGAACCAGTTGAGCCTGCAATCAGCATATGGGGAGAAGAAGCTAGATCAAAAACTATACAATCGCCATAGAGCGTTTTTCCCATAGTCATAGGGAGAGCCATATCTAAAGTGCTAGAACTAGTTAATACTTCTTTAAACCCAACTTTATCTCTTTTAGAATTTGGTATTTCTACACCAACTGCAGTTTGACCTGGTATAGGTGCTAAAATTCTAACTTTTTTAGCAGCTAGATTCATAGCTATATTATCTCTTAAATTTGTAATTGCATTAATCTTAATCCCAGGTGCTGGAATTATTTCAAACATAGTAACAGTTGGTCCTTTAATTATATTCCTCAGTTCAACTTCATATTTAAATTGTGCTAAAGTTTCTACTAAAATTTGAGCTTGTAACTTAGCATCTTCATCAACAAATTGAGTTGATTGTGGATACTCACGAAGTAAAGCTTGTGGTGGGAATTTATAAGAATATTTATTATTGTCTACTATATTTGAGCTAATGAGACCGGCTACAGCAGATTCTAAATCTTCATCCTCTTCAACTGTTTTTATTAATTCTTCTTTTTCATCAACAAGCTCTCCATTTCCTACAGCTTTTGCAGTGCTATTATAATTTGCAGTTGCATAAGAGTTTTCAGCTAAGGGAGTATCATATTGTTGATTACCACCATTTGAAGCAAGTGTTGAAGATGTTGTTTCTGCTTGTTTAATATCAAGATCAACATCAGAAAAATTAACATCACTAAAATCATCACCATGATTTTCACTCTTTTGAGACGATAAGTTTCTATTAATTTCATCAACAATACTTGAAGTGGATTGTCTTTTTGACTCAGGCTTTTCAACTACTTCTTCAATATTTTCTTTGATTGAATTTTTTTCTGTGGCTTTTGCTAAATATCCCCCATTCATTATATTTTTTAAAGGGTTATGTAAATAATCTTCATTCTTCTTTTTTTGAACAGCTGAATTTTTTCTAATCTTACTGTTATAAATACTTGATACTTTATTTTTCACATCCAAAGCTTCTTGAGCTTTATAATCTCTAACTGCAGCACTTTCAGCCCTAGGCTCATTGTTCAAATCTGGATCAATAGCAGCTTTATTAGATTCTAAATTTTGTTGAAGGATAGATTCAAAACTTATAGCCTCATTGTTATTTGAAGATTTTAATGGAGTCTTTCTTATTTGCTCAGGATTGTTTAGCTTATTCATTTTTTCTTCAACATTCTTTTTAGCTAATCGTAGAGTTTCAAGTGATATGGTTTGCTTAGGATTTAAATTAGAAATAAAATCATCTTCAATTTCTTTCTTAATTTCTTGGTCTTTAGCTTGATATTTTTCAACATTCATAGGAGTTTTTATAACACCAACATCTTTATTAATCGATTGCTTTTCTATAAAAGAAAGAGTTGGAATATCAATAGGTTTTGGAAATTCCATGCCCAATTCACTTTTTTTGAGTTTTCTTGTTGCTTTGGGTATTTCTGGTGTTTGAACTTTATTTGGTTGTTTTTTTTCGAGTGATTTGTTTGTTTTCTTTTTAATTCTAGTGGGTTTCTTATTGTATCTATCGTTTAAATGATCACAAATTGGATTAAAAATAATAAGTAATACACCTTGAACAATTACGAAAAACAGTATTCTAAAGGATATTTGAACTGAAGTTAAGCTATCATTTAACAAAGAGGCTCTCAAAATACCTGGAAAGGGACGACTTAAGGCTTTGCATATGAATAAATAAAAACTAAAAACAAATAACATAAAGATTAATATCTTTATATAAGAATATGGTTTTCTACCACGATAGGAAAAAATCATTATTGAAATTATAAACATTGAAATAAATGTAGGCAGTAAATAAAATATACTACCCTTTACAAAACTTATATGATAGGACAAATAATTGCTAATAATAGCAGAATATCCAGCTAAAAAGATCGGTTTATTAAAAAGTGTTATTAAAATTATCGAGGTGAAAAACAATGAAGAAATTAATAACAAAATAGCGACAACTAATGAAAATTTAGTTGCCTTTTTTGTCTTTGTTTTTATCTTTTTGTTAGTACTTTTCATTGTTTTATCTTTTGTTTTGCTTTTATTTTTATTTCTCACTATTGAGTCCATATGGTATTTTTCTTTATTATCATATCATATTTAGACAATCTCTTCGACCAAAAATTACATATAAAAATATTATTGTCATAAATCTTTGTTAAAAACAAATAAAAAAATCACTCTTTTTAACAATTCTTTTTAATTTATTTTTTTTTAGTAAGTAAACATAGCATTCTAGGTGCATCAATAAAGGGAATATCTAAGTCTATATTTTTATGTTCCCATTTGCTTTTGCAAGATTCATCAACTATTATTAACTCTGCTTCCACACTTTCTTTTTTTGCTTTGTAAGCACAAATTATTGAACTATCATTTGTAACTTTATCAAGATCATCAACAATGTCAAACAAAGGATGAAAAGCCCTAAAAGTAACAAGATCAAAAATAGTATCAACCTCTTTTATATCTTTTGCTACAACACTTACTCTATCATTTATTTGTAAGGCTAAAATTGCATTGTTTAAAAAATTAACTCTTCTACTCATTCTTTCCACTAGTGTAAATTTATTATTTTCAAAATAAATAGCCAAAGGAATACCAGGAAGTCCCGCCCCAGAGCCTACATCACAAATAAGAGAATCATCATCAATGAGTTTTTCAATCTCTTTAACAGCAATTAAACTATCCATTATATGCTTTGTGATTATTTCTTCATTTTGAGCACCTACTAATTTATAGGCTTTGTTGAAAAGTTCAATTTCGGCTACATATCTTAAAAGCTTATTTATCTGATTATCACTAACTTTTATATCTACTTGTTTTAAGCAATCTCTTAATAGATTTTCATATTTCACTATTTCTTACTTCTCCACTTTTTTACATGGACCATAAGCAAAGCAATATCAGTTGTTCTAAGACCACTAATTCTACTAGCTTGTCCAATACTTCGAGGTCTAATTTGCTTGCATTTTTCAATACCTTCAGAGCTCACACCACTTACACTATCATAATCAAAATCATCAGCGATTCTAATAGATTCTAAACTAGAAAATCTCTTTACTTCTTTGTCTTGTTTCTTAACGTAACCTTCATATTTAACATCTAGTTGAGCTTGATATCTAATAGGCTCACTATATAGAGACAAGTCAGGTATTTTTTCCATCATATCTTCAATTACAACTTCAGGCATTTTTAGAGCTTGATGAGCATTCTTTTTGATATAAGAATTTGCTCTAAGTAACTCTTTAACACTCTCTATCTTTTGTAATTTATCTTTCAATCTTTCTAATTTTTCTTCACTTTGAAGACCAACTTTATGACCGAGTTCAGTTAATCTTTGATCACAAGAATCGTGTCTCATATTAAGTCTATATTCAGCACGGGAGGTGAACATTCTATAAGGTTCTTTTGTTCCTTTTGTTACCAAATCATCAATTAAAACACCTGTATAGCTTTCAGCTCTTGAAAGTACAATGGCTTCTTCGCCTTTTAGTTTTTGAGCTGCATTAATACCGGCAATTATACCTTGGCAAGCTGCTTCTTCATAACCACTTGTACCGTTTGTTTGGCCAGCTATGAATAAACCACTAATTTTTATTGTTTCAAGGGAAGGAAGTAATTGAAGTGGATCCATATAATCATATTCAACAGCATAGGCAGGTCTCATCACTTCTACATGCTCTAAACCCTTAAGAGTTCTCATAAATTCATTTTGAACAAATTCAGGAAGAGAAGAGGACAAACCATTTAAGTAAAGTTCTTCACTCTCGACGCCCTCTGGTTCAATAAAGATTTGATGCCTATCTCTATCTGGGAATTTAACAACTTTATCTTCAATTGAGGGACAGTATCTTGGACCTTTACCTACAATTTTTCCTCCATAAAGAGGAGATAGATGCATATGTTTTCTAATAATTGCATGAGTTTTTTCATTTGTCCAAGTAATGTAACAAGGAATGGAGGGTCTATCAATTTTTTCATAATCAAAAGAAAAAGGCATCATAGGGTCATCCCCTGGTTGCTCCTCCAACTCTGAAAAATCTATTGAAGATCTTCTAACTCTCGCTGGAGTACCTGTTTTCATTCTACCCAAGTCAAAGCCATGCTTTCTTAGAGCTGTACCGAGACCAACTGCTGCAGCCTCCCCAAGTCTTCCACAAGGAGCATCATACTCACCAATAAAGATTCTGCCATCCATAAAAGTACCTGTAGTTAATACAACAGTTTTTGATGTTATTTTATGGCCTCTTTCAGTAATGACTCCATTTATAACATTTCTATCATGATCAATTATTAAATCAACAACAGTATCCATAAATATTTCTAAATTACTTTGTAATTCAAGAGTATGTTTGGCCTTCACATGGTAAGCAAATTTGTCAGCTTGAGCTCTAGGAGCCTGAACCGCTGGACCTCTTCTTCTATTTAAAATTCTATATTGGATCATTGTGCTATCTATGAGGTGAGCCATTTCACCTCCTAGTGCATCTACTTCTCTAACTATATTACCCTTAGCAAGACCGCCAATAGAGGGATTACAAGAAAGTCGTCCAATCGCATCTATATTTTGTGTTATTAAAAGGGTTTTAAACCCAATTCTACTAGTGGCAAGGCAGGCTTCAATTCCAGCGTGACCACCACCAATTACTATTACATCATAATCCATATTATTTCCTTATTTTCCAACGCAGAATCCACTAAAAATCTTTTCCAAAATGTCATCGCTTGTAATTTCACCTGTTAATCCACCTAAGGAGGTGATAGCTGAACTAAGCTCTAATGCTATAATATCTAGGCCCATATCAATAGCGGCTAGTTCAAGAGCACTATTTAAGGACTCTTTTGCTTCTTCTAGCAAATTAAATTGTCTACTTGATTCGATAACTAGGGTTGAATCATCAGATATTGAAATACCAGATGCTGTTTTTTCAATTATTGCATCAAAAAGATGCTCTAGTCCTTCAGCGGTTATTGTACTTATAGATATTGCTTCTTTTCTATGTTTAATATCTCTTTTTGTATAAGCTAAGATAGTCTTAGGGTTGTCAATAATACTCGTATCTACAATTGTATCTTCATCAACTCCATCAACTAAATATATAATCACATCACAGGCGTCAAGTAATTCTTTAGTTCTCTTGATACCTTCATTTTCAATAACATCATTACTATCTCTAAGACCGGCTGTATCATACAATCTAACGGGAATTCCCCTTATAGTTGTGTGTGCTTCAATATAATCTCTAGTAGTTCCTCTTATATCTGAAACAATTGCTCTTTGTTGTTTTAATAACAAATTAAACAAAGAACTTTTTCCAGCATTTGTACTACCGGCTAATACTATTTTAACACCTTGGCCATAAAGACGGCCTGTTTCATAAGTATTTAAGAGGGTCGCTATATCATTTTTTGTATTTTCAATTATTTGTTTGGGAAAGTCAAAATCTTCAACTTCATCTTCTGCATAATCAAGTTGAACTTCAATTACAGCCATAGCTTGCAGTAAGTTTTGTTTTAATTCTTCAATTCTTTTGTGTAAAGAACCTTGTAATCTTCCAAGAGCCAAACCTCTTTCCATTTGACTTTGAGATTTTACAAGCTCATGCACAGCTTCTGCTTGTGTTAAGTCCATAGCCCCATTTAAGAAGGCTCTTAGGGTAAATTCGCCACCCTTTGCTTGTCTCATTCCATGCAAGGACAATTCATTCATAATTGCAGTTATAACGGCTAACGAACCATGCGTGGTTATTTCAATTGCTTCTTCTTTAGTATATCCATGTCCTTTCAAATTTATTGAAACAACAACTTCGTCTATTTTATGATTATCTTCACCTAAGATATAGCCATGAAGTAAGGTAGCATTTTTAGCAGCTAATAAACTTTTAGGTCTAGAGAAACAAGTAGATAGAGCTTTTAATGAACTTTCTCCACTTATTCTAATAACAGCTAAAGCACTTTGATTCCAGCCTGTAGCTAAAGCGAAAATAATATCGTCAGTATTGTAGGTTTCCATAGGTGCGAGTATATGACAGAGCGGTATAAAATGACAAGATATTGAACTCTATTTCATCTCCATTTTTATACTGCTCTATAAGAAATTAACGATATATTTACAAATTAATTAAAATAATTTTTTGCATTGTTAAAGGAAATATCCTTAACAATTTTATTTAGCATTTGTTTATCATTATAGATTTCGCCCTCTTCTACCCAATTTCCAATAATATTACATAGAATTCTTCTAAAGTATTCATGCCTTGGATAGGATAAGAAAGATCTACTATCTGTTAACATACCAACGAAATTAGGAAGCATTGAAAGATTACTTAAAACCTTAATTTGCTCTTCCATCCCATCTTTGTGATCTAAAAACCACCAACCAGAACCTAGTTGTACTTTAGATTTGATACCATCACCTTGAAAACAGCCCATTAAAGTAGCTAGTGAATAGTGATCCTTTGGATTTAGTGAATAAAGAATTGTTTTAGGTAACTGATTACTCTTTTCCAATTCATCTAAGAATTTTGAAGTATTAACGGCTACATTTTTATCATGAGAGCTATCAAAACCTGTATCACCGCCAATCAAATTAAATACTCTAGTATTGTTATTTCTTAAGGCAGAAATATGGAGCTGCATTACAATTTTTCTTTTGTGATATTCTCTAGCTAAATTTAATAATATATAAGAACTATAAGCCTCCGCCTCTGCTTCGCTTAATATTTCATTATTCATTTTCTTTATAAATATTTCATTTACACAACTCTCACTCAAAAATAATGAGGGAACACCTTCAAGACCATGATCGGTGGCTTTACAACCCATCTCAATAAAATAATCAAGTCTTTTAACTAAGGCTGATACAACATCACTAATACTTTTTATTTTGATATTTGAAAGATCTGCTAATTTATTAATATAATCTACAAAGCCGTCGTTATTAATATTTATAGCTTTATCAGGTCTAAAAGAAGGTAGCACTTTTGTTTGTAAATCTCCTCTATCGATAATCTTTTTATGATACTCAAGAGTATCGAGGGGATCATCTGTTGTTCCCACAGCATAAACATTAAACTTTTTCATAATGCCATAAACATCTAAATCTTTATCATTTTGCAACCTTTCATTTGCTATATCATAAATAGTTTTTGCATTTTTAGTATTCAAAGGTAATTTTATATCAAAAACCCTCTGTAATTCTAAATGAGTCCAATGGTAAAGTGGATTTCCAATTAAATTTTCTGCAGTTTGTGCCCAGGCATAAAATTTATCATAAGGATCTCCATCTCCAGTAATTAGTTTCTCATCAAACCCAAAAGTTCTCATTGCTCTCCATTTATAATGGTCCCCACCAAGCCATACATCTACGATTGAATCAAATCTTTTATTCTCTTCAATTTCATTTGTATTTAGGTGACAATGATAGTCAAAAATTGGCATATCTTTAGCAGCTTCAAATAATGCTTTAGCACTATCACTTTGCAATAAAAAATCACTACCCATAAATTCTTTCATAACTTTTACTCTCCAATATACTATATATAGATATTTATAAATTTCTTATTAAGATGAAAAAACAATTTCTAAAGAGTTTTTCCTTGATTTTATTATATGCTGCTTCATTCTCTCTGCTGCTAACTTATAATCTTTATCAAGTACTGCGTTAATAATATTAAGATGCTCATCATAAGTGGAGGGAACTCTAAATACTTTAATACCAGAATAAACTCGAATTCTCTGATTTTGAAAGGCTGTATTTTCTAAGGTTTTTATCAAATAGGCATTTTTGCTTGAATTGTATAATAAACTATGGAATTCATCATCAATTTCAAATTCAACTTTACTATGACGATACTCAACTTCATATAGTTTTTTAAATTCTAATAATTTATCTCTATTTATGTACATTCCATAATTTTCTAAAATATAAGGCTCTAATAAAAGCCTGGTTTCAAAAATAGAAGTTATTAAATCAGGAGTTAAGGGGCAAACAACAATACCTCTTTTGGGTAAAATTTGCACAAGTTGTTCCGTCTCAAGTCTCATAAGAGCTTCTCTAATTGGAGTCCTACTCACTTTTAATTCACTAGCAATCATTTCTTCATTAATAAAAGCGTTAGGTGCATATTCACAATTTACAATTTTTAATTTTATATACTCATATGCTACTTGTTTTAAAGTTAACTTTTTATTTGCCATGTAGTAGTCCTTACTAGTTATCTTGATAAAGAATTATAGTTTATTATTGACAAAAAAGCAATATCATATACAATGATGTATACAACAATGTATATCTGAGGTAATTTATGAAAACTATTAATGAAATAACTAGTACTGTCTCTAGAAAAGAATCCATCCTTCAATTTGGAGAAGGCAATTTTTTAAGAGCCTTTGTGGATTGGCAAGTCGATATTGCAAATGAAAAAATTAACTTTGATAGTAATGTGGTTATCATACAACCCCTCTCTAGGGGCCTAAGTAATATGATTAATGATCAAAATGGACTTTATACAACTATTACCAGAGGAATTGAAGACAACAAAATTGTAGAAAATTATAGAAAAATTACTTGCGTTAGCCGCTGTATTAATGTGTATGAAGAATTTGATAAATATATACAATTAAGTAAAAGTGATGACTTAAAATTTGTTGTATCTAATACTACTGAAGCTGGGATTAGATATGAAAAAAATTGTAAACTAGCTGATGCACCTGCCGCCTCTTTTCCTGCTAAAGTTACTCAATTTTTGTTCTCAAGATATAATTTCTTTAATAAAAAAGGCCATGGATTAATCTTTATTCCCTGTGAATTAATTGAAAAAAATGGTGATAATCTAAAAGCTTTAATACTAAAATATGCAAAAGAATGGAAATTAGGAGATGATTTTATCTCTTGGGTAATAGACGAATGTACTTTTACTAATTCTCTAGTTGATAGAATTGTAACAGGATATCCCAAAAGTGAAGCTGATAAAATTTGTGAAAAACTTGGATATAAAGATAATTTATTAGATACAGCTGAATTATTCCATTTATGGGTAATTGAAACTGATAAAGATGTACAAAAACTAAAACAAGCCTTTCCTTTAGACAAAGCTGGCCTAAATGTCGTATTCACGGATGATATGTCCTTCTATAGAGAGAGAAAGGTTCGAATTCTAAATGGTACTCATACTCTTATGGTATTAGCCGCTCATCTATATGGAATAAAAACTGTTGATGAAGCCCTAAATGATGAAGTTGTTTATAAATTTATCAGAGAAGGTTTGTTTGATGAAATAATTGAATCTATGGATGGAGATAAACAAATGCTTCTTGATTATGCCTCTGATGTTTTAAATAGATTTAAAAATCCATTTCTAAATCACAGTGTATTAGCTATTTCCCTAAATTCAACTTCCAAATTTAAAACTAGAGATCTTCCATCTCTTCTCTCTTATGTAATAAAGAAGAATAAAGTGCCAGAAGCTCTTTGTTTCTCCATAGCTTCATTAATTGTTTTCTATAAAGGAAAGAATATTGAAAATAGAAGCATGAAAGGTTTTTATAATGATAGTGAATATTGTATTAAGGATGATGAATCAGTATTAGAATTCTTTGAAACTCTTTATATAGAAGAAGATGAATCAATAGCTGAAAATAGAAAAGTTATCGTTAATAAAGTTTTAACTAAAACAGAGTGGTGGGATGTGGATTTAACTAAAATAGATAATTTAGAAAATAAAGTCCTTAAATATTTTAATTTAATATGTGAAAATGGTATGAAAAAAGCATTAAAGCAATTTGTAAATAGGAACAATTAAATGAGTAATCAATTTATAAAAATAAGAGAAGAAGACAATGTTTTAATTGCTCTATCCCCTTTAAAAAAAGGTGATAAAATTTCATTGAGTAATAAAGTATTAACTCTTTGTGATGATATTCCTCAGGGTCACAAAGTAGCCCTTTGTGATATTGCTGAGGGAGATAATATAATAAAATATGGTTATCCTATTGGAAAAGCTAAGACTTTAATTAACAAAGGTTCTCATATTCACACCCACAATATTGTAACAAATTTAGGTGAAAAAAATGAATATCATTACAATGAAGAAACAGCTAAAGAATTAAAAAAACTTTGGGAAAATGAGAACCCTGCTAAAGATAATATTTTCATAAATGCTTTTGTTAGAGAAACAGGTGATATTGCTATTAGAAATGATATTTGGATTGTCCCAACTGTAGGCTGTGTAAATAACATAGCAAAAACTCTTGAAATGTGGGCTACTGAGAAAATTACAAATACTAATATTGATAAAGTTCTAGCCCTTACTCATCCCTATGGTTGTTCTCAAATGGGAGAAGATCATGAAAACACTAAGAAAATATTAGCTAATTTGGTAAAACATCCTCACGCTGGGGGAGTTCTTGTATTAGGACTAGGTTGTGAAAATAATACTATTGAAAAATTCAAAGAGGAATTAGGCCCTTATAATAAAAATAGAGTTAAATTTTTAATTGCCCAGGAAAGTGAAGATGAAATTGCTGATTCAAAAAAACTTCTACTTGAATTAATTGATTATGCCTCAAAAGCTAAAAGAGAAAAAGTAAGTATTTCAAAATTAAAAATTGGAATGAAATGTGGAGGCTCTGATGGTCTCTCAGGCATTAGTGCCAATCCACTTGTGGGCTTAGTTTGTGATAAATTATCAGCCTACAAAGCAAGTGTTCTTTTAACAGAAGTTCCTGAAATGTTTGGAGCAGAACAAATATTAATGGATAGATGTGTAAATAGACAAGTTTTTGACGATTGTGTAAATTTAATTAATAATTTTAAGCAATATTACATTGATAATAATCAAGTAGTATATGAAAATCCATCTCCTGGTAATAAAGATGGAGGTATTACAACATTAGAAGATAAATCCCTAGGCTGTGTACAAAAAGGTGGTAAAGCACCTATAGAAGGAGTATTAAATTATGGACAAATAATTGATAAATCTGGCCTTCTTTTACTCGATGGTCCTGGCAACGATATAGTTTCCACAACTAATATGAGCTCTAGTGGAGTTAATTTGATATTATTTACAACAGGACGCGGCACACCTCTAGGAGGTGTTGTTCCAACAGTTAAAATTGCTACAAATAATAAACTTGCAAAAAATAAGAAAAACTGGATTGATTTTGATGCTTCTGCCTTTTTAGAACAAGATAAAAAGAAAATAAGAGATCAACTATTCTCTTATATTATTTCTTTATCCGATGGAGAAATAAAAACTAAAAATGAAATAAATAACTACAATCAAATAGCGATATTTAAAAATGGGGTAACACTGTAAAATATT
>CAZJGS010000037.1:0-19929 GCA_964545735.1 uncultured Spirochaetaceae bacterium
TATTATTTGTGGGATTTTTATTTAATTTTATATCCCCTTGGTTATTATTAATTTATAATTAAACCGTAACTTTTTTATATTTAGGGTTCTAAAGTCAATAAATTCTACTTTTTAATTTCTTGGCTTTTGAACTTTATATCTAACTTTTCACACAAGAGTGTAATATGGCTTGTGAATCTAGATAAATACCATTTATCTTTCATTTTGGTAGTTTTTATTTTTCTTAGAGTTGTTTTCAAGTTATCTAAAGATTCAACAATATTCCAGTTTCATCACAGAGTTTCAGACCTACAGGTTTTTGGCCCCGTTTATAGGAAGTAAGAGACTCAGCTATTTTCTCTATAAGCCTCAAATCTGTAAGCCTAATCCTACTAATACCCGGCTTCAACCAGATTGATCTGAGGACTCTAATAATATTATTACTGTTTTTGATAGGCTCTCAACATTATTTTCCTTAATCAAATCAATTTTAGTATTTCTGCTCAATCTCATCTAAAGCCGTATAAAATATATCATTAAATTTCAACCTGAATAAGCTCAATTTCACCAGTGCGATTAAAAATATGGCTACTTATCTGTGTATCTAATGAATTCCCAATTATTTTTTCTCTTTTTCCGGTTTTAAAGGAGAGTGTTATTTTTTTAGTACCATTCAAGGTATAGACTACCGGAACCTGACACACGGTAAAACCAAGTTGGTTTGGTTTTAATATGAGCTCCTGCTTTTTACCTTCATTTGAAAAGTATGTGAACTTTTTTTCGTTGCAGAGAAACTCATTTTCATTGATAAGTTTTGTATCGAATATAATTTTTCCTTTTATAACTCTTAGTCCAAGTTCTCCCATTCGGGAGATTATATCTTCTTTCACCTGACCTGTCATTCCCGGCTGCTTGACACCTGCATTACCAGGTGTATGAGAATAGGCATCCGTTGGGAAGGCACCATATAGTTCAGGAGATTTGTATAATCCAATCCCTGCTTTTATTTCGTAATAGTGGTTTTTTAATCTACCAATTATTCCCGGCTCAGCGGGTCCATCAGATGCATTGAAAAAACATTCTTCTACAGCAAGTAAGAGCTTTGAGACCATATGCCAATAAATACTTCCCAGCCCTTCATAACCATAGAAAGTACCCGACCTACCGGTAAAAGACTGATGATCAAACATTTCTTCATATAAATTCAGTACTTCATCTTTTTCTTCATTTACAAGAGGACCGTATTTCGTACTGTCCAATAAATATAGAGCACTGTTAAGGACTTCAGCGTTCCTAAATTTTCCATTGAAATGGTATTGTCCATTCGTATCAATACTAAGTATTGATAAATCTTTTTGGGCGATTAGTCTCATTAATAGTTTTGATTCCTGGACACGATCCTTTAAAATAGTATTCTTTTCTGTGAATCTTGGAAGTTCACGATCGGGATAAAGCAAATAACTGTATTGATCTTTCCTGAACAACTTACTCTCTTTAAGGGAGTCAAGAACGTCCAGGCTTTCTTCAGAGGATAAATAACCAGAACTTAAGACTGCTACCTGGCCTTCAAGCATTTCATACAGAGGACGAATAGAGATCCCTTCCTGGTTAAATGAAATCAAATTATACGTATGATAAAGTCCATCTTTACGTTTGTTGGCACTTATTGACTGATCAATATACTTCAATGCAAGGAGAGTAAACTCAGTAAGTTCTTTCGAACCAACAGTATCCCTTGATTCGGAAAAAGAATTCTTATAAATTGAATTGCGATACAGCTCCCCAGCTTCACCGAGAGTATCTGCAAATAACAGTCGATCTTTATCAGAAAAACCAATCTTTAAGCTTGAGATATTATGAGAAAAAAGTTTTTGTATACTATCAAACAAAATTCTCAAATTCTCAGATACCTGGAAAGTACACTCAGGTATCTCAGAAAACTTTTCATTCCAGAACTGAAGGAATCGACGCATATAATAAAGAGTTACCATAGAGGCACCATTACCCACCAGAGCATTGTTAGCATCGTTCCATTCAGGACGTTGGGTATTTAACCAGATACCAGCTTCAGGAATAAAATTACTCAATTTGGTCAGCAGTGTAACAAGAATTTTTTCCATTAAATTAACATGATAAACTTTATTATCAGCCTGAAGGATGAGACGCCCATCACTTCCGATCTCATTAACCAACCCTGTAATTTTTTCATTTAATTCATAATTGAATTCAATAGTTTCCTTTGGGTTCTTCTTAATATCATTATAAGACTTAATCCTGTAAGGAACATTCGCATAAGTAAATATATCCTGAGAGAGTAGTTCCTCAAGTTTTCCAGGATGATATCTATTTGAGATTTCAAGAAGCTTTTGGAGATAAATAATCTGATGGTCCCCCCAGTATCCAATATAGGACCAGGGATCATTCGCATCTGGGCTTTCCCAATCGATTCCATTCCTCATAATACGGTAGGGATTGTATCCGTCAGGAGTGGAGGCATTGACAAATTTACTAATAATATTCTCAATATATTGTGGATAAGACAGTGACAAAGCTTCCCAGTTTTGGAAAATATCCCGCCAGTTACCCTGATAATCCAATTTTTCTGTGCCATCGGCATTTATATTTTCGATTGAAAAAATATTCCAGGGACGGCTTGGATCTCCATGTCTTCTACTGAAACTCAAGGGCAGATATTCATAGCATATTCGTATGAAATTTGGATTATTCGAAACAGCAGCTTGTCTAATAAGATCCTGAATTGAAATTTCTCCAGGTAGTTTGGCAAGGAAAGTTTCAAGTTCTAATCCTACTCTTTTATTAGCTTGATGTACAAATTTCTTAAAATCTATTGTATTGACAGTATAATTATCAGGATAAGTACCACCCCGTAGAATATTAAACAGGGTCTTTGAAAAATGACTGACTGAGCAAAGTTCTTCATTACTGATCTGCAATCCATCGGCACCGGCTACTTTCTTAATGAGATTGGTGGTTCCGTTTTGAATATCAATATTTACTGATTCAAGATTGAAATTCTTAGAGCTAAGTAAGGTGTTAAGATTGGCAACATCAGTTGAACTCTGATTAATTTCGGAAACAATCATCCATTCATAACTCTGGTCTTGCTCAAAGTCCAGGCTGGCAGAAATGAAATATGCTCCTCTTGCAGCCCTGACATCAGTTTCTGTATATATGGGCAATCCTTTTCTAAATTTATCCAATTGATTACTGGAAATAAGAATCTTATTATTGAGCAGACCCTTTGACCAGACAGTTGTCGCAATCAGGGATTCACTTGGTTCCGCTCTATCTACAGGTATAGAGCTAAGAAGAAAAAGTCCCAGTCCTGTATCCTTTAATAATTCATTCTTTTTATAGCTATCGAGAAGATTGCTGTACTCATTCTGAAAATCATAGTCAATTCCACTGGGAAGAATATTACTTATACCATCCAGAATCTCCAGGCTGATAGCTTTATTGTTTCTGTTGCTTATTATAGATTTTTTAATAATTCCGAATTTTTCGCTACTATACCAGCCATATTGGAAACCAATTCCCAAATCCTTATTTATCTCTTCATAAATAATCTTATTGCCGTACTCACTCTTGTAAAGATTCCTCTCTATTTGATAGATATTCCCCATTTCTTTAGCAAAGGGCTCCCATAAATAGATTTTTTCATCCATTTCAACTCTGACAATTGTTTTACTTCCAGTAATTCCGCGATAATCATGGATCTTATCTTCGGTATAATAAGGAAAGAGAGCATTATCCCGATTTTTTCTTCCCGCAGACAATGACCCATTACTGGAAATGAATATCCAATGATCAGAATCACTGACTATTGTCATAAAAAAGTCTGCCATGTGATCATAGTTTGCAATTTTGTAAAATTTCTCATTCTGAATATTTACAAATTCACCCGCAACCTCTGCAGAGCTAATTTCCAGTACAGTATTTCCTAAATAAATCTGTTTATTCTTCATAATTTTATTTCTTCCTTTTTAAAACTTTATAAAAACCTGTCAAATAAGTGAAGGTCCTTTTAAAGATTAGTTCCATTATTTTTTATAACAGAAGAGTACCAATAGGCTGAATCCTTCATAATTCTTTGTTGATTTGAATAATCAACATAAACTAATCCAAATCTAGATCTATATCCTTCAAACCACTCAAAGTTATCAAGTAAGGACCATAGGAAATACCCTCTAATATCGACGCCATCGTCAATAGCTCTTTTTAGCTCTAATAAATATCTATTTAGATAATCTATTCTTTGAGGATCATGAACTTTACCATCTAATGCAATTCTATCGGAATTAGCCAGACCATTTTCTGTTATATAAATTGGTAATTTATATCTTTCATATAAAAATTTTGGACCCCAATATAATGCTTCAGGGACAATATCCCAATTTAAATCAGTATGAGGATCATTTTCTTCCAAAATATTTTTTTTATAACCTGTATAAATATTTTGTCCAAGAAAATCTAAGGGTTGATTAATAAGTTTTAAATCTTCTTTTGTAATTTCAGGAGTATATCCTTGATATTTTACATAATAATCTTCAGGGTAATCACCTAGAATTACAGGGTCACTAAAGAGTGATGTGCTAAAATGATAGTGTTTATCTAAAGAAGGTAATTCAAAATACTTTTCACGAGCTAGTTCTATTTCATGCTGTGAATTATCCCTAGGGATGACAGGAATACTTGTAGGTGCATAACCTATGGTAATTGGGCCTTTTGCATTATCTCTTAGAGCTCTAGTAGCTACTCCATGTGCTTTCATTGCATTATGGAATAGAAATAGTGAATCACTATAATTTAATTTCCAACCAGGGGCATGAGTCCCTGTTACATAACCTTGTCCACAGAAGCATTGAGGTTCATTTAAAGTAAAAAAGTATTTTACTTTAGGTGTAAATTCTTTAGCAACTAATGTTGCAAATTCTTCAAATGCATCAATAATATTTGGATTTAACCAACCACCTTTTCTATGAAGGGCTAAAGGTAAATCCCAATGAAATAGTGTTATATAAGGTTCAATTCCATTATCAAGCAATTCATCAATTAAATCGTGATAAAATTTTAATCCTTGTTGATTAATTTCTTTGGTACCATTAGGTAAAATTCTAGGCCAACTTATTGAAAATCTATAGGCTTTAACACCTATTTTTTTCATAATTTGTACATCTTCTTTAAAACGATTAACATGGTCACAAGCTATTAACCCATCATGGTGGTTATATACTTTTTTTGGCCATTTACTAAAATCATCCCATATATTTTTGCCCCTACCATCTTCAAGGTTTCCACCTTCAATTTGGTAAGAAGAGGTTGCAACACCCCAAGCAAAGTCTTTGTTAAAATCCATATTAAATCCTCTCTATTATTCTTGCACGGCAAGTGGAATCACGAATAATTAATTCAGTGGGTATCCTAAATATTTCACTTGTATTAATTGTTTCATTATTTAGTTGTCTTTTCATCAAATCTGCTGCCTTACGACCTATTTCTGATCTGTATTGACGAAGAGTCGTAAGAGTCGGTGTTGAAACTGAAGCAATCTCAATATCATCAAAGCCAATAATTGAAATATCATTAGGAACTGAAAGTCCTCTGTTTAATAGCATTGATTGTAAAACTATAGCTATTTTATCGTAAGTTGCAAAAATCGCTGTTGGTAAATTATTTTTTGATTTATTTATTAGTTCTGTTGCTTTTTTTAATCCATCTCCATCACTATAAGTATCGCAAATACTAACTATACTCGGATCATAGTTAAGATTATATTTTTTTAAAAAATATTTATATGCTTCAAATCTCTCATATCCAGAAAGGGAACTTAGAGGAGATGCTAATATCCCAATTCTTCTGTGTCCTAGTGAATAAAGATAAGTTAAGGCATTCATTGACCCTTCATAATTTGTTGATATTACAGTTGGGATTTTTGGATATTTTTTCTCAACTGAAACGCACTTTATACCAGCATGGTGAATTGCTACAGCTTCTTCTTCTGGTAAAGTACTTGAAGCTAATAAAGCTCCATCAACGTTTCTATATCTACAGTGTTCAAGATATCTCATATTCTGATTAGAAAAATTACGGTTAATAAATATTATATCGTACCCGGCTTTTTCCATTTCTAATTTAAAAGTTTCTAATACTCCACCAAAATGTGGGTGTATTAAGCCTTGATTTAAATCTTCTTTAAAAATAACACCAACAAGCCAAGATTTTTTATTAACTTGTGCTTCTGTTCTTTGAATTGGAGCGTAGCCAATGCGCCTTGCTGTTAGCAAGACCATTTCTCTCGTTTTATCATTGACTCCTGAATAACGATTAAAAACTTTTGATACTGTTGCAACTGAAAATCCACTTTCTTCTGCAACATCATAAATTGTAGTCACATTAAACTCCATTATTATTGTAATATTATTTGTTATTATCTTTTGCTATATATACAATATTCGAAAATCTTGATTGTTTACTTTTATAGTTAAAATCAACAACTTCCATTCCAACAAAACTTCCAGTAAAGCCCATTGGTTTAGCACCTTCATCGCTTAAGTATTTAACTTCTATGTCCACAGGTAATTTCTCTAACGCTTCTTGTTGTTTAGTTTTAAAGGAGAATACACCATTTTTATCTTTTACATAAATACTCAAAGTGATTTTGCCATCAAAATCTTGTAATATTATTCCGTTCTTTAATGGGAAGCTATCAACTCCACCTATTCTTGAATATATATTTATAATATCTTTATCTAAATTATTTTTTGATACAAATAAATAATAAAAATTATTTTCATCATATCTATATATTAAGCCCGATAATTCTTGGAAAGTTTGTGCAATAAAATATTGATCAACAACGAATTCAAAATTAAAATCTTCAACTCGTCTTGCTAATAATTGCTGATTATGCCTCGAGATAGGAGAGCATCCACCTTTTATTATAAGTTTATTATTTCTGATTTTATAATCACATGGTTCTCTTAAACTAAGAAAATCATTTTTAAATTTAGTACTATTTATATCATAAATAGTTTTTTCAGTGCTACAATCAAGTTCTCCATATCCTTCAAAATATTCACTCATCACAACTGTTCCATTCTTCAAATAAGGCCAATCATTTTTCCAAACAACCTCATCTATTGCGGTTTCTCTCCCGAGGGGGCAATAAAGTGTATTATCTAAGGGTCTACCACAAAGAGTTGCTAAAAACCATCTTCCGTCAAACCCTTCACAAAGACTCCCATGTCCTGTCTTTTTTATTGGTGAATCAGGTTGATTGTAGCTTGAAGCAAGATGTTTATTTGGATGAGTTTCATAAGGACCATAGATATTTTTTGATCTAGCAATTGTTACCGCATGCTCGTAAGAAGTTCCACCTTCAGCTGCAATTATATAATAATAGTCGTTTCTTTTTAAAATATGAGGTCCTTCTACCAAACCTCTATCAGTTCCTTTGTAAACATTTTTAGGCTCATCTATAGGCTTTAATGTAATTGGATTTAATTCTGTTATTAAAATTCCTGTGAATTGCTTAGCATTTTCTTTTCTCCAATCCCATTCCATATTAACAAAATACTTTTTATCTCCAGAGTGAAAAAGAGATGCATCAAATCCAGATGAATTAATATAAATGCCCTCACTCCAGGGTCCAGTTATTTCTTTAGAACTCGTAATATAGTTATTTACATCTTTAAATGGACAATCAGCCCAAGTTTTAACATCAGAATAAACTATATAGAAAGTACCTTTATCATATGTCAAACAAGGAGCCCAAACACCTCCACTAGAAGGGTTTCCTACTAATGAAAGATGTTTGTCACTTAATACACCACCAAGATTTTCCCAATTTGCCAAATCTTTACTTTTTGAAATTTGTAAAGAAGGATAATATTCAAAGGTAGAATTGGCAATATAAAAAGTGTCATCAACACAAAGAATACTTGGATCAGGATGAAATCCTTTTAGTACTGGATTTTTAATCATTCTTTAACAGCTCCCATAGCAATACCAGATACAATAGATTTAGCGAAAATAGAATAAACAACAAGGATAGGGAAGATGGACATAGCTAGTCCTAGGTAAATTGCACCAAGCTCAGTTTTATATGCATCTCCTCTAAGCGTTTGAACCAGCATAGGCAGGGTATATTTTTCCATTTTGCTTATTAAAATAAATGGAGTGAAGAAGTTATTCCAAGATCCAACAAATCCAAATATAGCTAAGGTAAACATACCTGGGGCTGCTATTGGCAACATTACTTTTTGGAAAATTCCAAATTCTGAACAACCATCTATTCTAGCTGCGTGAATTAGATCTTTAATAATGATAGCATCTAAATATTGTAGTGCAAAGAAAACCGTGGCTGCTGATGCTGCTGCAGGAATAATTAAAGGAATATATGAGTTTAGTAAATGTAACTTTGACATATATTGGTAAAAACCAATAATTGAAGTTTGCATTGGAACTAAAACTAATATAAGGATAAAATTGTTCAAAAATTTTCTTCCTTTAAAGGTGTAAACTTTTAGTCCATAAGCAGTCATTACTGAAAAGTAAACACCAAAGAGTGTTGAAAATATAGAGATATAAAATGAGTTTCCAACTGCTCTCCAAATATTTAGGCCTCTACTTGATAATATTTTGTAATTTACTATTAAGTTATTACTTGGAATCAAACTTACTCCTGATTGTATTGCTGGTGTAGATCTAGTTGAATTGACTAATAACAACCAAATAGGAATAATACATATTATAGTTATGATAATTAAAATTATGTAAATAATAGTTTTTTGAATGTTTGTATTTGTTTTATATTTCATAACCTAACTCCTCTTTTTTTTTGCTGCGGCTTCATCAGGGTCTCTTAGAATTTTAAAAATACCTAAAGCCACAACTGAAGTAATAACGAAAATAATAACACCAACAGTAGAAGCTAAACCGATGTGGCCTTTGCTTGAACTATATTTCATGTACATGAATACGTTTGCGGTCATTATTGAACCATTAGGTGCACCTCTTCCATCAGTTAACATAAATGGAATATCGAACATTTGCATTCCACCAACTAAAGAAGTAACAAGAGTGTAAACCATAACAGGTCTTAGCATTGGTAGTGTTATTTTTCTAAACATTTGTCCACTATTAGCGCCATCAATCATTGCTGATGCATAGAAGTCTCCTGAAATAGAGGTCATTCCAGCCATAATAATAATAATAGTTTGTCCAAACCACATGAACCATTGAATGTAAATAACCATTATTTGTGTAAAACTTGAATTTCTAAAGAACATCATTGCTTCAGGTAAAACACCAAGTCTTACAAGAATTTGGTTTGCAGGTCCATAAAAATCAAAAAGGGATGCAAACAATGCAGCAATGGCCGCTGGCATTAATATATTAGGTAAGTAGAATAAAGTCCTAAACATTCCTACGCCTTTCAATTTTAGTCTTTTTGAGGTAAACCAAACTGAGAAAAGTAAGGCTAATCCAATTTGAGGGATAAAGTTTAATACCCAAATGTAAGCTGTATTTTTAAATGCTTTTAAGAATGATGGGTCATTAAATATGATGAAAAAGTTTTTAATCCCTACATATTTAAAAGTTCTACTCATTAATATGGTATCAGTAAAACTTAGTCTAAAAGTGTTTATTAATGGCCATAATCCAAATGTTAAAAATATAAGTACAAAAGGCATTACAAAAAAATAACCAGAACTATTTTTATTTATGCTTGATTTTCCAAAACTCATATATGCTCCTATCTTTTTAGAGAGTAATGCCGTAGATTACTACGGCATTACGATTTAGAGGTTAATAATTATTTTACAATAATATCTGGTACTGCCGTTCTAACTTGGTCTTTGAATGCTTCAATACATTCATTAAAAGTAAGTTTACCTTCAACATAGTTATTTAAAGGGTCATTTAATGATCTTTGAATAGCATCATCGGTACCTTGCATTAGTTTAAGTGAAATAGCAGGAGCTGCTTTTGCAAAACCAGAATAACTGTTTTGTCCAGCTAAGAATTCTGATGTTTCTGCATTGTCAAATTCGCTTGTGATTTCTCTAACAACTTTTTGTGAACATACAAAGTCTCCAGCACCTTGAGATTGAGTATCGCCAATAGATGGGTCAATATTCTTTAAGTATGCGTTTGTATATTTTCCTAAAGCCCAATTCTTTAATGTGTTTTCATTTAATGTAGAGAATTCAATAAAGTCTTTTGCTGTTGCAATGTTTTTGGCATCATCCATAACGCCCATCCATGTACCACCCCAATAATAAGGCATTGGTCCATTGATACAAGCCCAGTCACCAACAGTTGTTTCACCTATAGTTGAGTTATCAACTACTTTTTGAGTTGCATTAGGCATTAATACATAAGGTAGACCCCAGGTAGGTAAGAAATAACAGAATATTTGTTTTTCATTACCAGCAGCATCAACCAATGAATCGTTCATTCCAGCGAACCAACCTTGACCCCATTGTGTTGCTTGAGCTTCCCATTTATTATCTCTGAATTCTTTAGCTATTTTAATCATTTCATTAACTTTTTTGTCAATGTTTAATTTTCCATCAATAACCCAGGGAGTTTCTCTGTTTGCATAGAATAAATTGGTAAAATCTCCTGAAGAACATACAGCAAAAACATCACCATTACTCTTGTCATGTAATGTTTTTGCTACTTTTTTAAATGAGTCAAAATCTTTTAACATTTCTTGTACTTTTACAGGATCGTCAGTGCCTAAATATTTTTTAGCAAGACTTCTTCTGTAGAAAACAGCACCAGGAGTTGCTTGATAGGCATAAGCTTTAGTTGTTCCGTCGAAAGAGCCTACATCTAATACAAAAGGGTATACTTCAATTTCTTTTGCTTTAGGAAGTAAATCATCAAGAGGTAGTAGAAAGTCTGATTCTACATAGTCTCTTACAAATGCAGCTTCTAATGCCATAACATCAGGTACATCTCTAGAGCTTATTGCAGCTTTAATTTTTGTTTGATATTCTCCGTTGGTCATTGGAATCATAGTGTATTCCACGTTAACTTCTGGATGAGCTTCTTGGTAAGCAATAGCCATAGTGTTAATTTCGTTTGTGAAAGACCAAATTTTTAAAGTTCCACCAATTTTGCCATCATCTTTAGTAGCTTCTTCTTGACCACTAGCAAATACTGATGTAATAGTCATGGAAATAATCAAAAATGATAATAGTATTTTTTTCATTTTTTTCTCCTTTTTTAATGAAATTGTTTATCGAAAATGTTTTCTATATATATACATTATCATATATATCTTGGTTGTCAATTACGAAACATTGAAACAGAGTTTTGAAAAATTATAATGCAATACTGGTTTATATATTTATTAATAGTCTAACATTTAATTAAAAATATTTTATATAAATCTTTATTATATATAGAATTAAATTATAAATAATTGTCGAGTATAAAATTTATTTAATTGAAATAGTTTTGAAGGTTTGTAGATTTTATCTGATTATGTGTTTAATTTTCTTTATCGAAACATATTTCTATTGGGGTTTCGAAACAATGTTTTATAAGAAAAACAGTCTATAATCTTATAAAATATTATTTTTATTTTAATCTTAATTTTTTATGATATACTGAAATATATGTTTACATATTATAATGTTTTACATTAAATATTATTATCCTAATTGGAGGATTTGATGAATGATTATTTAGCATTAGCTAATTCAAAAACAATATATTTAATAGTTGCTACTATTTTACTTTTTGTTTGTGTGTTTTGTTTTACTTTTATAGTTAGAAGTTATCGTGCAGGTATTAAAATGGGTATGGAAAAAACCTTATTAAAAAAAGCTGTAACCTCATCAGCCACTTTTACTGCTATTCCTAGTATTTCAATTTTATTAGGTGTTTTAGCTTTAGGTGGAAATTTAGGTGTTCCTTTAGCTTGGCTTAGATTATCTGTAATAGGTAATTTGCAATATGAGGCAACAGTAGCTCAGATTGCCGCACAGGGAATTGGAAAAACTTTAGATAGCGCTTTATTATCTATGGATGATCTTGTTACTATTTTATTAGTTATGACTGTGGGAATAATTTGGGGATGTCTTTTGACTATATTTACTTTAAAACAATATACTAAAAAGCTTTCACACAAATCTATACAAAATAAAAAGACAAATAGACCTTCTTTTGCCGGTATAGCAATGGTTGCGATGTTTATCGGTCTATGTGCTGCTTTCTTAGGTAATTATGTTGCAAACTTTATTGTAAATGGTGTTTCAATACCTGTATTAACAGCTTTAGTTTCAGCTTTTGTAATGGCTATTTTTGAGTATTTAATAAAAAAGAAAAATTTCAAAGTATTGGAATCATTTTCACTTGCTTTATCTATGATTATTGCAATGGTTTCAACTGTGTTCTTTTCGATGGTAATGTAGGGAGATAATATGAAAGATACTAATTTTGACTATGATAAATATATTGAAGACACTCATAAATATGGAAGATTTTTTCTTTCTGTAGGTGTTCTCGCTTTGTTAGGTGCTCCTTTTTTAATTGCAAGTCTTACAAATGCTCATATTAATTTTCCAGCATTTGTAACAGCCGTATCAAAGGTATTGTTGATATATATACCCTCTTGTATTGCAGAGTATTTAATTTATGTTCCACTTCTTGGAATAGGCGGGGTATATTTATCCTTTTTGACAGGAAATTTAACTAATTTAAAACTTCCTTGTGCTTTTAGCTCAAGAGAATTAGCAAAGACCACAGCAGGAACTCCAGAGGATGAAATAGTTATGACTTTAGCTATTGCTACTTCAGCCCTAACTACTATGCTTGTTATTGCTTTGGGTGTTTTGATGATAGTTCCATTAACTCCAATTTTACAAAATCCAGTTATTAAACCTGCTTTTGACAATGTTTTACCTGCTTTATTTGGAGCTTTAGGTTATCAATATTTTATTAAAGATTTGAAGCTTTCAACTTTTGCAATGGTTTCAATGGTTTTAATTGGCATTGGTTTCCCATTTTTAATTGGTGATACTGGGACTATGATAATAGTAATTGGAGCTCTCTCAATTGGCGCTGCATATTTATTATTTAGGCATAAAAATAAGGAGATTAAATAATGAAGCAAAGAGAAGATTTATACAGTTCTAAACTATCTAAAATGATACAGTGTGAAACTATTTCAATTTATAATGTTAAACAGAAAGAGAAATTTGAAAAGTTTCATATCTTGTTAGAAGAACTTTTTCCAAATGTATTTAAGACTTGTGAAGTTGTTAATATTGAAGGCTCTTTGTTATTTAAATGGGCAAGTAAAGATCCAAAATGTGAGCCCGTTTTATTTATGAGTCATCAAGATGTTGTTGAAGCAGGTGGCGTATGGACACATCCTCCCTTTAGTGGAAAAATAAAAGATGGTGTTATTTGGGGTAGAGGAACTGTTGATACAAAGGGTGCTTTATTTTGTATATTCCAATCTTTAGAAGAATTAATTGTTGATGGTTATATACCACCAACAGATGTTTATATAGCCTCCTCTTGTGGGGAAGAGGTTTTGGGTGATGGAGCAATTAAAACTTGCCAGTACTTAAAAGATAAAAATGTTCATCTTAGATTGATAATAGATGAAGGTGGGATGATTGTAGCCTCTCCTATGGCTGGAGCTACGGGTAAATATGCAATGATTGGTAGCCTTGAAAAGAGTACTGGTAATTTAAAGTTTATTGCAAAGTCTGCAGGTGGACATGCCTCTGCTCCTCCTAAAAATACTCCTATAGTAAGACTTTCAAAATTTATTAGTTATTTGGATAAACATGATCCTACAAAATCTAAAATGAACGATGTAACTGCTGAAATGCTAACAAGACTTGGAAAGACAACAAAAGGGCCTTTGGGGTTTCTAATGAGGCATGCACGTGGGTTTGCTCCTTTATTGTCTTTTATAATTCCAAAAGTAAATACTATGGGTGCTGCAATGTTTAAAACCACTATTGCTTTTACGACTTCTAAGGGCGCAAATGGTCTAAATGTTTTACCTCAAGAAGCTTTTGTTACAGCAAATGTTAGATATATAAATCATCAAGGGCCTAAACAAATACTAAGAATATTAAAAAATATAGCTAATAAATTTGAAGTTGAAGTTGAAGTTTTAACTGAGGCTGGAGAATGCCAAGTTGTAGATTACAAGAGCGATGAATTTAAATTGGTTGAAAGTGTTATTAAAGAAAATTGGAAGGGTGTTATACCATCGCCTTATACTTTGACAGGCGGAACTGATGCAAGACATTATACTCCAATTTGTGAAAATATATTAAGGTTTGCTCCCTTAGAAATTAATCATCAACAATTAAATTCAGTCCATGGCTTGGATGAAAATATTTTTACAAATACTTTACCTCCTGGTGTAGATTTCTATAAGAAAGTCTTAAATTCTTTATAGAGAATATCTAAATAATCTTACAATATTTTAGAATCTATTTTTTAAATTATTGTAAGATTCCTACTTTAATTGCTTTAATTAGCTATAATATAAAGAAATAAAAAAAACTTGTCAGAATTAAAAAACCGTGATATGTTTTATTTAAGAATTAAAAATAGTTCTTTTTTATTATAATTCAAAATTCCATTTGATATTTTTCACAGGACGGGAAGCCTGGCTAGGCTCCTCGGACGGGCGAGAAGTATCTTTTTTTTTCGACTACTACGTTAGGAGGTATGTTATGAAAAAAACAGTGGAAAACCTAAAAAGGTTAATAAGAGCAGGAAGAGGTCTTGTCCCCGCAACGACCGTTATTTCAAATGCAAAACTAGTTAATGTTATGTCTAATGAAGTTTACGCTGCTGAGGTTGCTATCTATGAAGATACCATAATAGCTATTGGAGATGTAAAAGATTACATTGGTAAAGATACTAAAGTTATTGATGCCAAAGGTAAATATTTGGTCCCAGGTTTAATTGATGGTCACATTCATAGTGAGTGCAGCAAATTAAGTATCACAAGTTATGCTAAAGCAGTCGTACCTCATGGTACAACTTCAATGATAAGCGGACTAGATGAGTACATTTCTGTTTCAGGACTAGAAGGACTTCAAGAAATTTTTGAAGAAATTGAAAAAAGTCCATTAAAAGTATTCTGGGGAGCCCCTCATCAAACTCCTTATACTTTCCCACAATCAACTATAAAATACAATTTTACAAAAGAAACTCACAAGATAGTTCAAAAGTGGCCTCAATGCTTTGGCGTTTGGGAAACTGTAAGAGAGTTTATCCAAGAAGAAGACGAAAACACTTTAGGTGCAATATCTTTAGCAGAAGAAAATAGACTTCCTGTTTTTGGTTGTGCTCCAATGGCTAGAGGAAAAGATTTAAACGGTTATCTTTGTGCAGGGATTAGATTAGATCATGAAAGTTATGATCATGAAGAAGTTGTTGAAAAACTAAGAAATGGTATGCATATGCTTATTAGAGAATCTGTTGTAACTCACTTTTTAGCAGAAAATATAAAAGCAATTACAGAAGTTAATCCTTATTTTTCAAGACGTACAAGTTTTTGTACAGATGATGTAACAGCCTCTGAAGTTATAGAATTAGGTCATCTAGATAACGTTGTTAGAAAAGCTATAAGAGCTGGTATTGCTCCTATTACTGCAATCCAAATGGCAACAATCAACAGTGCTGAAGCTTATAGAATTGATGATAAAATTGGCTCAATCACTCCCGGTAAAATAGCTGATATTTTATTTGTTGATGATTTAACTGAATTTAATGTGCTAGAGGTTATGACTGATGGTAAGTTAGTTGCAAAAGACTCTCATATTTCTTATGACTTAAAAGCTCCAAAAAGAAGCAATGTACTAACTTGTAAATTAGATTGTAAAGATGTTGTTAAATCAGATTTTGATTACAAAGTAGATATTAAAGATGGAAAGGCCAAAGTTCTTTCAATGAACGTTGTGGGTCCTTTCTTGAGAGAAAGAAAAGAAGTTGTACTAAATGTAGTTGATCATGTTGTTCAGCCTAGCATTGAGGACGATGTAACTCTTGTCTCTGTAATAGAGAGATTCGGTAAAAATGGAAACAAATCTTTAGCATTTTGTTCTGGCTGGAATTTAAAATCCGGTGCAATGGCTTCTTCAGCTGCTCCAGATGACAATAATATTGTTGTTTTAGGAACAAACCAAGAAGATATGGCTTTTGCAGTTAATTATTTAATTAAGCAAAAAGGTGGCCAGGTTGTTGTTAAAGATCAAAAAGTTTTAAGCTTTTTAAGTTTACCAGTAGGTGGTATTTGTAGTGATGAAGAACCAGAATATGTTGCTGCTAAGGAAAAAGAATTGAATAAAGCTGCTCAAGCTTTAGGCTGTGATTTACCGGAGCCTTTGATGTATATGTTCTTCTTACCAATTACTTGCTTGCCAGATTTTGCTCTAACCGATGTCGGTCCTATTGATACTAAAGCATTATGTGTTTTTGATCCAATATTATCTTTAGAAGAATAACAAAGGATTAAAAAATGAATAAATTAGAATTAGAGAGGCTACTTAGTGTAGCCTCAGGGCTCAGTGCACCTGATTTGGTTGTAACAAACTGTCAAGTTGTTGATGTTTATAATCATAAAATAATCAAATCTAATGTAGCTATTAGTGGCAAATATATTGCAGGAATTGGTGATTATATTTGTAGTAATATTATTGATGCACAAAATAAGTACATTGTTCCAGGTTTTATTGATAGCCATATTCATATTGAATCAAGCTATGTAACACCGGAAGAAATGGGACGACTTCTAGTCTCTCATGGAACTTCAACAATCATAGCTGATCCTCATGAAATAGTGAATGTCTGTGGTTTAGAGGGCTTTGAATATATGAGAGAAGCTTCGAAGAATACAGTTTTAGATATAAAATATATGCTTCCCTCTTGTGTACCTGCTACTCCTTTTGAAACTTCAGGTGCAGTAGTTAATTCAGGTGATATGGAAATTCCAATCAATGAAGAAAATGTTCTGGGCTTGGGTGAATTTATGAATTACCCAGGAATAATTAATGGTGATAGTGAAACTTTAGATAAAATTATGGTAGCTATAAACAATGACAAGCTTATTGATGGCCACAGTCCTGGTGTATTTGATAAACAATTAAATGCCTACACTTGTGCTCAAATAATAAGCGATCATGAATGCTCTTCAATTGAAGAAATGAATGATAGATTATCTAGAGGTTTGTATGTTTTATTAAGAGAAGGTTCAGCCTGTCATGATATTAGAACTCTTTTACCTGCAGTAAATCAATATAATTCAAGGCGTTGTTTGCTCTGCTCTGATGACAGACATCCAAAAACAATATTAGAAATTGGACATTTAGAAGAGCATTTAAGAATTTGTGTACAAATGAATATTGATCCAATTACTGCAATTCAGATGGCAACTATTAATGCAGCTGAGTGCTATAAATTGAAAGATCGTGGAGCTATTGCTCCTGGAAAGTTGGCTAGTTTTTCCATTATTGAGGATTTAGAATCTTTTAAAGTTGAAAAAATGTTTATCGAGGGCTTATTGGTTGCTGAAAATGGGGATTTTATACCAAAAGTTAATAGATATCCAATTGAAAAAGTTAAAGGATCTATGCATGTTAAAGATTTTACTAAAGACAAACTAAAATTAAAACTTAATACAAACAAGGCTATAACCATTTCATTATTGCCTGGAGGTGTACTCACTAAAAAGACTATCAATGAAGTTAAGTTAAATAAAGAAAATGAATTTATTTTTGACTCAAAAACAGATATATCAAAAGTAGCAGTTGTTGAAAGACATAACAATACAGGGAATGTTGCTGTTGGTTTATTAAAGGGTTACGGAATAAAAAAAGGCGCAATAGCACAATCTATTGCACACGATTCACATAATATTATTGTCGTTGGTACAAATGATGATGATATGTATATTGCAGTAAATGAGTTGATTAAACAACAAGGAGGAGTTATTGCAGTATTAAATGGTGAGGTTATTTCAAGTATTCCAATGCCTGTTGCCGGCTTGATGAGTGATCAAAGTGGTGAATGGGTTAGGGATAAATTAACAGAATTTAATTCAATAGCGTTCAATAAATTAAAAATTGATTCTAATGTAGAACCAATTATGACTTTGTGTTTTATGTCTTTAGCAGTAATTCCAGAAATAAAATTAACTGATAAAGGTTTATTTGATGTAACAAAGTTTGAATATATTGATATTAATCCAAGTTGTCAAAACATATAAGGAGGAAATATATGGAGAACAAAATTAAGGTACCTTTTTTTACAAAAGGTGATATTGGGGGTATGGCCTATCTTATTCCTAATAATATAGTAAACTATTTGATTGTAATTATTACACTTTCAAATGTATTAGGATGGCCAGATGATTTGGTCTACGGTAAAGTTATACCAGGAATGTCTATTGGTTTGATGTTAGGTTGTTTTTACTATGCTTATATGGCAAAAAAACTAGCAATAAAAGAAAATAGAACAGATGTAACGGCCCTTCCATCAGGGCTTTCAACCCCAGCAATGTTTATCATATTGTATGGTGTTATTACTCCTTTGCATTATGCATTAGGGGACCCCTATATAACTTGGGCTGCAGCCTTAGCTGCAACATTTATTGGTGGTGCAACTGAATTTGTTGGTGGATTTATTGGACCTTGGATGAAAAAGAAGTTGCCTAGAGCTGCTCTTTTAGGAACAGTTGCTGGAATTGGATTTATCTGGATGGCAACACAAGGTTTATTTGATATCTACAGTGATCCTCTTTTAGGTTTACCTATCTTTGGTATTGCAATGCTTGGTTTATTCGGTGGTTATTTGTTCCCTAAAAAAGTTCCCCCACTAGTAGTAGCTATTGTTGGTGGAATTATTTATGCCTTAGCTTTGGGCAAAGCATCTTTCGATTTCTCAGGTGTTGGATTTTATTTCCCAAATCCTGTAAATACTCTACAAGCTTTAGCTAGTGGATTTGCAGTTGTACTACCGTATTTAACTATCATTATTCCTATTGAAATTTATAACTTTATTGAAACTATGGATAATGTAGAAAGTGCAAATGCAGCAGGGGACAATTACAGTGTTCGTGAAGCTCAATTTGCAGATGGTATTTGTACAATGGTTGTAGCTTTATTTGGTGGTATTGTTCCTAATACTGTATGGTTAGGTCATGCTGGATTAAAGAAAACTAAAGCTGGTATTGGATACTCTGTTGTGTCAGGATTAATATTAGGTTTTGCTGGTATTTTTGGATTATTCTCATTCTTGAGTGCGTTAATTCCACAAGCAGTTTGTGCTATAACATTCCTTTGGTGTGCAATAGTTATGGTTGCTCAAGCTTTTAAAGCTACAAAGACTAGGCACTATGCAGCAGTAGCAATTGCAATGATTCCACCTGTAGCAGATTATATGTTTACTCAAATATCTGGTGCAATTAGTTTAACTAATACCTGGGCTGAAACTTTAGGTACTGGACTCACTGGCTATTCTCCTGAAATTACTCAGCAAATTTTAGATGCTGGTGTTATGTGGAATGGTGTTCCTGCAGTTAAAGCTGGTGCGATTCTTATTGGTATCATAATGGGTACTATGACTGTATTTATTATTGATCATGAATTAGATAAAGCCGCTATTACAATGTTAGTTGGTGCCTTATTATCTGCTACTGGATTTATCCACTTTGCTCAATTAGGTCTACATCTTACATCTCCCTTTACTATCGGATATGTAGTTGTTGCAGCCTTATTATATGTTTTCCATTTAGGTTCAAAAACTTGGTTTAAATATGACGAAGATTTTGAATATGTTTAAGTGATTGTTTTGTTTTATTACTCCCAAGTAAAATTGGGGGTTTTTTGTTTGCCCTGCATGGGCAATATCTAGGTGGTGAAAGTCCACTGTGGG
>CAZJGS010000038.1:0-19431 GCA_964545735.1 uncultured Spirochaetaceae bacterium
ATTTTAAGCTTTATTTTCATATTTTCCATCAACACTGTGCAGAATAGGTTTTATAAATTATCAAATTTTTCCATTTTTAGCTCCTAATATAATATAATATAATTTATTTTTTAAATTTAATATTCTCAAATTTAAAGTCAACATCTCTTAAATCTTGGCAGTTTAATCCACTAGAGTTGTATTTATTAAATCTTATTAAATCTTCCCTATAAATAGATTCCATTTTTATATCTTTAAACAATAAAGGATTAATAAATGAATAATCTTTAAAATTAGTTAAATTTATTTCGTAATAAACCCATTGTGCTTTCTTTTTGCTAACAATTAGGTTAGACATTTTTAATTTTTCAAGATGCCTTGATGCATTTGATTGTTTAATGTCTAGTATGGTTTGAATTTCTCCTACGCAGAGGGGGTATTCTTTAAGGATATTTATAATTCTTAGGCGATTTTCATCAGAAAGAATTTTTAATAATGTGATTATTCCCATAGCAATCCCCTTATATGATTATATAGTAATATACTATACCTGCCCTTTGTATAAGGTCAATGAAATTTAGGATTTTAATTAAATAAGTGTTTTATTATTATATTAATAAAAATATTGACAATGTTTTGTTTATGTTATATGGTTAGTTACTGAAGTAATTAACCATATAACGTTATAATAAGGATTGTCTATGGAATTTAAACACAATGATGTTCCCATTTATATTCAGATTGCTAAGGGGTTAGAGGATAATATTTTTACAGGACTCTATAAAGAAGGTGAACAAATACCTTCTACTACTGAGATTTCTGTTGGGTATAGTTTGAACCCTGCAACTGTATTAAAAGGAATGAGTCTTCTAGTAAAAGAAGAAATAATTTTTAAGAAAAGAGGTGTTGGCATGTTTGTAAATGAAGGTGCTAGAGAAAAAATTAAAATAAATAGAATGAATTTATTTAAGGAAAGTTTTATTGAACCTTTGGTAAAAGAAGCCAAAAATCTAGGTTTTAATAAAAGTGATATAATAGATATAATTGGAAAGGAAATTGATAATGAAATTACAGATTAATAATATTTCAAAAAATTTTAAAAGTGTTAAAGCTTTAGATAATATGTCATTAGAATTTGAAACTGGAAAAATATATGCATTACTAGGTAGAAATGGTGCTGGAAAAAGTACTTTGATGAATATTGTTACAAATAGAATCTTTCCAACAACGGGTTCAATTTCTATTGATGGTGAGAATGTTTATAGTAATGATTTATTATTAAGTAAAATCTTCTTAATGAATGATGATGATTTTTTTGGTGGGATTTCTTCCTTAAAAGCCTTTAAAATGGCAAAACATTTTGATGAAAAATTTGATTTAGATTATGCCATAGAATTAGCAACTGATTTTGAATTAAATCTGAAGACAGATATTAATAAATTATCAACAGGTTATAGTTCAATATTTAAGGTAATTTTAGCTTTTTGTACAAGTGCCAATTTCGTATTATTTGATGAGCCTGTTTTAGGTTTAGATGCACCACATAGAGATTTGTTTTATAAATTATTATTAGCAACTTTTGCTGAAAAATCAAATGATGTTTGCTATATCGTTAGTACTCATTTGATTGATGAAATATCTAATTTAGCTCAGGAAGCCATAATAATTAATAAAGGGAAAGAAGTTTCTCAGGGCTTAGTTGAAGAATTAAGTGCAAGTGTTATTGAGGTGATAGGATCTAAAGAGCTTGTTGAAAAAGCTATTAAAAATGCTAAACTTCTTGGTTCTAACAAAGTGGGTAAAGTATATTCAGCTTATGTAAAAGGTGAAGTTGAAAAAATAGATGGAGTCTCAATTAAAAGTGTAGATCTTCAAAGAATGTTTATTGAAATAACAAAGGATAAAATATAATGGATATTAAAAAAACTTATTCTTATTATATTAAAGAAAATTTAAGAACTAATGGAATTATTTATCTAGTAGTTTTTGCTGTAACTTTTCTAGTATTTTTATTTGCTTTATTTATTGGTGAAAGTTTTGTTTTTAGTGACTTGTCGACACTTGTTCCAAACTTTTTTACAGTATTTATTGTGTCTTTTATTTTAGGTATAATATCAAATAGAACAATGGATTTAAATTGTAATCAATTTGGCAAAAGTAGAAAAACTTCTTTTATCACTAATTTATTAGTTATGTTTACTATTGCTGGTATAGTTGCGGTTGTATTGTCTACCCTATTAACTATTTTTTACACATCTATGTCTGTTGATTATGCACAAATGAGGGGACATTTTAATAATCCATATATAGATATGGAATCTAATACTAAATATTTATCACGTTTTTCCTTCTGGATATTTAACATAGCTTATTATGCTTTCCTTTCAATTTTTGCAACCTCAATAGGCGTTTTTATTTACTCTTTATGGGTACGTTTAGAAAAACTATATAGATGGATAGTCTTTTTATTTATTCCTATTGTTTTAGCTTATTTGATACCTAAAACAATAATTTCAATTGTTATGAATGGTTATAATTCAATGGGTTTTGTAAATAAATTAATTTCTTTCTTTGGTTTAGAGCATGGATTCTCTTATCAGTTTATTTTTGTATCAATATTAGTATTTGTTATTCCAATATTAATTATTGCTTATTTTATAATGCTTAAAAAACCTCTTTATGGAAAGAAAAACTAATAATTGAGCTAGTCTTAGGACTAGCTTTTTTGTGATATAATCACATATAAAGAATGTAAGTTCTAGTATATTAAACATATTACAAATTTGAGGTACCCATTTGAAAAAGAATAAAGGAAAAAAGTTATATAGTTTTGGTGAATCTTTTTTGCATTTATTAAAAGCGTTTGTGACTATTAACTATTTGAGTAAAGCAAAGAAAAATAAAACTATAAGTGTGATATTTCAAGAAAGAATAATGCTTGCCGTAACTGAAGTTAATGGTTGTGCACTATGCTCCTATGCGCACACTAAAATGGCTTTAGAAGCTGGGCTTCCAAAAGAAGAAATAACTCAATTATTACAAGGAAGTAATCAAGAAAATACTCCCAAGGATGAATTGAATGCAATTTTATTTTCATCTTATTATGCTGAGTGTAGAGCTAATGTAGATAAGACTATTTGGGATAAAATAGTTAAAGAATATGGCAAAGAAAAAGCTTTAGGAATATTAGGAGCAATTCGAATTATTACTATGGGCAATGTATATGGAATTGCTTTGGGATCTTTTGTATCCAGGTTTAAAAAGGATAAAAGCAAACGTGATAAAAGAACTACATTATTTTATGAAATAGTAACACTTTTAACTTTTATCCCATTTACCATTATAGCATTATTAGTTTCTTTTATTTTAAGATTATTTAAAGTAACTCTAATCTAATTTATTAATTATTGAGGTTGCAACACTAAAAGCTGTAGACCAACAAGCTTGAAGGTTGTAGCCTCCACAATCGCCACAAAAATCCAATACTTCACCACAAAAATAAAGATTTTCAATTTGTTTTGATTCAAGACTTTTGTTATTAACTTCTTTTAAATTAACACCACCTGAGGTTGCCATAGCTCCTTTAAGTTGGCCTTTTAATGATATTTCAAATTCCCATCTCTTTAATTTTTCATTGATTTTGTTAATTTTTTTATTTGAAATATTAAGACAAATATCATCTTCAAGATCAAGTATTTTTAGTAAATAGGCTACAAGTCTAGATTGTAGTTTTGTCTGATATCTTATACTTGTAGAGAGTAATTTATTACTATTTTCTTTAATAATCTGACAATTAAGATTTAAATAAATAATTTGATTTGTAGAAGCAAATTTTGAAATATCAAGAATAACGGGTCCAGAAATACCTATTCTTGTAAAGATTAAATCATCCGTGTTTTTATATACTCGCTTCTTTTTAGAACTTTCATCAAAGAAGGATACAGTTACAGATTTTAAGGATATTCCTTCAATAGGGCTAATATCTTCGCTTAATATTTTAAAACTTGCCAAGCCTGGTTTTAAATCTACGATTGAATGGTTAAATAGTTTTGCCAACGAATACCCGTCTCCTGTTGCACCAGTTGATGGATAAGATAAGCCTCCTGTAGCTATTACTACATTTTTAGCTTGAAAACAATCGTTGATAGTAAATAAATCAGCTTCCTTTTTAATTGTCTCAACTTTGGTTTTTGTAATTAAAGTATATTTATCATCGAGCAGTAAATTTAATACAGCTTTAGCATCTGCATTTTTAGGAAAAATTTTACCATCTTCCCGTGTTATAAGAGCAAGCCCTCTATCTTCAAACCATTGTTGAGTTTTGTTAGGAGGTAAAAGAGCAAAACTTGGTCCTAAAAATTTATTAGCTTTATCATAATGTTTTAAAAATTCAAAACTAACATCATTTCTAGAGAGATTACACTTTCCCCCACCTGTAATTAAAAGCTTTTTCGCAGGGGTATCCATTTTCTCAATAACTAATGTGCTTATATTATTTTCAGCTAAATTTTTAGCAAGAAATAGTCCTGAGGCTCCCCCTCCAATAATTACTGTATTAAATATTTTCATTTACTTTATTCCTAAAGAGGTTAGCGTATCTTTTGAAACAAATTGGTTAAGCAAATTTAGAGTTTCTTTTTTTATTTGTATTAGTATATAAGTAGAACCTTCTTTTAAGATTGCCAAAAAGCCTTGTGGCTGTGGGTTTGTTGTATTATTGGTTTGTACTATTGTTCCATCAAAAGAGCCCTTTCCTTGCGATGCTAAGAATTCTTTAAATTGCCAATCTTTAACATCATAAGAGCTTTCTAATTGCTCTTCGATTTCATCAGGCAAATTCACAAAAAAGTCAATATTGGTAAGTTTTTCGACCTCATCAACACTAATAGCATATTCTTCTAAATTTTTTTCACCTTTTTTGTTGGGTAAAACAAAGCCAATAGCTTTTACTTCAGGCATCTTGTAATCAAGGACAACCTTATAGTAGTAATTTGGTACAGCAACTTCGCTCTCTCCAATTGTTTTGTAGGGACCATCAGTTAAAACAGGGCCTGTTGCTACATAAATTAGTTGATTATTATCAGCAAAGGTTCTAACACAACCTTCTAAATCTGCCCATATTCTTCTATTTAAATCAGGATCCTGTGGACTCATATTACTCATATAAAAAGATTCAGACATAGCTAGTTCACTTTCCTTTTGATCTGCTGCCGGGCATAGATGGCCTCTATCATAGCCGCTTTTTCTATAATCAGCTAATGTTGCACTTTTTGTTGTTACAGCAGGATCTTCTTTAAAGTTATCTTTTCTATCAAAAGGACCATATAATTCATTTTGAGTCAACTTATAAGCTACATAGCTAGCTTGCTCATATTTCTCATTATAACTTAGGATATAGCCCTCATGCTCGATAATTTGTTCACCTTTGATGGGCTTTGGTAATTCGTGGGTTTCAATATCTTGAACTTCAAGAGTTACTGTTTGCTGGGGTTGCCATTCTTCTTCACTTGGAGCAAAAAATAAAGATGCTACTGCTATTGATAATAATATTATTAGTAATACTAGGAGGCTTTTAATCGTTCTCTTTAAAGCGCTTTTTTTCTTAGCCATATAATTCCCTTTTTGTTTGAAATGTTCTTTATAATTTGTATTAGTTTACCTTAATAGTATATAAAATAAAACTCTGTTTTGTTTGGTTATTAATTATAGGTTCATTTTACACAAAGTAATGCATTTCTTTAAACAACATAGAATGAAATTAATTGCTGATTTTTTAAGATATTAAGGATAAAACATTTTTTATAATTGATTCTATATTTTGGGTTGTTTCTTTGCCGTAGTTTTGTGAAACTCCATACTCTTTTCCTACCCTTCACAATTTTTTGTATTTCTGGAATGGTTTTACTATTTAATTTGTATCAATTATAGCTAATATATTATTCTTTATTTTGAATTGGTATTTGATTTATAATACAAATAATTACTAATTCTATCTCTCAGCTTATATCCAATTATTAAAAATAATACAATTAAAGCAATTGTTTCAAAATATTTGGTAAATGGAATTTCATTTGTTTGAATAAATAGAGGGATAGAGGCAAGCGCGGAGTTTTCATATGTACTAAAGAAGGTGATTATAAAGTTATTAGCCAGATGGATGGCTATAGAAATTTCTAGGCCACCTGTTACTAAAATACTAAAAGTTGCGAGGCTACCAAAGATAAAGTAATAGGCAATTGCACTTATAAAATAGGCATCTACTTCAGGGTTAAATAAGTGAGGTAATACAAAAATTATACCAATCACAACTGATATTCCTATAGAATATAATAAAGCATTTTTTTGATTTTTGAATCTTTCATAATCTTTGATAAATATTTTAAGAAGAATAGCCCTAAATAGTATTTCTTCTGCTATAACTTGGAGAGGTGTAAGAATTAAAGTAAAAGGAATAAGTATTAGTCTTTGAATATTATTATTTTTTATAAATTCAAGATCATAGAATTTTAGAAAGTATCCCATAGTAATAACTACAGTAAAGAAACAAATAGAGAATATGAAAATCTTTTTAAAAAGTTGAAAATCAAAAGTCCCTTTGTTATTTATTAGTTTACTCAACTTAATATTATTGATATATTTAAAGCAGAAATAAAAGCCTAGCCAAATACTAATAAAAGGTATATTGGCTCCAATATATTGATATAACTCACCTTTCATAAAGGCATTATTACCATTAATACGATATAAAAGTTTTGCATATATATTTATCAATGAAGAACCTAATAATATCCAAAATAGAATGATTAAAATAAATGAGGTAGTCCATAGCACTCTATTATTTTTGATTTGTTTCATAGTGTTCCTTTTGTATATGATATCTCAGTTTATAAATAATTAGAAGGTTATTCAATTTATAAATTGATCTATGTGTTGTATAATAATATCATTGGTTTTATTTAAAAAGTAGGAAAATAGAAGATGAATAAACAAATTGTTTTTGAAGAGCTAAATAAAGGTAGGATTTGTGTATTCCACAATGAAGTTGTCGCTAGAAATTACGCCATTGAATATGCCTACAAATATGGAGTTATTGAAGCTAATAAAGCCATTTCATATGATACTTTTCGAGAATATTTTTTACCAAATCATGAAAATTTAATCCAGGTTAATGACCAAATAAGAGAATTTTTTATAATAGATTTTTTAGAAAATAATCATTTAAGGTATTTGATTAGTAATGAATACCCAGAATCCTTAAGTAGATTTACCTCCTATTTAATTAATATTTTGAAACAACTTAAAAATGCCTTAGCAAGTGAAGTTTTTGAAACTCTAGAAACTGAGTTTAAAGATGATGTTACTTTATTATATACTCATTATTGTAAGTTTCTAAGTGATCACAATCTTTTTGAACCAAGCTATGAAGAGCCTTCTCTCTCTTTTGCGCCAAAAGAAGTATTTGAAAACGAATATTCTATAATTGCAGCTGATACCAAAGCTGGATGTAAGAAATTTTTTAGAAAATTAAATAATCCTAAATTTATAAAATTGATTAACATTGAAGACTTGGATGAAAGCGCTGAAAGTTATATTTCAAATAGCAATTTATTATCTTTTACCAATTCTGATGAATTACAAAATACATTATTTAGACAAGTCAAAAAACTATTAGATGGAAATATATTAGCTAGAGATATAGCAATAACTTTATGTGATTTTGATAATGATATACAAGATATTGAATTAGGGGCTAAAAAATATAATATTCCTATTTCAAAATCCAAAGGTTATAGTTTAAATAAATATCCAGGTGGTAAGTATTTAATATATTTATCAAATTTATATGATAATAACTTTGCCCTCGATGATATGAAGAGTTTTTTTCTAGAAAGATCTTTTCCTTTTGAGGATATGAGTTTTAATAGACGTTTAATAAGATTTGCAATTGATGCTAATATTGATCATGGTAGCAATAGATACGAAGCTGACTATTGGTTAAATAGACTTAAAAAAGATACTACTTTATATAATTTTTATAAGAAATTTAAAAATTTAATCATAAAAATTAATAATGTTTCTACTATCTCTGAGTTACAAATGTTATTACATAGTTTAGAGAACCTACTATTAAAAAAAGATATAGGTTGGATAGATACTAAAGGTGAAGCAAGTTACAGGTTCGCAATTGATAAAATTGAAACTATAAATAGTGCAATGAAAATTTGTGGATTTACCTCTTTAAAACAAATATTTAAGCAATTTATTAAATTATTAGAAAATGAAAATTATGTTGAGCAAGGTAAAAGAGATGGGATTAGAATTTTTGAATACCCTTTGTCTGCTTCAATAGATATTCCTTATCATTTTATTGTAGATATAAATAATAAAACTAGTGAATTAGTAGATAAACCATTGTCGCTTTTACCCCCCTCTGTTGAAGATCTAGAATTAAGAGAAGAAGAAGACTTAACAAATTTTGTAATTAAAGATTATTGTTTAAATAGTGGCACATCCTATTTATTGTTTGGTGAAAAAACCTATGATGGTGCACAGCTAGCTCCTCCCTTTTTTATGGAAACAAATAAAATAATAAAATCTCCTTTTACTTGTGATTATAAACCATACATGGATGAACTTGAATTGTGGGATTCTACAATAAAAAGTGCAAACTTAACTTCATATCAGAGCAAAACCATGGATAAAGCTATGAAAAATATATTATCTTTTTCAGCTTCTGGATATGTAGATACCCCTATTGAGCACCTTGTAAATGATGCTATCTCTGATAAAATCAAAGATACGGATGGGCTATTAAATTTCTCAGCAACAAGTATTAATTTATTTCAAAAATGCCCCTATGCTTTTGCTTTAAAGTATTTGTTTGATGTAAGAAAAAAAGACTATAATGTTGTTCAATATGCTTATGATCAGATTGGAACAATTGTGCATAAAGTTTTTGAATTATTTTTTAAAAAAGTAATGAGTGAAGATTCTCAATTTTATAGCGCAAACAAGGAGAAGTATATAATTTGGCTAAATGAAATAAGGGACTCAGAGTTTAAACAATACTTTGAAAGTGAACTTTCCCCTCCAATTTCAACTCAAATTTATATCGTTGATAAATATAAAAACATGGCGACAGAATTTATAAACATAGAGATAAAGAAATTTAACACTTGTCAGTCTATAGAAATGGAAGAATCTTATAAATCTAATGAACAAATCCAAATAAATGATAAAGATTATTTTTATTCACTAAATGGTAAAATAGATAGAGTTGTAAATATAGGTGAGAAAGATTATGCCATTGTAGATTATAAAACGGGTAGCCCTTCAATTGGATCCACTTGGCATAAAAAAGCATATGAAAATAAAAGAGAAGATTTTCCTGATTATCAATTTCCTTGTTATAAAAAATTGTTAGAAAAAAAGGGTATGAATGTTGCTAATGCAACTTACTATTCAGTAGCTAAGGGCTCATATCTTGATATGTGGAAAGACGGTTTTCCAATTGAGTTAAGTGATATTGATGTTACTTTTGATATGGTTATGAAGATGATGATTAAGCAAATAATTGAGGGTGCTTTTATGACTACCCCATCTGATGTTAATTGTCAAAACTGTAATTATAGACAAGTTTGTAGAAAGAGGTATTCAACAAGATGATGAATAAACTAGATATTGAAGATTTATTGCAAAATAAACATAAATTAAATAAAGATCAAAAAAGAGCTGTTGAATGCTTTGATAACTGCGTTGTAAAAGCAGGAGCAGGAGCGGGCAAAACAACTGTTCTTGCTTTTCGTTTTTTAAATCTTATATTACAAAATGAAGCAAATTGTGATGAAATTCTTACTTTGACTTTTACAAAAAAAGCTGCGGCTGAAATGTATGAGAGAATTTATAATCAATTATTGATAGTTAAAGATAGATTACCAATTATGGAGAAACAGTTTTCACTATTTCCTAAAGCTACAATTTCAACAATAGATTCCTTTTGTAATCAAATTGTTAAACAAGATTGTATAAGATATGGGATTCCAAGTGATTTTAGTATAGATAATAATAAAGCTTCTCAAATAACCAAAAGATGTACTCAACAATTAATTGAAAATGAAGATATATTGCCAGGTTTTGAGTTTTTATCGAAAGCTTACTCACCAAATATTATTATTGATGATATTTTAGTTAAATTAGCCAATTCAAGTTTTTATTTTCCTTTAGAATTTGAAAAAGATAGATTGTTTGAAGAATGTAAAGATTTGATAAATTCTTCAATACAAGAAAATGCAGATAATTTGTTGGTCTTGTTTTCAAATATTGTAGAACCAGATTATGGAGTTTTAACTCCTAAAACTAAAAGTACTATCAAAGAATTAGAGATCTTTTATGAGAAGCTTTGTACTTATGAAGTGAATAGTCCTGGCTTTATTTCTGTACTAGATTCTATTTCATTTACGGTTCCAAGGAAAACAAAAAATCCTTCAACTGAAAGTCTTAATGAAAATTGTAAGAGTTTAAAAGAAACTGTTACTGACTTAAAATCCCTGTATTTTATAAAAGAGAATAATCATATAGAAAATGTAGTAGCGGCATTAGAGGTTTTAAAAGATAAAATATTTGAAGAAAAAAGAAGATCTGGAATTTTAACCTTTAGTGATATTTCTCATTTAGCTGTAGATATCTTATTAACAAATAAAAAAATTCGTAAAATTTACAAAGAAAAGTTTAAGTTTATAATGATTGATGAGTTTCAAGATAATAACCAGCTCCAAAAAGATTTAACTTATTTGCTCGGTGAAAAAAAGGATGTGTTCAAAGATGGCATTCCCAATATCTACAATGTTGAGACAAGAAAGCTATTTTTTGTTGGAGATGAAAAGCAAAGTATATATAGATTTAGAGATGCAGATGTTTCTGTATTTAAAGCATTGTCTAAGGAGCTTGAGGAAAGTGGTGGTACTGTAATCAATTTGGGGGTAAATTATCGAAGTGAGCCCAAGTTAATTGATTATTTCAATCAAACTTTTTCTCGAGTATTTGAAAATGCTAAACAACCTTTTGAAGCAGAATTTGAAGCTCTAGACTCCAGAAGTCCAATTGATGGATTGAAACCTAGAATTCAACTGTATATAAAAAGTGAAGAAAGTACATCTTTGGTCTCTGATGATGCGGAGAAGGCAACATCCTTTGCCTGTGAAGCTACAAAAATGGCAAAAGTTATCAAAACTATGTTAAGTAGTGATGATTATTTAATTCCATCTAAAGATGGATTAAAAAGACCTGAAGTTGATGATATTGCAATATTGATGAGATTTAAAACACATCAAATTGAATTTGAAAAGGCCTTAAGAGCAAAGAAAATTCCTTTTATTATTCAAGATAATAAAGCTTTTCCTCTAGAAGCCTTAACAAATGATATTTATAATATTTTGCAATTGATTGTTTATCCGGATGATAAGTTAGCCTACACAAGTGTTTTAAAAGGACCTTTTGGAGCAATTAGTGAAAAAACAATTATTCAATTATTATATTCTTTTGATTGTGAGAATTTGTTTGAAATTGATATCCCTATTGAGGGGGAAGATATAGAAAAGTTAGAACAATTAAAAAATACTTTTGACGAATTGATAGAATTATCAAAGGATAATGATATTTCTTCTTTATTAAATTATGTTTGGTGGGATGCGGGCTTACGATATTATTATGTGTGTGAGTCAAATTACCATCTGTATATTGATAATTATGATTATTTATATAGGTTAGCAAAAAAATATGATATTAATCAGGCTTCTTTATCTATATTCCTAGATGAAATAAGAAATAGTTTAGGCTCCAGTTCTCAAGAGGAAGAAGTAGCTGTATTAAAAGAAAGCTCAAAGGGTGTTCAGCTGATGACTATTCACAAGTCAAAAGGGTTAGAATTTCCAATAGTTGTAGTATCAAATATGGGCGCTGCAATACGTGATAATGGTGTTGATTTTTCAATTGAGAATAATATTCCAATTCCAAAGCATTGTATCACTATTGATAAAACAACTGGTAAAGAAAAATATGATAGTATCTATATTGAAAGAGCGAAAGCCCTTAGAAAAGAAATGGAGCTTGCTGAAATAAAAAGAATTTTGTATGTAGCACTAACGCGAGCTCAAACTCATTTAATTATGTCTGCTACGATAAGAACTTCAATTGACAATGAGATATTAGGTAATAAGGATAAATCTCTATTAGCTATGATCTATAATTCTTCTTTGATGGAAAACAATGAAATAAATCCCAATTTAGAATTAGAAGAAATAGAAGTAGTTGGAGCTTATGAAAATTTTGTAAAGGTAGAGAAAAAGCCTATTATTGAGCGAAAGCAATTTTTTAACAATAAAAAATATTATCAACAGTGTGATGAAAATTATGATGTAAAATCAAAAAAAATTGGAGTTACAACACTTTTTGGCCACAAAGATGATGGAGATTTTGAAACAGGGTATCCCCTACCAAGTTCGGATATAGACCAATTACTATTTAAACTAAGTGAAGATAATGATAGTGTTTATAAGGATTTTGGAACTCTTTGCCATATATATGTTCAATCTTTAATTTTAAATAAACCTATATTAAGTTTAATAGATGAGAGTGTTTTATCAAAAAGTTCTTCCCTTTCTAAACTAAAAGCATCTCAAATAAAGTTAATTGAGCAAGTCGCCTTAGATTATGCTAAAGCTTTTATAGATAGTGATTTTGCTATTAACTATGTTAAAGACAATAATTGTAGATGTGAAGTTGGATTTTTCAGTAGAGTGGAAAATGAAATAGGTGAAAATCTTGTTGTAGAAGGTTTTATTGATTTATTGATTGAGGACAAAGAGCATAACTATATTGTTGTAGATTTTAAAACAGATAAATTTAGAAATCCTGAAATTCATGAAAAACAATTATCAACATATATTACAGCTGTTAAGAGATTACATCCTAACAGCGGTGTTACAGGTTGTGTTGTTTATCTTAGATCAAAAGATAAAGAATATTTTTATTAATTATTCAACGTTTTTCAATTCAAGGGAGCCAAAGCCATTGTTAATCCACTTTGGTGCTTCATTGAAGGCTTTTTGAACTAATAATAGTAAATATTCAAAATTTGCACCTTCATGATTAGAGAATTTTGTTGCTAAAAAGAAGTTTCTAACAATATTGGGTGAATTATCACCACAATTATTAACATAACTATTAAAAATCTTTCTAAACATTTTTAGATTATCTTTATAAATTCCACCAATTTGAACATAGTAATTTTCTAGATTAATAAAGTTTTCAGTTTCTTTTAAATGTCCTCTATCCAAATATTTTAATAATTCTTCATTCTTAAGTACTAAGAATTTTTTGCCTTCTTGTTGTTTTTTTATCATAGCAAAACTATATTCAGATATTAAGTTGGTATCTAAGGGTGTGATACTGGTATCTTTATTTTTATTTTCTCTGTAATTTTCAAAAGCTTCACTATCTAATTTTTTTAGTGTTGCATCTTTAAATAAATCAAAGCTCCAATCATAAATTCTTTCAGATACTAGGTGATTTGCAAATAAAAAGAGTTTTCCATCATCTGCAAAAGCTTTAAATAGAGTTGATAACTGTTCTCTACTCATTTTAATATCTTTGTAATAAATCTTAATAAGTTTTTGGAAGTTTTTAATTGATACGACACCATAAAAATTTGTTGCAGCTCTAGCTGTTTTATATATAATATCAAAGTTGGATTTAGAAAGTCCTTCAACAGAGTTTATAGCAACATCAATCCAAGTTTCTTTTTTTCTTTGATTCCTTGTTCGTCCAAAGCATAACCAAGAGGTTTGATCATTTATTGCATCTATTATCATAGCTTCTAACTCTTTATCGAAAGAAGGAAGTTTAAAAGGATCTAGTAAAAATTTTGTAATTGAACATTTTGAAATAATTTTATGAGTATTAACATAATTACTAAATCTGAAAGCAAATAATTGCTTATTTTTTTCTAGATCTTTATTAAGAGTGCAGCAATGTTGAAATAATTCTTGAGCTTTTATACACATAGGTAAATCATAAGTATCTTTATAATCTTTGATATCTTCCCAAGTAATACTTTCCCATTGTTTGTATTCATCTTTTGCTTTTAATACTTCATTGGTTCTATCGTAAGTAATATCAAAATAAATAATTTTTAAAACCTCATCTTTTACAATATATTCAGAGCTTTCACTCTCTTTTAATATATTGTGAATTGTTGCAGCTTTAACATCTTTTAAGGCTGGGTGAATTTTATTTGTTATATCTTCTAACTCTATTGCACCAAAGCGATTTACCAAAGCTTTAGCTCCAGTATCAATAGCATTTAATTGTTCAGCGTCCATTTGTACTCCTAAATTTCTGTTATTCTTGCTCTTTTTTTCAAATTTTTATGAACATGTTTCAACAAGTTGTTTTACTGCCTTTTCGGTTTTAATTAAGGCTTGTTCTATATCTTCCATACTAGTTCCAAAATTAAATCTAACATAACCTTTGTAATCATCATCTCCAAACCAAGTACCATCATTTAAGCAAATACCAGCTCTTTGACCAAAGAACATTGATAATAAACCACTCTCTGGAGCATCTTTAGGCTCATATAAGTCTGGATTGGCTTTTGCATCTTTTTCAATATAATCAATTAATTTATTACAATCCCAAAAACAAATAAAGGAAGCTTGAGCTTTGAGAGGGCGAATAATAGGAATATTTTTTTCCATATAAGTTTCAATGTACCTAGCATTCCTCTCTAATACTTCAATAGCTTCTAATAGCCAAGGAAGTCCCTTATCATAAGCTTCTCTTGCTAAAGTTGTTGAAAAATATGGAGATGAATTACAGTGAAGAGCCATTCTAAAATCATCAAATTTCTTTTTTAACTCAAGATCATTAAATAACGATACAGAGAAAAATTCTCCTGCAATGTTAAAGGTTTTTGATGGGGCCATAACAACCATTGTTTTTGTATTTTTCTCTCGAGCTATATCTATGAAGCTAGTAAAAGCTTCGTTTTTGAATACTAAATCAGCATGAATTTCATCACTAATAACAAACACATCATATTTATTTGCAATATCACAAATTTTACTTAAACACTCTTTTGAATATACTTTAGAAGAAGGGTTATGAGGTGAGCAAAGTATGAATACTTTTGCTTTTTTACATAATTTTTCAAAAGCTAAAAAATCGAATTCAAAAGAATCTTCCTCTCTAACTAATTTTAATGGTAAAACTGTTAAGCCATTATTATTAGTAATATTTACAAATGGTTTGTAGGCAGGAAATGGAATTATTACCCGATCTCCCTTTTCTGCTATCAAAAAAAGAAGAACAGATATTGCATTTAATACACCTTGGCAAAGGGATATTTGAGATTCTTCTATATGTAAATCATGTCTATTCTTTGCAAATTTAATGAATACTTCTTTAATATCTAAAATAGCAGAATAGCCATAGGTTTCAAAATCAACAATTTTTTTTGCAGCACTAGAAATTTCAGGTGCTACTTTATATTCCATATCAGCAACCCAATAAGGAGTTGCATTTTCATTACCACAAAATTTTTTGATAAAAGATTTGTTCCATTTAATACAAGAGGTTTCTTCTCTTTTAGCCAAATTTGTAAAGTCATATTTCATTTGTAATTAGCTCCTATAAGAATGGGAAAAAATTCCTCTTGGATTTTTATATCTTTTACCATTATCTTTTTTCTTTCTAATAGCGTTTGTGGGACAGTTGTTGATACAAGCAGTGCATGCGTAACATTGATCATGGAAAACAGGTTTTCCATTTTCAAAGGTAATGTTATAGGCAGGACAACTTGTATAGCAAAGTCTGCAATTAGTACAATCATCAGTAACAGTGAATTTTGAACTATAATGTTTACAATAGAATCTATTAAATAAAAAGGATATGTTTGTGAATGTTCTAGTAAATACTTTAAATTTTGGGAATTTAATTTTTTCAGCTTCAATATCTTGGATTATTTGATTTATTTTAATATTTGCAGAGATAAAGAGCTCTTCACTTTTTTCTGTATTAGGTGGATTGATTACATTGTCAGGCATCTTAACATTATTAACATATGTAGTTGTAACACCAAAATCTTTAAGCATTTTTTCAACTCTTATATGAGCCCAACCTGGGGAATTACTTCCTGCAGTGGAAATTGCATAGACAAATTGAAGGGATTTAAAATCTTTTATGGTACTTAGAAGTTCTCTTATTTTCTTTTCAAGAATAAAAGGTTCTCTACTCATGTGAATTGGAAATATAATACCTAATCTCTCAGGCATTTCAAAATTTTCAATTGAAATTTCATTTATCATAACTATATTATCATGATTTTGTGATTTTGCAATTTGTTGTGCTACATAGTAGCTATTGCCTGTTCCTGAGAAACAAATAATTAAATCTTTCATTAAACTTTCCTTGCTAAATTATAATGTTTTTAATTTTTCTAATAAAACATCCATATCATTATTATCTAAATTTAAATTTGTAACAAGACGCACATAGGGCCCTTCACTGTTTGCTAATATATTCATTTTTCTAAGTTTTATCAAACTTTCACTTGCAGAAATATTCCTTTCATTGAAGAAAACAATATTAGTCTCACTTTTCCCATGTACTATTATATTCTCATTATTGTTTAAAATATTAACAATTTTTTTTGCTCTTAGATGATCTGTTTCTAAGCGTTCTACATTGTTTTCTAGTGCATAAATTCCAGCGGCTGCCATTAGACCTATTTGTCTCATACCACTTCCTAGCATTTTTCTAAATCGCATGGCTTCTATTATAAAATCTTTTGTTCCACAAAGCATTGAACCCATTGGAGCTCCTAAGCCTTTAGATAGGCAAAAAGTAATTGTATCACAATAGGAAGCTATTGCACTTACGCTTATTTTAGATGCAGCACTTGCATTAAAAACTCTAGCTCCATCCATGTGGATCTTTAAATTATTATCGGTTGCAAGCTTATGAATGTTTTGCAAGTTTTTTATTGGATAAATAGCGCCACCAATGGTATTTTCAATTTCCAATATACTTGTTCTAGCCATATCATATACGCCGGATTCCTTTATTCGAGGGGCAAAATCACAAGCATCTAGAATACCAACTTCACAATCAATCGATATTGGAAGGATTGAGGCAATTGCACTACAAGCGCCAATTTCATGTTGAACTATATGGGAATTAGATGAGCATAATACTTCTGTTCCCATGCCCCCATTTATCATAAGAGCTAGTAGATTCCCCATAGAACCTGTTGGTACAAAAAGAGATGCTTCTTTTTTAGTTAAGTCAGCGGCTAATTCTTCTAATTTATTAACACTTGGATCTTCTCTATAAACATCATCACCAACTTCAGCCTCATAAATAGCTTGTCTCATTTCTTTAGATGGTTTTGTAATTGTATCACTTCTTAAATCAATATAATTCATTTATTTTACCTTTAATTTTTCAATAATATCAAAAAAAGTCGGGAATGTAACACTGACAGCATCAATATCATCAATTGTAACAGTATTTTCAGCACAAAGGCCTGCTATAGCCATTGCCATAATTATTCTATGATCATCATAGCCTTTTATACATCCACCTTCAATTTTTCCAGTACCATATATTTCTATTCCATCAGGTAGTTCTTTTACTACAACATTAAGCTTTTCTAGATTTTTTCTCATAGTTGTAATTCTATCAGTTTCTTTTAATCTAGCTTGAGCTACATTATTAAAGACAACTTTTTCCTTACAAAAGCAAGCTACAACACAAAGAGAAGGAAGTGCATCTGGCATTGAGTTAAGAGAGAAAGTTCCCCCCTTTAATTCTTTTGGACCAGTAACTTTAACGCCATTTTCTAACCATTCAATTGCGCATCCCATCTGCTCTAAAATATCTAAAGTATGCTTGTCGCCTTGTGAATCATTTTTGTAAACACCATTTACAGTAATGGAAGTTTTACCAATAGCAGCTAAAGTAAAAAAGAAGGTAGCACTAGAATAATCTCCGCTAATTGTAGTTTCAAATTCTTTGAATCGTTGATTTGCTTTTATTTTTGAATGTTGTAAATCTGAAGATATTTTAAAGTCTATATTTTGGTCTTTCATCCACTCTAGCGTTAAATTAACATAAGGTTTTTCATATAAAAGTGGGGTGATAATTTCAACATCAACTTTAGCTAAACATGAGGCTAATAGCAAGGAGGAAAGATATTGAGAAGTTGGGCAATCTATTATTGTTTTGTTTTTAGTTATTGGGCCTTTGATTGTGAAAGGAGGATATTGGGTATCGCTAACTATACAGCCTAAATCTCTATATGCCTTTATAAGATTTCCAACAGGTCTACTTTTTAAAGATTTATCGCCGGTAAAGGTAACTTCTGTTTCAAGAAAAGCGGCTAATCCTATGGCTAAATAAAGAGTTGTTCCACTATTTTCACAATCAATAGTTATAGGTTTTCCTCTTTTAGTTATATTTGAAGAATCTACTATTATTGTATTTTTTATTAAATTTATATTTGCTCCAAAAGCTTCGCATGCTTTTATGCAACTGAGAGTATCACTAGATAATAAAGCATTATTAATAATGCTTTTACCTTTTGCAAAGGTAGCAATTAGTAAGGCTCTAATTGTTTGACTTTTAGAACTAGGGATATCGATTGATCCATAAATTTTAGAGGGTTTAATTATTTTTTCCATAGAAAAAATATAAACTAAATATATATATAAGTCTATAAAAAACACTCCCCATAAATGAGGAGTGATAAATTATTAAATTAATATTTTTTATTTTTTGTAGATAGCTTTTAATGAATGGTAATCCATAGTGTTTTTATACCAACCACCCCAAACATCAGTATCAATCATGTTTAAGTTGATGTAATAGTAGAAAGGCATGATTGCTTGGTCTTCATTAATCAAAGTATCTTCAGCAGTTCTTAGTACACCCATTCTTTCAACTGGGTCAGCAATAGTTGCAGCTTCTCTAATAAAGAAGTCATAAATTTCGTTTGAATATTGTCCACCGTTCATAGCTCCGCCTTTTAAGAACATGTCTAAGAAAGTGTTAGGATCTTGGTAGTCACCAACCCAACCAGCTCTAGAAATTTCGAAGTCACCGGCATTTCTATCACTTAGGTAAGTACCCCATTCTTTATTTATTAATTCAATATTAATATTTAATTTGTTTTTTAATTCTTGTTGTACAAATTCTGCAATTTGTTTGTGACCTTCACTAGTATTATAAAGAACAGTTAGTGTAGGACAACCAACGCCGTTTGGATAACCAGCTTCGTTTAAGAATTCACGAGCCATTTCAGTAGCTTCATCCTCATTTTCAAATGGGAATTCAAGAGCTTTATATCCAGCCATGTCAGGTACAATACCCCAAGCAGGAATTTGACCAGCTTTTGTA
>CAZJGS010000039.1:0-19419 GCA_964545735.1 uncultured Spirochaetaceae bacterium
CAAGGGCCATAGTCTCCCCTAATTTAACTTGAATCATTGAATCTTTTGGTTTAAAGTGGTTTCCCTCAAACTCCCAAACTTTAACTAAATTTACATCAGTTTCATGTCTTGTATAGACATCTTGAAGTACTCTATCAGGGTACCCCTCATAATAAGTGAGATAATTAATACTAAATTCAGGTCTTCCCCTATCTGCAAAATATTCTTTATGCAAGGGCTTGAAGGAAACAAAATCTAGCTTATAATTTAAATTAGCAGATAAAGAGGATAAACCAAGAAGACATAAAAAGAGAAAAACAAATAATTTTTTCAAAACATAGAACTCCTAAAATTAGATAATCAAAAAAATCTTAACAAAATAAAATTCCACAGTCAATTACTTTTTATATATTAAGTTAGTATTATAAGGAAATATATTTTTAATATCACACTAATATTTAAAAGTGTAACCCAAAATCAAGAATTAGAATTTACAAATTCTATATATTCTTTTTTAGGGCATTTATTTAATTTTGTTTTTTGTTTTAATTTTAGCAAGTCCACCTAAAGAAGTTTCTCGATATAAGGGAGGAATAGCTTGTCCTGTTTCATTCATAACCTCTACAACTTCATCATAGGATACTTTATGTCTACCGTCTCCTAAGAGCACATAAGTACAGTGATCAAGGGATCTTACTGCTCCCATTGCATTTCTTTCAATACAAGGAATTTGAACAAGGCCCATCATAGGGTCACAAGTTAAGCCTAGGTGATGCTCTAACCCCATTTCAGCGGCATATTCAATCTGATATATAGAACCACCCATAATTTGAGTAGCTGCGGCGCTGGCCATAGCACAGGCGACACCAACCTCACCCTGACATCCAACTTCTGCACCGCTTATTGATGCGTTTTCTTTTGCTATATTGCCAACTAAGGCTGCAGTTAATAAAGCATTTAGTATTTTCATTTTATTAATTTTAATATTTTTTGATAAATAATATAAAACAGCTGGTAATATTCCGCAACTTCCACAAGTGGGAGCTGTTACAATTACATTACCACTAGCATTTTCCTCACTAACAGCTAATGCATAAGAGATAACTTCACTATTATGTTTCATTGAACCTGTGTAATTTAAACTTTTTGAATAGTACATAGAAGCTTTTCTTTGTAATTTAAGACCACCGGGTAAAACACCCTCACTTTCTAGTCCTCTTTTAATGGCTTTAATCATTGTATCCCAAATTTTTTGCATATAAATCATAATTGAATCGCCTTCAATCTCTTTTACAAATTCCCAAAGCTGAAGGCCTTCAGCTTCACAATGAGTGAGGATTTTTTGCATGCTATTGAATTTTTCACTGTAAAGTATTTGTTTTCCTTGAGACTCGGACCCTTCTTTTTCAATAGAACCACCACCTACACTGTAATAGGTTTCCTCACATATAACTTGATTATTTTCATCATAAGCAATAAAAGTTAAGGCATTAGGATGATATTTTTTAAATATTTCAGGTTTCCAAATAATTTCAAGGGGTTTATTTATTTTCTTAAAATCTTGCTCAATAGCCACATTAGTTAAGTGCCCCCTACCCGTGGCAGCTAATGCTCCAAATAATATAACTTCATATTTAAAAGCATTTGGGCATTGTTTTAAAAACAAATCAGTTGCAAATCTAGGCCCCATTGTATGACTACTTGATGGTCCATATCCAATTTTGTAAAGTTCTCTTATTGATTCCATGAAAATAACTTTACAACTTTTTATAAAAAATTAAAGCTACTATTTATTTATTTTTTTAATATTATCCTTATGATAATAAAAAATAACTCTATTTTTTAAATATAACCATTAATTAATATGATATATAATGGATATTACTAGCATTTTAAATTATAATACAATCCATAAAACAAAAAATAATACAGAAGGACAACTTATGAACAAATATTTTACAACCATATTAAATAATTTAAATAATACCGTAGAAAGAAGAACAAGATTGGATGATCTAAATTTAGGAGCTGAAGCAATATATGATTTGAATAATAATTTACTTGCTTTTAATACTTTGGATAAGATATCAAGTGGAGAGTACTTGAGTGAAAAACTTGGTGGAAAACTAGAAGTTGTTATGTGTGGTGGAGGTCATATTGGTCAAGCCATTTACAACTTAGCTTTTTTATTGGGTTGGAAAATCACTATCATAGAAGATAGATCAGATTTTTGCACTCCTGATAAATATCCAGAAGCTACTCTTTTACTAGGCGAATATAATGAAGAAATATCAAAACTAGATTTGTCTAATGTTGCAATAATTATAGCAACAAGAGGTCATAAACATGATAAAACTTGTTTAGAAGCGGCTTTAGTTAAGAAATGTAGATACATCGGTATGATTGGATCGAAAACAAAAGTACAAACTACAAAGAATGCAATATACTCAGCAATTGAAAAAAATCAAATCAATATTGATAAAGCGACACTAGAGGGAATATATTCCCCTATTGGAATAGATATCAATGCACAAACTCCAGAGGAGATTGCCATTTCCATTGTAGCTGAAATTATTCAAGTTACAAAAAGAATTAAAAAACAAATTCAAATAGATGTATCATTATTAAAGCGTATAGCTAGTGAAAAAGATTCTTTTATAGTTGCTAGAATTGTTGAAAAAAAAGGCTCAGCTCCCAGAGAGCAAGGCTCCTTTTTAGCAATTTTTAATAATGGTGATATTATGGGTACAGTAGGTGGAGGTGCTGTTGAATCCAGAGTTATTGAAGATGGTAAAAAAATGCTGAAATCTTCTGATAAAAAAGCCCAATTGTTTTGCCATAATTTGTCAAATACGAAGGCAAGTCAATTGGGTATGATTTGTGGTGGAAATGTTAAAGTATTGATTACTAAATTTATTTCATAATTTCTAAAAATATATTGTAATCAACTACCGTTCTTTCATATAATCCACTATTTACATAATAATCATCAACTCTTAATGCATCACATAATTCGCTTAATGATTCAAATAGTGGTGAAAGACCAAGATTTCCAGCTACTCCCTTTAATGTATGTACATATGAAAAAGGAACTTTTTTGTCTTCATCATTAATGTGCAATTTTAATGATTTAAAATTATCATCTTCCACAAACATTAACAAACATTCACAATATAAGTCTTTGTCGTTTAAAAATCTTTCCAGTGCGCCATTAATGTCGCACCCCCAATTTTTTAACTTGTTAAGTTTTTCATCCATCTTTAGTTTTTCCCTTTAAGATTTAAAATAACAGTAATATTGTAAGTTGCCTAGAGCTCTTTTGCAAGTCAAAAATATGAGAAAACAAGGGAAACCAATTTTGGTACTATATAAAATGGGTAGCAAAATTAAGTTATTAAAACCAAATAAATTATAGCTTTTGTAACTCTAGTAACAGTTTGTCAGAAATTATCTTTAATTCTCTTGAAACTTGTGTTTTTGACTTTGCAATTGAGCTATTAGCATTTATCAATTTTGATACATTAGGATCATAATTAATCTCTCCTAGCAACTCTAAATTTTCATTTTTAATATAATCTTTTATAAGACGGGAAACACTCGTGTTTAAATTTGCTTTGTTTATAATTATTGTTGTTTTAGTTTTAAAAACTTCTGCTGTTTTAACAATTCTTTTCAAATCACTTAAACCTGAGAGAGACGGCTCTGTTACTACAATAGCAAGATCGATTGCTGAAAGGGATGCTATTACAGGACAACCTATTCCAGGGGACCCATCAATTATAGCTAAATCTTGAGTTGCTATATTATCATCTAAGTTCTTTTTTACTTGGGATACTAATTTACCACTATTGCCACTACCCATTGTAAGTTGTGCTGTCGAAAAAACTGCCGCCCCTTTAAATACTTGAGTATTACCAACATAATTATCTAAAGGAGAAATTGCATGAGTTGGGCAAAAATATTCACAAACGCCACACCCCTCACATGCTAAGGGATTTATCTGATATGAATTTTCTTTTTTGATAAAAGCATCAAATTTACACAAAGATGCACATTTACCACAATTTATACATTCACTTTCATTTACACTATAAATATCCATACCCTTGTAAGCTTTCTCTTCTACATTAGAAGTATCTACACTACTTATGAGATGCAAGTTTGGTGCATCAACATCACAATCTGCAAAGGCTTTTACATTTAAAAAATCTATTAGTGCAGCTGAGATAGTTGTTTTACCAGTGCCACCCTTACCTGAAATGACCAATACTTTTTTCATTATAATACCGCCCTTTTTATTAAATCTTGCTTTAAAGTCTCAAATAATTGTTTTGATTCAAGATCTTCATCACTAACCAGTTTTCCTATCGATGTAATACTAGCTATTTGCTTTGAAAAAGGAACTTTCATAAGTAAGTCTTTATTAATAGATTTGATATAATCTTCTATAATGTAATCAAGTTGATCATCACTTTTATTTATCACAAAACCATAAGGAATTTTAAATAACTCTACAAGTTCAACAATCATTTTAATATTATGCAAAGAAAAAATTGTGGGCTCAGTTACTAAAATACAATAATTTGCACCTTTAATAGCTTCCATAGTAGAGCAAGCACTTCCAGGAGGACAATCTACAATTGTAGTTTCTGTTGCTTCTTTTAATACTTCACTAATTAGAGAAACCGCTGAAGCCTCTCCAATTCTCATTTGACCACTAACTGTTTTTATACTTTTATCCTTATATACAGATAAAGAGCCAACTTCGATTTTTTTATTAGTAATAGCACCATGTTTACAAACAAGCTCACAACCACCACAACTATGACAAATTTCTTCAAATAACAAAGGTTTATCTGCAATAAAAGCTAAAGCAGAAAATTTACAAAATTCTACACATTCCCTACACCCGATACATTTATCCCCATCAAAGGTTGGAATCTCTCGATAAACTTTTTTACTCTCAAGAGCACTATTATCTTTATTAAAAAAAATATACCCATTGGGTTCTTCAACATCACAATCTAAATAAGTTGAATTCTCTATTACATTAGCTAGGTTGGTAGAGATAAAAGTTTTACCACTACCACCCTTGCCACTTAATACTGCAATTTTATTCATCCCGACTAACCGTGATGGTATCCGCTATGAATATCTACTAAGGACTCTAATTTATCTGCTAATAATAATTCAATATTATCAATTGCATTTTTATCATCACTTGGAGTAAATAATTTTATCTTAGCTCCTACTAATACTCTTACAGAATTTTCACCCATACGGTAAGCAATAACTGCCTCAGGTTTTTGGTCTACCAAGAATTGAGCTGCTTTAATACCAGCACCACCAGCTGCATTTCTAGCATCGTTATCAAAAAATTCAACCTTTTTAGTCTTACTATCATAAATAGCAAAATAAGGTGCTCTCCCAAAAGTTTGATTTATTTGTTTTTCTAAATCTTTTTCTACTGTTGCCAATCCGATTTTCATATAATTTACCTTCCTTAATTAATATTTGTATATATTAAAAATAGCGTTCAATCAAACATATGTCAATAATAAAATGGAAAATACTTGCTTTTTTTCTGACATATTCCAATTATAAATAATACTATAAACTAATTGTATTGTTTCAAACAAATAATATGCTATTAATAAAATAGGAAAAATTTATTTCAAATTTTATCTACTACTAGCTGAATGCTACATGTAATCATCCTATTGCTTGCAGTTTCTATTGAGAAGAAGAATAAAAATGTGGAAGATTACTTCTTGCAAGAAGAAGTTTACCATTTTAGGCTCACTGCTTTTTGGTACTAAGGTATTCCTGTTTTAGTTGCAATATTTTTGATGTTAATTTTTTCACAATCTATTCTAAAAGTGGAATATATAACAAAAGGCAACCTTATTGAATTAGGGATAACAATTTATCCCCTATGTATTAAAAAGGGGACAATAAGACTAATATTTAAAATAATAATTTCTCTATTGGATTATAATAGTGTGAGTTTTTAGACTAAAAAAGATGATACAAAGGAGCTGGATTTGTAAAAAAGCAGGACTTGTTAAAGAGAAGGTTTAAACAACTTCTCGTCTTGAAGTTTCTTTTCTAAGCATTTCAATAAATACTTTTTCCTCTACTGGTCTTGAAAATAAGAATCCTTGTCCAACTTCACAACCAATTTCTTTTAAAAAGTTTTCTTGCTCTTGAGTTTCAATTCCTTCTGCTACTACCGGAAGTTTTAACAGTTTATTCATATCCATAATAGATTTTAATATAATTGCTGCTCTTTCATTTGATTCTAGACCTTGCAAAAAGGTTAAATCAATTTTTAATGCATCAAAGACTAAATCTTTTAGTACATTAAGAGAAGAATAGCCACTACCAAAATCATCCATATGAACACTCAAGCCAGACTCTTGACATTTAGTTACAACATTTTGAACTTGCACAGGATCATTCATGTAGGAGGTTTCTGTTATTTCAATATTAATACAATCAGGGGTAATGCCATGTTTGCTTATCAAATCAAGAATTTCTACCCATAATTTATCTCTATAAAAATTATTTCTTGAAACATTAACTGAAACAGGTATATGAAGAAGGCCCATTTTATGCCATTTAGATACACTCTCACAGGTTTTATCCCAAACATAATAATCTAATTGATGAATAACACCATTAGCCTCTAGAATAGGAATAAATACACCAGGACTTAGCATTCCAAGAGTAGGATGCTGCCATCTAACTAGAGCTTCTGCCCCAACAATAGATTTGTCATTAAGAGAATATTTGGGTTGGAAATAAATTAAAATATCACCATTTTCTATAGCTGAATCAATCCCTGCTACAACAGCTTGTTCAATCTTTAACCACTTATCCAATTTCTCATTGTAAATAACATAAACACAATTATCTCTACTTTTTTTTGCTTTAGCTAAAGCATAAGAGGCTCTATCACACATCAAATCAATGGATAAACTTCTATCTTCAATTTTAAAAACACCAAAAACATTATTTAAAGTAATATCTAAAGGATATCTTTTTAAGAATTTTTCAACTTTGATTAAATCAAATTTCAAATCCTCTTTGTCTTTTTTTATTAAACCTATAAAATCATCATCATTAAATCTTGCAATAACAGCTTCTTTACCAAGTATTTCAACAAGTAACATCGCATAAGCTTTTAATAATTCATCACCTTTCTTTTTACCATACAGTTCATTAACTAATTTGAAACGAACAAAATCAGATTTTATCAAATAATACATTTCATGTGGGTTATTATCTAAAATCTCAGTACTAATCTTGTAAAAAGCTTCTTTATTAAATAGGCCTGTTAGATTGTCTATATTATTTGCATATGCAAGTTGTTTAGCGGTCAAATTAAAATAATTTTTGTCTTGTGTTACTTTGAGTAATTGATAAGAATGAATTATATTACTTACTTTTTCAAGTAATTTATCAGTGTGAAAAGGTTTAGGAAGAATATCATTTGCACCTAATTCTAAAGCTCTATACAAACTTGAAACTTGCGCATCACTAGTTAAAACAATAATAGGAATTTCATTAAATACTATATTTTTAGCTGCTTTTTCTAGAAATTCAAATCCATCCATAACAGGCATCGACAAATCTAATATGATTAAAGAGACTTCATTGTGACGCTCAATAGCAATACCCAATCCTATAGCACCATTTTCAGCTTCTATAGTATTGTATTTATTTTTAAGTATTCCAGATAACATTCTTCTTTGAATTTTATCATCATCTACTATTAGTATTGTTCTACCATTAGGCATTTATGTCTCCAGTTGTAATTTATTTATAAGTTGATTATAACACGAAATCTAGTTTAATCAATACCTAATAAACCTTTCTATAGCAAAATAAAGTAAATATTTATTTTAAAATAAAAAAATTATCTATAAAAAGTTTAAGTTATGACATAAAGGTAGCCCACTTTTTTTATAAATTGAATAGAGATATAAATATACATAAATCAACAAATATTTATATAATTTCTTGATTTTTGTTGTATAAATTGAATTTTATTTTGATTTATTTTTATTAAGTAGCAATACTAGTTTAGTTTGATTATTTTCCTTAAAGAATTGTTGGGTAAACTTTTTCACCCTTTTCACTTTTACCATTGAGAATATTAATTATTTTTGTTAAGGCCAATTCATATATTTCATCAATGTGAAAATCTATTGAAGCAACATTGTCAATCAAGGAAACATAAGGGGCACCATCGTAGCCTATAATAGGTAATTCTAGATTTACTTTTGTAATAGTTTTAACTAGAACCAAATCATTTACAAAAGCTATTCCATCTATATTTTTTTCACTTATAAGGAAAGCTAAAGAAGCTACCATTTTAGAAATTTCACTATTATCTAAAAAATCTACTTCAAATTTTAATATTTTAGGATAAATTTGTCTTATTCCATCATATCTTTGTTTGTGAGATAAAACCTGATCCAAATATCCTGTAATGTATAAGGGATTTTTGACACCTTTTTGTTTTAAAAATTCACCTTGTAATTTGCCACCAAATTCATTATCTGTTGAAACATGAAGAAAATTATCATTTGGACGTATATGATGTGCTAACAGATATGGAACTTTTATGTTTTCAAAGTATGATTCTTCAATTTTAGTATCAATATCGTAACCTATAATTGCATCTACCTTTTTGGTAATATCGAGTAGTTCTTCTTGTGTTTTAATAGTATAAAAACTTAATCTATAACTTGTATTTTCAATTGCTTTAAGCATACCCTTTTGAGCTTGAGCATAAAACCAATCAAATAGAGTTATTGATCCCCAATAATACAATCTATCACTTTTATTGATTTTGACAACACCAATAACACCTGTACCACTTCTCCTAAGCTGCGAGGCAGCCTTGTTTGGTACATAATTTAATTTCTTGGCTACAGATATAACTTTTTCTCTTAAAGTCTCAGATACTGCATTTGGATTATTAAATACTCTACTAACGGTTGCGCTGCTTACACCAGCTTCCTTAGCTACTTGATCTCTTGTTATAGGCATCTTTCCTCCAATTTGCTTGACAGGCTTTTTATAATATTATAATGTACACGTGTACATATCAATATTTAGGAGCATATATGGAAAAATTACAAGAGTCAACACACAATCGATTGAATCCTTTAACAGGAGAATGGGTTAAGGTTTCACCTCATCGAACCAAAAGACCTTGGCAAGGACAAGTAGAAGATATTCAAAAACCAAGTGTTAACGAATACGATCCATCATGTTATCTATGCCCTACAAATACAAGAAGCAATGACGAAAGCAATCCAGACTATAAAGAAACTTTTGTTTTTAAAAATGATTTTTCATCTCTTTTAGAAGATACTAATAGCTTAAGCTCTTCTTTTGGTCCTAATAATATGTTAAAAGCAAAAGGCGAAAAAGGTATTTGTAAAGTTATTTGTTTTTCTCCACGTCATGATTTGACAGTTGCAAGAATGGAAATTAAAAATATTGTTAAAATTATTCAAGTTTGGAGAGAACAGTACAATGAACTTGCTAAAAAATCCTTTATTAACCACGTTCAAATATTTGAAAACAAAGGTGCAATTATGGGTTGTTCGAACCCACACCCTCACGGTCAAATTTGGGCTGAAGAAGTAATTCCAAATCTTCCACAAATTGAATTAGAAAAACAAAGTGAATATTTTAACAAAAACAATAGTGCTATGTTGCTTGACTATGCTCAATATGAATTAAAGCAAAATACGAGAGTTGTTTATAGTAATGAAGACTTTATTATAGTTGTTCCTTTCTGGGCTATCTGGCCTTATGAAACAATGATAATTCCTTTGAGAAAAGCTTTTACAAGCTTAAATGATTTATCACCTGAAAATGATATAAATTTAGCAAAAGCAATTAATGTTTTAACAATTAAATATGATAATCTATTTAAGAGCAACTTCCCCTACTCTATGGGTGTTCATCAAAAACCAACAAATAAAGATAAATATTGTGGCAATATTATGCATTTTCATTATTTCCCACCGCTTCTAAGATCTGCCACTGTAAAAAAATTTATGGTTGGTTATGAATTACTTGCAATGGCTCAAAGAGATATTACAGCTGAAGCTGCGGCTAAGCAATTAAGAGATTTAAGTTCAACTCACTACTTAAAATCTTTATAGGAGAAGGCAAACATGACAAATATCGAAAAAGTTAAAAATTCTAAACTTCATGAAATTTATCCTAAATTATATGGTAATGTAAAAAATTATGATGAAATTGATCTTCGATTTATTAATCTATTAAAAAAACATGATCAATTTTTTAATAAAAAACAAGCCTTATTATTTTCTACAGCCGGTAGAAGTGAACTTGGGGGAAACCATACTGATCATAACTTAGGTAAAGTATTAGCTGCTACTATTAATTTAGATACAATAGCTGCCGTTAATAAAACCGATGATAATATTGCTGTATTAATTAGTGAAGGATTCCCCGTTGTTAGTATAGATTTGGGTGATTTAAAATATATTAAAGAGGAAGAAAACACTACTCAAGGATTACTAAGAGGTATAGCCTACGCTTTTAAGCAACGAGGATTAAATATTGGTGGGTTTGTTGCTAATACTAGTACTAATGTTTTAAAAGGAAGCGGCTTATCTTCTTCTGCTGCTATAGAAGTATTGTGTGCGACCATCTTTAATCATATTTATAATGATGATATTTTAGAACCTTTAGAATTGGCTAAAATTGGACAATTTGCCGAAAACACTTATTATGGGAAACCTAGTGGTTTAATGGACCAAAGTGCTTGTGCTAGTGGTGGCATTATTTCAATTGATTTTAAGGACAATAATAATCCAATAGTGACAAACATTCCTTTTAATTTTAAACAGTTTGGATATAATTTAATTATTATAGACACAAAAGGATCTCACGATGATTTAACTCACTGCTACAGTGCAATTCCAAAAGAAATGAAAGATGTTGCTAAGTTTTTTAACAAATCTGTTTTAAGAGAAGTTTCATTCAATCATTTTATGAAAAATATAAATAAGTTGAGAGAATATTTGAAAAATGATAGAGCACTACTTAGAGCAATTCATTATTTTAATGAAAATAATCGAGTTGAAAAAATGATACAAGCTTTGGATAATGAAGATATAGAGTCATATTTAAAATTAGTAAATCAATCTGGAGAAAGTTCATATAATTATTTACAAAATCTTTATGATAATCCTAAAGAACAAGGGCTTGGTCTTGCTCTTGCAATACTTGAAACGATTTTAGATGGAGAGGGTGCAAAGAGAGTTCACGGGGGTGGATTTGCTGGTACTGTACAAGCATATATACCTCTTAACAAGACTAAATTTGTTATAAAACAAATTGAAGAAGTTTTTGGTAAAAATAGTGTGACATGGCTAAACATTAGACAATATCCAACACTTTGTTTTGCATAATATTTAAAATATACCTTGGAATTCTTTTCAAGGTATATTATTGCATTACTTAATAATATTTTTTTACTTTATACCTTCCATTATGATTATTTCTAATAGACAACTATTGATATTACTGTAACTATAACTTTTATAAACCTATGTTTCTTTTAGCTATATTTTTATACCTTAAGTACATATAACTATATTTATAAGTGAAAATAATTTTCTAAGTAATCAAATTCAATCACTTGTTATAATTTGTAATTATCTTTTTAAATATTTTAATTGATTTTTTGACAATCTTCTTGAGTTTTGATAATATTTTCATACGACAATAAAAATTATTTATATCCATATTCTAGTTAGTATATTAAATTGCAGTATTATTCAATTTTAAGGATTTGCACTAATTCTTGAATTTAAAAGGAGTTTTATTTTGAATAAATTTGTACCTAATAATTATCACAAAGCTTTGCTGTTTATTATTGAGCATTCGGGACTATCAATTGAAAATTTTGCTAAAAAAGCAGATATTTCACCTAGTTTAATTCGCCACGCTACAAAGGACTGGAATCCAAAATATTCAACTGTTGAAAAAATATGCTCTACAGTTAATATCTCGATTTCAAGCTTTTTTATGATAGCTGAGCATAATGCTGGACAATTAGAATCTATAACAATGAAATTTGTAATAAAAAAAGAAGAAATAAGTCCTTCTGAATTATGCCAAAAACTTAAAACGGTCAGAACAAACTTAAACCTTTCTGAATCTCAAATAGCAAAAAAATCAGGAATAAATAAAACTAATATTTGCAACAGAGAGCATAGTAAAATCTCAAATCAAATCTTATGTTCTACCCTAGAAAAATATGCCTTCAGTTTTGGTTTAAAAATGAGTGATCTTTCTAAAAAACTATACAAATAACCTAGATTTATATATAAAATATTGCCAGCTAATTACTATCCTCCCAGTTTACAGATAAATTGAGAGGATTTTGAATATTTCAAAATGTTAATTGAATATAGATTTTGATATAAAGTGATTACACTTAATAGAATAAAAAATATATCTATAAAATAAAACTAGCCAAAGATTTTAACTTTAGCTAGATTATATTTATTAAAAAATATCTTTATAGTTTGTAGTTACACTAATAAAACTACCTTCAAGATATAATAATTTTTTTAAATTATTAGGAACTGGTATTTCTTTACCTATTAATGGTTCTACAATAGTTTCAAATTTAGCTGGATGCGCTGTTGAAACAATAATAGAGGGTTTATCTTTGTAATAAGTTTCATAAACTTTTTTTGCACAAGCTGTATGAGGACAAATGATATAAGAGGTTTCATCATATGTTTTTTTGATAGTATCTTTTATTTCTTGATCGCTTACACTGTAAGAGCTAACAAATTGTCTAAACAACTCTATATCGCCATATAAGTCTAACAATCTCTCCATATTACTTGGAGCGCCTACATCCATTGCATTAGCCAAAGTCTTTAAACTAGCTCTAGATTCATATTTGCCAGTCTCAAGATAATCAGGAATAGTTTTATTAGCATTTACAGCAAGAACAATTGATTCTATTGGTACTCCCATAGTAAAGGCCCAATAGGCTGCGCAACTATTTCCAACATTTCCACTTGGGATAATAATATTGGGATTTTCATTGTACATTGATCTAAACAAGTAACTAGCATACACATAATAAACAGTCTGTGGTAATATGCGACCTAAATTTATAGAATTAGCACTAGTTAATCCCCATTTTTCACTTAAAGCCTTGTCCATAAATGCATCTTTAACCATTTTTTGACAATCATCAAAAGTGCCATCAACTTCATAGGCTTGAATATTTTCACCTAAAACTGTTAATTGTTTTTTTTGTCTCTCACTAACTCTGTTTTTAGGATATAGAACTTTTACTTTAATGCCTTCTTTTTTATAGAAAGCAGAAGCTACAGCTCCCCCTGTATCGCCACTGGTGGCTACTAATATTGTTAATTCTTTTTTTGTTTTTTTAATAATTTTTTCCAAAGCAGCAGCTAAAAATCTAGCTCCAAAATCTTTGAATGCGGCAGTAGGTCCGTGATACAATTCTAAAACACTTTCCTTGTCTCCCAATTGAATCAAGGGAACATCAAAGTTGAAGGCATCCATACAAATTTCTGCCAAATCTTCCATTGATAGTAGTTTATCATCTTTGAAAAATGGGGCTAAAACTTCAAAAGCCATCTCAGGAAAGGATGAAATGCTACTAACATTTATATGAACCAAGGATGGAAATTTTTCAGGTACAAATAAGCCTCCATCATCTGCTAATCCTTTTAATATTGCTTCTCCAGCTGTTATTTTCTTAGAAAGGCCTCTTGTTGAAACAAAATCCATTGCTTATCTCCTTAAACTCTTGCACCTAAATATGCTGCTAATCTTAATATATCAGAAAAAACTCCGCCTGCTGTAACTTCTCTACCAGCCCCTGGGCCTTTTATTACTAATGGTTGAGTTGAGTATCTATCTGTTGTAAAACAAATTACATTATCTGTGCCACTTGCTTGAGAAAAAGGATGACTCATAGGGTAACCTTTTAAAGCTACACTACACTTACCATTTTCATCTACTTTTCCAACATAACAAAGTCTCTTATTCTCTTTTTTTGCTTGCTCATATTTTTCAAAAATAGGTTGATCTAATTCACTTAACTTTTCCATAAATTCATCTACTGGTAATTTTGAAAGTTCTTCTGGCACTAAACTCTCTATTGGCATATCATTGACTTCAACATCATAACCTAACTCTCTAGCTAGAATTACGGTTTTTCTGCCAACATCCATTCCTGATAAATCATCTCTAGGATCTGGTTCGGTATAACCCATTTGTTTAGCTTTTTTAACCAAGTCACTAAATTTAATATTTCCATCATAATTATTAAATAACCAAGCTAGTGTTCCTGAAACAATACCTTCAATAATTCTTACATTATCACCTGTCTGAACTAAATCTTTTAAAGTTCCAATTATTGGCAAACCGGCTCCTACAGTAGTTTCATAATAGAATCTTCTACCTGTAGTCAAACAAGTATCAAATAATTCTTTATAATATTCAATATTAGCTGTGCCAGCCTTTTTATTTGGAGTTACGATATGCATACCGTGATTCATCCATTCAATATATTTACTAGCTAATTCACTACTAGAAGAACAATCAACAATTGCTCTATGTGGGAAATAAGTAGCTCCTACATGTTTTGCGAATTTAAGTATATCAATTGGAATACTATTATTTTTAAAATTCTCTCTCCAAGTAGTTAAATCTATACCATCTTCATCAAGTAACATAAATTTACTACTAGCTATAGCTCGAATTCTTAAATCTATGCCAAATTTTTCATATAAAGAAGAAGATTCATTTGCTATTTGATCTAATAAAGTACCACCAATATTTCCAGGGCCAATTAATCCAATAGATAAGGCTTGTTTTGATAAGAAAAAAGCAGCATGTAAAGCTCTTAGAGCTCTTTTACTATCATTCCCTTCAATTACAGCACTAATATTTCTTTCACTAGCTCCTTGAGCGATGGCTTTTACATTTACACCAGCTTTTCCAAGGGAACTAAAAAATTTACCAGCAACACCTTTTTTTCCAGCCATATTATTTCCAACAGCAGCAATAACAGCTAAGTCTTTTATGCAATCAATAGAATTAACAATATCTTCTCTAAGTTCTTCATTAAAAGAAATTCTTACAGCTTCAATAGCTCTATCTGCTTGATTTTGAGGAATAGCAATTGAAATAGAATATTCAGAGGAAGCTTGAGAATATAATATTACAGAAACTCCTGCATTTTTCATTGCATTAAAAACTTTAGAGGAGAAGCCTACTCTTCCACTTAAGCCAGCTCCTTCAATACTTATTAAAGCCACATCATGCACAACTGAAAAACCTTTAACTGCAGGACCTTTTGTTGAAGTTTCACCATTATTTATTATTGTTCCTTCATCATCAAATTGTTTCCAACATTTAAGTCTAACATCTATTCCTTTAGAAATAGCATAAACAATTGCTTTTGAATTGATTAAGGAAGAACCAAAAAAAGATAATTCTGTAGCTTCGTTGTAACAAAGATTTCTTATAACTGTTGCACTTGGAACTTCACTTAAATTTGCTGTAGTCAGTAAAGATTTGGAATTCCAGAAAACAAGATTTGATGTTTTAAATTTAACAGCTAATTTGGAAGCAAATATTTCTGCATTAAAACATTCTCTTATTTTATGAATAGCAGGAGTAACAATACAACAATCTGGTAAATCATCTGAAGTTATTGTTAAAATTTGATTAGCATCAAAACATTGTAGTTTAATATTTTTTTCTTCAACTATAGCTTTTGCAATATTGCTTATCCAATTTCCAACAACATAATCAAAATAGCCTAAAGTTCCGTAGGAAACATCGCCGACCAGCCATACACTTTTTAAAATATCTTCAATATTTGTAAAATCCTTCTTTAAAAGATCAGTTAAATGATTTCTGCAATCACTATTAACCAAATCAAAGATTATTGTATTTAAAAATTCTTCTTTTTCTTCTAATTTTATCCATACTTTTTCTTCTTTTTGTTTTGCCAAATCTATTAAAGTTGAAGCTTCAATTATTTGCTCTTTGTCGCTAGTTAAAACTAAAACTAATTTATCTTGTAAATTTTGAGTTATTATTTTTAATAATTTATCACGACCATCTTTTTTCAAAAGCATTGAAGCTTCTAATGCATGTATATTAATATGTTTCAAACAAAATCTCCTGTTTAAGATAATAAACTTAATAGTGAACAAATAGCCTAATCGACGAAAAAGAGCCCACACGGGCTCTTTTACATACAGGTTGCAAAAAGAAACATTATAGTTTATCTACTGCACCGCTACGTAGGCAACGTGTACAAACTTTTACAGTACGTGGAGTACCGTTTACTGTTGTTTTAACAGTAACTAGATTTGGGCGGAAGACACGTTTGGATTTTACACCAATATGTTGGCCTACACCACCCTTCTTTTTTGCTTGACCTTTTCTGGTAACATTGTTGCCTGCAACTGTTCCCTTTCCGCAAATTTCACATCTACGAGCCATATATATCCACCTTATAAAAAAATATTGATTATTAAAACGTTATTGCTAATCAGAAACCCTTGCACGAGAGTATTACTCGTGAGCATTCTGCAAAGAAAATTGAAAAGCGCAGTTCAACTCTAAGCAAATTAACAAATATTATAGATTGTGTAAATACCTTTTTCACAGCTAATAGCAAAGTATCTTCTATAATTAATTATTTTCTTGCTTAAATTTAAATAACTAAAAATATTGTATTAAATATTAAGATATTATTCTATACCTATTTTACATTTATTAATATAAATTTCAGTAATCTTTAAAAGGGGATACTAGTCTTATTAACTTTTTTATCATAACATTGGTTTTATGAAAATTAATCTTATTACTTTTAAACTAAAAGACACTGATACTTTGTATCTCAAAAACATTTCAAAATCTATATTTAATAAAACTAACAACCCTAGTTTTAATATAATTGAACCTATTGTTATTCTAGGAAAAACTACTCTTAGTAGTTTTGATTCAGTAACAATTGACTTTATAGAGGAGTCTTTAGTATTTGATGATAGTATCCAATCTAAAGACAAGATAAGCTTTATAGCTTCTAATAACAGTTCCTTTATTAATACATTAAGGGATAACCTGTGTGATTCTAATGAAATAAATTTTAATTCAAAATACTTCAATTTATTAAAAGAGAAACAAGAGTATCCTTTAATTCAAATTGGTGGATTTCTTCAAAACCAAATTAAAGTTGATAGGATTGTTATCAAGGATTTCAGACTTGAGATACTTGAAATTAAAATTGAGGATAATACTATCCAATATAAGTCTTTAGACACTATTCATCTTTCGAAGGACAAAGTTCTCTAAGAGTGCAATTTTTACAATCAGGCTTTCTGGCATGACAGTACTCTCTTCCATGAAGGTTTACTGTCATAGAAAATCTATACAAATATTTATCCTCTAATAAACTTCTAATTTTCATTTCAATTTTAGTAGGATCTTTTATTTGTACAACTTTTAATTTATTTAATACTCTATTTACATGAGTATCAACAATTACTGCACCTTTATGATAAATGTCCCCTATTACACAGTTTGCAGTTTTTCTTCCTACTCCTGGTAATTTTATTAGTTCATCTATCTCATCAGGAATTTTTTTATCAACTAACGCTTTTGAACAATTTATTATATTTTTAGCTTTGTTTTTGTATAAACCTATTCTTTTAATCAAAGCCACAACATCATCAAAATCAGCTTTTGCTAAAGCTTCTGCATCTGGATATTTTTCAAACAAATCTTTACTCACTATATTTACAATTCTATCTGTTGTTTGTGCAGACAAGACAACTGAAATAAGAAATTGAAAAGGTGTTCTTTTATCTAGAAATACTATTTCATCTCTAGAATTTTTATCCAATATTTCATAAATCTTTAATATATATTCTTTTTCATTCATTTCAATAAAATACAATATATTTAACATTTGTCAAAGTTTAAGTTTGGATTATAAATGAGTTAAAAGTTTTATTTTAGCTTATTGTACTTCAAATATTTATTTTTATGCTATCAAGAATGTTTATTTCTTACCCCCTCTGGTTAAGATTTTATAACACCATTATAAATTTAACATGAGTTTCATTATTATTCTCAAAAGAAAAATTTAAGCCTAACTAGCTTTATATAGCTAAAGAACTGTAAACAACTCCACTATGGGTGAAATCATTAAAGAATTACCTTTGTAGATATTCTCTCTTTATAATGGTATTTCATTTAAAGAAGTCTCCCTAGCAATAAATCACTAGAGCGACAAATTATTATGGTAATCCTAAAATTTAGGATTATTATTTTATACCGGATTTTACGGCGCCTTCTACAATATACCTTTGAAAAATACTGTAAATAATAATTACAGGTATACTTGCTATAGTTAAAGCAGCCATTGTGTGATTTGTAAAAATATTCATTCTATCACTAAATATAGCATTTAATGATACTTGGATAGGCATCATTGTTTGTTTTGATAAAGCCATTACAGGCCATAAAAAGTCATTCCATGAAGCTAAAAATGTTAATACTCCCACTGTTACATATATATCTCTATTAGCTTTTTTATTCTTAATTCCAACAGAATGGATGATAGTTTCCTCTTTTAAAACAGAGGCAAATATTTATAAAGATATGGATAGCTTTATGGCTTTTATCCCCCATGATTCTACTATTATTGCATATACACAGTTAATAGATTATTATAATGTTTTTAGAAATATTGTTAACTCCTTACTTTATGCAAGTATAATGGTTGTATTGGGATTAATCGTAAATAGTTTTGCGGGATATTCTCTAGCCATGTATAAGTACCCAGGTAAAAAAGTGATATTTGTTTTTATCATAGCTATGATGATTGTTCCTATTGAAGCTATAATTTTACCTATGTATTTGGTTGTAAATAATTTAAATTTATTAAATACAATACCGGGGTATATTTTACCATTTGTTGCTAATGTAATGAATATTTTCTTATTTAGGCAAACTTTTATTACATACCCAATAGAATTGGTAGAAGCTGGAAAGATTGATGGAATTTCTTCCTTTAGATTTTTCTTTCAAGTTGTAATTCCTACAAGTACATCTATACCTATATAAAATAATATTTTCTTTGTTTTTTTTCTAGTTAGTTTCATCTGGTAATACCCTCTTAATTATTAGTGAGACTACAATTAAAAATATTGTAAATACAACTGTAACAGCACTAGCATAACCAATATATCTATGTCTAAAACCCTCCTCATAAATAAATTGTAAATCTGGTAATGTAATATTAACTATAGTTCCCAAGCTCTTTCGTACCACAGTTCTAAATAGATATGTCTTTTTGTT
>CAZJGS010000040.1:0-19412 GCA_964545735.1 uncultured Spirochaetaceae bacterium
TAGCTTCAGGGGTAGCTTCAGGGGTATAACAATATACTTAATGGTATTATAGGAATAGAAATACTTTATTACTCAAAATAAAATGAATTTTTTCTAAGTTGATATAATTCTAATTTATTGATAATCAATGAATTTTACTTTCTTATATTTATCAAAAACCTTTTTGTTTTACTTGACTCCTATCAATTAGTGCTTATAAAATAACAAACATTGGTTGTTGAAACAATAATTATCTAAAAATAAACTGTTGCTTCAATAATTAATTGGAGGTTTGAAATGAAAGAGCGCCAAAAAAAAATGGTAAAACTAATAAATGATAGTGGAGCAATAAGCTTTTCACAATTAAAAATTGCATTTCCAAATGTATCAGATATGACAATTAGAAATGATCTAAAAGCCCTTGATGAATTAAAACTTATTGTTAGAGTACATGGAGGAGCAAAATCAGTTGATAGGATAATTGGCACTGATGATGTGATTAATAAAAGACTAATAAGAAATGTCGAAAAAAAGAATGAAATAGCTAATAAAGCTGTAAAACTGCTTGATAAAGGAACATCCGTATTCCTAGATTCAGGGTCAACATTAACCTCCTTTGCTCAAAAAATACCTGACCAATCACATCTAATATTCACCTCAGGGATGCCCTGTGCCATGGAATTAGCAAAGTTACAAGAAGTTCATCTCTTTATTATTGGTGGTAAAATTAATAAACTTAGTATGAGTGTCTACGGTAGTAATAGTTGTGACCGAATTAAAGAGTTAAATTATGATATAGCCTTTTTAGGTACTACAGGATTTATCAAAGGTATTGGTTTTAATTGTGGATCTGATGAAGAGGCTTCTCTAAAAAGATCAATAATTAGCAGGGCCGATAAAGTCGTTATTCTTATGGATTCTACAAAAGTAGATATAAGTAATCCCTTTAATTTTGCCTCAGTATATGATATAGATATTGTTGTTTCTGATAATAAATTAGAAGAAACCTTAGTTAAATACTTTCAAAACAACAACGTAGAAGTAAGATAAACACGTAAATCATAACACTTTTTAGCAATATATTGTTGGTTCAACAAAATAAACTGTTGAAAAGAAAGTTTTTTCTTGACATATGAATTTTTCACTCGTAGTATTGTTTTATTAGAAAAAAATATTAATTCGAGGTAAATATTATATGAAAGCAAAAGCTCTAAGACTACATGGTGCAAAAGATTTAAGGATTGATGAATTTGAATTACCCAAATTAAAAGATGATGAAATATTAGTAAAAGTCATTTCTAATTCAATATGTATGTCTACCTATAAATGTGCAACTCTTGGAACTGATCACAAAAGAGTACATTCAGATGTCGCACAACACCCAGCTATTATGGGACACGAATTTGCTGGAGTTATAGTAGAAGTCGGAAGTAAGTACAAAGATGAATTTAGCATTGGAATGAAATTTACCCTGCAACCAGCATTAAACTATAAAGGTACAATGTGGTCCCCAGGATATTCATATGAATTTTTTGGTGGTGAAACAACTTATTGTATTATTCCCACTGAAGTAATGGAACTTGGATGTTTATTAGAATATAAAGGAGAGGCATTTTATGAAGCTTCTCTTGCAGAGCCCATGTCATGTTGTATTGGTGCTTTTCGGGCAAGTTTTCATACTCAAATGGGAGTTTATACCCATGATATGGGTATAAAAAAAGGTGGAAAATTAGCACTGTTAGCAGCTGGCGGACCTATGGGACTTGGTTCATTAACTTATGCAATCCATTGCGATAGGGCTCCATCTTTAATTATATTAACTGATATTAATCAAGATCGAATAGATCGTGCAAAAAAATTATTCCCAAAAGAAGAAATTGCAAAACTTGGGATTCAATTAGAAATAATAAATACTAAAAATATGAATAATCCTTCTAAAGAATTAAAAGAATTAACAAATAATGATGGATTTGACGATGTTTTATGCTTTGCTCCTATTTCTTCTGTCGTTGAAATGGCCTCTGATATCCTTGGACGAGATGGTTGTTTAAACTTTTTCTCTGGTCCAACAAATACAGAATTTAGTGCAAAAATAAACCTTTATGATGTTCATTATAATAGTACTCATTTAATTGGAACTACAGGTGGAAATACTGATGATATGAAAGAATCGCTTTTAATGAGTGAAAAAAAATTAATTGATCCCTCTGTAATGGTTACACATATAGGAGGATTAGATTGTGCAGCAGAAGCTACTCTTAACCTACCTAATCTTCCAGGTGGAAAAAAATTAATTTATACACATATAAATATGCCATTAACAGCTCTTGAAGATTTAGAAGAATTAGCTGTTACAGATAAAAGATACGTAAAACTTAATCAAATAGTAAAAGCTAATAAAGGCTTATGGTGTTATGAGGCTGAAAAGTATTTATTATCAGCATGGAATAATTAGAAACAAAATAGTACAAAAATAAAGGAGATTTGTAATATGAGCAGGGCAATTACAATTAAAAACGCACTAAAAAAGTATGGCGATACTGTAGTTATTCCAGATTTGAATGTTCAAATTAAGAATGGTGAATTTTTCACATTATTAGGTCCTTCGGGATGTGGGAAAACAACCTTATTAAGAATGATAGCTGGTTTTAACTCTATAGAATTTGGAGAATTTTACTTCGATGATTTATTTATCAATGATTTAGATCCAGGCAAAAGAAATATTGGTATGGTATTTCAGAATTACGCTATTTTTCCAAACATGAATGTTAGAAAAAATGTAGCTTTTGGTTTAAAAAATCGTCCAACGAAAATAAGCCCTGAAGAAATCAAAATACAAACCGATAAATTTTTAAAATTGGTACATGTTTATGAATATGCAGATAGACAACCGGATAGCTTATCTGGTGGGCAACAACAACGCGTTGCCCTTGCTAGAGCATTAGTTATTCAACCAGATGTATTGTTAATGGATGAACCCTTATCTAACCTTGATGCAAAACTTAGAGTTGAAATGCGAACTGCTATTAGATCTATTCAAAGAGATGTAGGTATTACAACTGTATATGTTACTCACGATCAGGAAGAAGCTATGTCTATTTCAGATAGAATTGCTGTAATGAGTGAAGGTGTAATTCACCAATGTAGTAAACCTAAAAATGTTTATATGAGACCTGCTGATATTTTTGTAGCAACCTTTATTGGTAAAACAAATATCTTAGATGGTAAATTAAAACTCAATGGAACTGTCCCTGAATTAGAATTTAAAAACGGATTTAAAATCTCTGTTAAATCAGTTGATCCTAATTTAATGGTTGAAGATGTTAAAATATCAACTCGTCCTGAAGAATTTACTGTAGTAAAAACTGAAAAAGGACATGGAATTAAAGCAACTATAAAAGATAGTATCTTCCTCGGACTTCAAACTCATTATTTTGTTGAATTAGATACTGGAGAATCTGCTGAAATTGTTGAAGTTTCTGATATAGAAAAAATTATCCCATCAAATACAGAAGTATGGCTAGATGTAGATATTAAAAAAATTAATCTTTTTAATGCAAAAACTGGTAAAAGTATTATGAAAAATGTTGATTGGATGCCAAATGGAGAATAAGAAATTATGAAAAAACGTAAAAAATTAGATTTCTGGAATTATTCTTCATGGATTATTTTAGCTCTTTTTGGATTATTTTTAATCCTTCCTTTAGGAGGACTTTTAAAAGAAGCTATATATACCAAAGATACCGGATTCACAATAGCCTCATTTCAAAAGTTCTTTAGTAGAAGTTATTATTATAATACTATTGGCCACAGTTTAAAAATAGCTATCGTAGTAACTATAGTTTCATTGGGATTAGGCATACCATTTGCTTACTTTTACTCTTTTTATAATTTAAAGGGAAGAAAGTTCTTATTTGTAATGTGTTTACTTTGTACTATGTCAGCACCATTTATTGGAGCCTATGCCTGGATATTGTTGATGGGTAATAATGGTTTAGTAACCAATTTTCTTAAATTACTTAACATTAAAAACATCACTATCTATGGATTTGGTGGAATTGTAATGGTTCAATCATTAAAGCTATTTCCTTTAATTGTTATCTATATGAATGGGGCTTTTAGAGATATTGATAGCTCTCTCATTGAAGCAGCTTCTAGTATGGGATGCAAAGGTCCAAAATTTTTCTTTAAGGTATTATTGTCTTTAACTATGCCCACAATACTAGCAGGATCATTACTTGTATTTATGAGATCATTTGCAGACTTTGGAACTCCTTTATTAATTGGGCGAGGTTATTCAACTTTTCCAGTATTAATTTTTAACGAATATCTGGGTGAAAATGGAGTTGACTACCATTTCGCTGCGGCAATTGCTTTAATAGCTGTTGCAATAACTGGAATTATTTTCTTAATTCAAAAAATTGCTACAAGTAAATTCAAATTTACAATGAGTGCATTACATCCTTTTGATATTAAAGAGCCTAAAGGTATTTCTGGAATGTTAATGCATATATTTTGCTATGGTGTTGTATCTATCTCAATGCTTCCACAGATATATGTAATTTATATGTCATTTAGAAAATACAACAGTAGTATTTTATTACCAGGTTATTCACTTATTAACTATGTTAAAGCTTTTGAAAAGAACTTAATAAGGGCAACTAGTAATACACTAATTATTAGCTTTGTTACAGTAGCAATTATTATAGTAATTTCAGTATTCATTGCATATTTAGTAGTAAGACGTAGCAATGTAATAAGCCAAACAATTGATACAATTTCAATGTTGCCTTATATCATGCCTGGAGCTGTTATAGGTATTGCATTAGTACTTGTATATAGCAAGCAACCATTTTGTATTGCTGGGACTTTAGTAATTATGATAGTAGCTTTAACAATTAGGCGGCTGCCGTTCACAAGTCGTGCAACGACAGCAACCATGATGAAAATCAGTCCTAGTATAGAAGAAGCTGCACTAAGCCTTGGTTCTTCAAAACTTAAAGCTTTTGTTCAAATTACTGTACCTATGATGAAGAGTGGAATTATTTCAGGGGCTATTTTAAGTTGGGTTTCTATAATTACTGAAATGTCTAGTGGTGTTATTTTATATAACAATAGAACAATTACTTTGACAATTGGAACGTACGTAGCAATTAACAACGGCATCTATGGAGTTGCTGCTGCATTCGCTACTATCACAACATTAATGACTATTATTTGTCTAGTTGTATATCTGAAATTTACTAAAATCGAAGATGTGACAATGTAAAAAACAAAACAATATAAAGACCAAAAATTTTAGGAGGTTTCTTATGAAGAAATTATTAACGGTTTTATCAGTGATTCTTATAGTGGGTGGAGCAATTTTTGCTTCAGCTCAAAAAGAATCAAATTCAGAAAATGTATTAACAGGTGCCGATCGTCCCTCTTGGGCTCAAGGTGTTGATGATGTAAGTGGAACTATTACTGTTTATACAACAATGGAACAAACACAACAGGATATTCTAGTAGATTTATGGAAGAATATATATCCTAATTGTGATGTAGAAATTGTTGCAAATTCAGTTGGAACATTAGCTACTAAAATACGTAGTGATGAAACAAGTGGTGCTGATGTAGTTATTGGTGGTATGTTTGCTGCTGATGGTACGAAATATCGTGATATTTTACAAAAATATATATCAACCTTAGATAATGAAACACCATTCCATGACGCTTCTGGTTACTATACATTTTACGATATTCAAGTAATGTGTCTTGTAATTAATCCAGAAGTTTTAGCTGATTTAGGTGTAAGTGTAAAAGGATATAAAGATCTTTTACAACCAGAATTAAAAGGTAAAATTATCTTAGCAGATCCATCAGCTTCTTCTTCAGGTTATAGACAGCTACAAACTATGCTAGCAACTCTTGGAAATACATTTGATGATGCTCAAGGTTGGGATTATATTGAAAAACTTATGGGCTCAGCATATGCTACTAATTCTTCAAAAGATGTATACAACCTAACAAACGAGGGTGAATATGCTGTAGGTTTATCTTATGAATCAACACCTGCAGGTATTATAGCTCAAGGTGGAGCAACAATGGAAATTGTTTACATGGAAGAAGGAAATACTGCAATGCCTGGTGGTGCTGCGATTGTTAAAAATGCACCTAACCTTAACGCTGCTAAAGCTATGATTGATTTATTGGCTAGCACTGAATTCCAAGATGAACGTGCAGATCTAGCTGGAAGAGGAACTAACGAAAATGTAAAAGCTAGCGATCTACCTGCAAATTCTACTTTAGGCTTAGTTGATTTAGATTATGATTACTTAGGTGAAAATAAAGATCAACTTATTGACCATTGGAATATTTTATGGGCAAAATCAAATAGTTAAGAATAAATTTACACACTTTATTTAGAGTTATGAATTGATTAACAATTCATAACTCTTTCATTTATAAACAAAAGAGGAAAATTAGATGATAGCCACAGTAACACTCAATCCATCATTAGATTATATTGTTAAAGTAAATAATTTTGAAGTTGGTGGATTAAATAGAACAGATAGTGAAATAATTTTACCAGGAGGAAAGGGAATTAATGTTTCAATTGTATTAAATAATCTAGCAATAGATACTAAATCATTTGGTTTTTGTGCTGGATTTACCGGCAGAGAATTTGAAAAATTATTATCTGATATGAATGTAGCTTCATCTTTTATCAATGTTAATAATGGAATAACTAGAATTAATGTAAAAATACAAGGAAAAAATGAAACAGAAGTTAATGGACTTGGCCCCCTCATTAGTGATGAGGAAACTGAAAAATTATTTACACAATTAGATAATTTAAAATCTTCTGATATTTTAGTTCTAGCTGGAAGCATACCCTCAACTCTTTCTAAAAATATTTATAGTACTATTATGAAAAGACTCTCAAACAAAGGTATAAAAATAGTAGTAGATACCACTAACGAGTTATTATTGAATTGCCTAGAATATAAACCATTTTTAATAAAACCTAACAAGGTAGAACTGGGAGAGTTATTTGATGTTAAAATCCAAAATGGGGAAGATTCAATAAAATATGCCAAAGAATTAAGAAAAATGGGAGCACAAAATGTATTAGTTTCTCTTGGTAAAGATGGTGCAATCTTAGTAGACAATAATGATAGAATACACAGCTCCATAGCAATTGGGGGAAAGGTTGTAAATAGTGTGGGAGCTGGTGATTCCATGGTAGCTGGTTTCTTAGCAGGTTATATTGATAATAAAGATTATGAAAGAGCTTTTAGACTTGGACTTTGTGCCGGTGGAGCTAGTGCAACTTCTAGGTATTTAGCAACAAAAACAGAAGTTGAAAAATTAATGAATGAATTTGAGGATGCTCCCAAAAGTCTTTAACTAGGCTTTTACTAATGATAATATCATTTATATTAGATATCAAATCTCACTCATAAAATTGATTTAAAAAACTATACTAACCAATTTAATAGCTAGTATAGAATGATAATTTAAACTTTTGGGAGATAAAATATATTTAAATTTTTTATTTTATTATTATTTTTCTAATCCTGAATTTTAACTACTGATTTAACAATATTAGCTTTATCAGCTACAGATTTATCCATAGCATTTTGAACATCATCAAATTCAAAGATATTAGTTACAACATCACTTGGATTGATCTTACCACTAGCTACAGCTTCAATTGCTAAAGGATAAATATGTCTATATCTAAATACAGTTTTTATAGTTAACTCTTTATCAAGTAGAAGAGACATTGGAAGAGTCATCTCTCCTGTCTTAGAATAACCAACACAAACTAAATTACTACCTTTCTTTAAGGCTTGAATACAAAGACGTGTTGTTATTTCAGTTCCAGCTGTTTCAAAAGCAATATCGAAGCCCTTATTATCAGTAATTTTATCAAACTGCTGTATAAAATCCTTATCAAGAGAGTTAACAACCTGGGTTGCACCCATCTTTTTAGCTTGTTTTAATCTGTTGGGAAGAATATCGACCACAGTAATATTATTTACACCTAAGGACTGAAGAGCTAATAGTGTCATTAGACCAATACAACCTGCACCAAATACTATAGCTTTTTGTCCAATATGAGCATCTCCTTGAATAGCAGCATGGAAACCCACAGCTAAAGGCTCAATTAAGGCACCATTCATGGAATCTACACTATCAGGTAGTTTAAAACAAAGAGATGCAGGATGAGCAGCAAATTCTTGAAATACTCCATCAACTGGAGGAGTTGCAAAGAAAACTACCTCACTACAAAGATTGTATCTGCCTGTTGTACAGAATTCACATTTTCCACAAGTAGCACCAGGCTCTAGTGCAACACGATCCCCTAATTTTAAATCTTTTACATCTTTACCAAGCTTAGTTACTACACCACTTGCCTCGTGTCCTAATACAAAAGGAGGTTCTACTATATAATCACCAATTCTACCTGTTTCATAATAGTGAAGATCAGATCCACAAATACCAACATATTGTATTTTGACTAATACTTCATCATTCTTTGGTGTTGGTATTTCTCTAGTTGTATAACCAATCTTTCCGATTCCTTCCATTACTGCGACTTTCATTTTGTTACTCATATTTATAATCCTTTATTATTTATTTTATTAATTTTTGTATTTTTTATTATATTTATTAATTACTCTTAATAGCTTTTAAAAATTCTATTTGCTCTAAGGATGGTAATACCCTAATAACACCTCTTTTGCTTGCAACAAGAGATGCTGCGGCATTTGCAAATAACAGAATATCTTTCAAATTCTCTTTATTTAAATTATCGATCCCATATTCAAGCACCTTAGATAAAGAGCTTCCCATAAAAGAATCCCCAGCACCGGTGGTATCAACACAAGGCACCTCTAAAAAGGTGGGAGCACTTACACAGATATCTTTATAATAAGCGGTACTACCAGCTCTCCCCAATGTTAAAAAGATTAAATCAATATCATAATCTTTTCTGAATTTCTCCATAGCCTCATCTAGATCATCTATTTTGGTAAACCATTGTAATTCATTATCGGCAATCTTTAAGATATTACATACTTTAAAGCCTTCAATAAAAGCTTCTCTTGCTTTATTTAAATCATCCCATAAATTAGTTCTTAAATTAGGATCAAAAGATATTAATAGATTTTTCTCTTTGGCTATATTAATTGCTTTTAGAGTAGCCCCTTTACAAATAGGATTGGTCATTGAAAGAGTACCAAAGTGAAAGACATCCTGTAACTTAAAGTATTCTTCTTTTACATCCTCTTCATTTAATAGTGCATCCGCAGCTCTATAAAAAGTAAAAGATCTGTCTCCTGTACTATCGTGATGAACAAAAGCCAGAGTAGTACCACTCTCGTCACTCTTAATTAAGCCTGAAGTATCCACACCAGCTGTGGTAATAGCATTCTCTAATTGGAGACCAAACTTATCACTTCCAACCTTCCCAATAAAGGAGGCATTATTACCAAGTTTCTTAGTCATTGCCAAGAAATTACACGGCGCACCTCCTGGATTAGCTTCATAAACTGGATTACCAATTTCACTAGCTCCACTTTGAATAAAATCAATTAATAATTCTCCTAGGGCTACAATGTTTGCCATAATACCTATCTCCTTTAGAGTACTCTCTTATTTTTATTTGAGAGTCCAACATATAAATTGAGTAAATCAATTGTAAAATGTTTTAAAAACTCAATAATTCTAATTCTTTAAACTCTATATATTTTATAAAGCACTCTATTGCTTTAAATCTTTTTTATTAAAAAGTTAAAATCTTTTTATTCTTATTTTATCAATAAAAATTATAAAACCTTAACTGTGTTTTGATTTATTGATACTAATTTTGTATCAATACAATGCTCTCCATAAACAAACGCCTCACCAGCTATTCTTCTTAGTAGTAATCTTGTAGCTTTTTCTCCAATAGCTCTGGTATCTTGCTCAACAGCTATTATTTCTTCTTTCACATTTTTCATCCAAAAGGCATTATCAAAAGTTCCAAAAAGAATATCTTTTTGAAGAGCAATACCATGATTCTTTAAATAAGTAAAAGCTCCAAAAGCACAAAGGTCATTTCCAGAAACTATACAATCTACCTTCTTTACATTAATAAGAAAATCGAGCATTTCACTCCATTCAGGATCTGTGGCTAATTCACTATAAACCTTAGGTCTTGTACTACCAAAAATAATACACTCTTCATCAATAGGCATGTTGTTCTGCTCTAAGCAGTCTTTAAACCCATCAATTCTCATTTTAAAAGTACTATCATATTTAGAGGATATAAAAGCTAATTTTCTCGCCCCTCTTTTTATCAACTCATTTGTAAGATTAAAGCTTCCTAAAGTATTGGTTACTAAAACTGTATCTCGTCTAATGTTGATTGGCTTTCTATCAATAAACACCAGAGGAATATTTCTAATAATAGGCTCTAAATCTTTCCAATCATCTTCAACTGGTACCACGATTATTCCAGCTAAATCCTCTAATCTACATATTTCAAGTTGCTTTTTTTCTTTCTCTGAATCTTCATGTGAGTTTATATAAAAAAGCTCATAACCATTTTCAACTAATATCTCTTCAATAGCAGCTCCTATTTCATGATAGAAATAGTGACTAAGGTTCGATACAAGAAATCCAATCATTTTAGATTGTCCACTACGCAACTTTCTTGCTGTGGGATTAACTCTGTAATTTAAATCATCTATAGCTTTATTAACTATTTCTTTTGTCTCATCTTTTACCTGGCATGTATTATTAATTACATTCGAGACTGTAGCAGTAGAAACTCCTGCCCTTGCTGCTACATCTTTCATAGAAACCTTTGCTAATTGCATATATCCCAACTTTTAATCGATTATATGGATATAATAGAACAACTTAATCTAAAAAGCAAATAAATTCTCACCTTTATATTAAAGAAATATAAAATATACATAAAAAGTGAATAATTATTCATAATTTCACCCCTATTTCATTAATTTAAGCATTCCAAAACAAGAATTGTGAATTTTTTAACAAAAATCTATCCAAAATCTAATGTCTTGACCCCCAAACTAAATAATAGTTAAAATGTGTTAAGCATTTAAATAGTAAATATTTATCGATATCTAAATACTTATTAATAAATAATAAATAAAATTAATTCTTTTCTATACAAGTACTTAATAAATAATTATCACTCTAAAACACCCTTAATCACTACTTATTTTGCATAATTCAAAATACAATTTAATCGATTAAGAAATATTTTATAAATTTTCCTTGCGCTATAGAATAATCAGTGCTAGAGTTGGATTATAAGCGAGATTAGAGATGATAAAACTATATCAGAAGCTTTAAAAAGAGTATTAGAATACATTTTAAAAAGTATAACTCTTTGTATTGTAAGGATTTTTTTAATTTAACAATATTTATTTACCAAAATTAAATAAATAAGCTGGATAAAAACAAACACAACATTTAATCAATAAATATTCAATTTAATATTTATTTAATTAAATTTATTTAAACGATTAAGAGACTGTAGTAACAAAAAGGAATTGGTAGAAATGTTAACACTTAAAAATGAAAACTTAGCACAACTTGAATCTAAAACTATTAAAGTACCTCATTATAATAGGGAAGGATTAAAACCTTCTTTGGTACACATTGGTTTAGGTGCATTTCATAGAGCTCACTTCTTATCCTATATTGAAGATTTAATGAAAGCTGGTATTTATACTCAAGGTGTTTATGAAATTGACATTATTCCAACTAAAGAAGAATTTTCAACAGCTCTTAGTGATCAAGATTACTTGTATACAATTTTAACTAAAGATCCCTTCGGTAATGAAGACTTAGCAGTTCATGGTGGAATTGCCAATTATACTAACTCTACTAAGAATCCTGAAAAAGCATTTGAGGTATTATCCTCTTCTAATACAAATTTAATAACTCTTACTGTTACAGAAAAAGGTTATTGCTATGATAGTGAAAACAATAAATTGGATATAAAAAATCCAGCTATTGTTAAAGATTTAAAACCTTTCACTCCCCCCTCTTCTGTTATTGGAGCTTTGTCCAAGTCACTTAATATTAGGTTTGAGACTACTAAAACTCCTGTTACTATAATGAGCTGCGATAATGTTCCTGAAAATGGTGATATGTTAAAAGGCTGTGTTTATGATTTTATTGCTATTAAATATCCTCAGATTTTAGATTGGGTTAAAGAAAATATTAATTTCCCTAATACTATGGTGGACAGAATAACACCAGCTACCACTGATAGTGATATTAGTGAATTAGAAAACAAATATAATATTCATGACATTTGTGGTGTTCATTGTGAAGACTTTAAAACTTGGGTTATTGAAAATATCGATATTCCTGAAATTCAAATGTTTGAAAAAGTTGGCGCTTTGCTTGTAGATAGTGTACTTCCTTATGAACTAATGAAGATAAGACTTTTAAATGGTGCACACAGTGCCCTATCCTACCCGTCTTATCTTTTAGGTCACAGAGATGTAGATGAAGGTATAACAGACTCTCTAATTAAAGATTTTATTAGAAATCATTATATGGAGGAGATTACAGACTCTCTCAATCCTGTCCCTGGTGTTAACTTAGACGAGTATAAAGACCAATTGATTGATAGATTTTCAAACAAGTATATTAAAGATCAACTTCTTAGACTTGCAAGTGACGGATCTAAAAAAATATCCAATGCAATTGTTAAACCTCTACTAGAGTTAAAACAAAGAGATTCTCTAATCTTAGCCTTAGTCTTTTGGGCAGCATTTTTAAAAGGGGCGGATGAAAGTGGTGATATTATACCAATTGAAGATCCTAATGCAGCTTTACTTCAAGAGAAGATAAAAGATGATAAAGAGTTTATGCGATATCTTGGAATTGAAGATTTAGCAGTAATTGATACTTATTGCACTTTTAAAGCTCAATTAGATAATAAGGGAATTGAATATACTCTTAAGACCTATTTGAACAAGTAAATATAAAATAAAAGAATAAAAAGTAAAAGTAAAAAACTACTTTTAAAAGAAGAATATAATAACATTCACAAGGAGACAAATCGTGGGCATTATTGAGAAAATGAGATTAGACGGAAAAAAGATTTTCATTACAGGTGGTGCTAGAGGTATTGGTAAAAGTGTAGCAATTGCATTTGCTGAAGCTGGAGCCGATTTAGCTATTGTTGATATCGATATTGAGGAAGCTACTAAAACAGCAGCTATGCTTAAAGATACTTTTAATTGCGACACTATTGCAATTAAAGCGGATGTAACCAACCCAGTTGATGTTAATAACATGATTGATACTATTTTAGAGAAGTTTGGAAGACTAGACGTAGCTTTTTGTAATGCGGGTATTTGTATCAATGTTCCTGCAGAGGACATGACTTATGATCAATGGAAGAAAAACATTGATATCAATTTAGGTGGTGTATTTTTAACAGCTCAAGCAGCTGGTAAGGTGATGCTTAAACAAGGTAGTGGATCAATTATTAATACTGCATCTATGTCAGGCCATATTGTAAATGTTCCTCAACCTCAATGTGCATACAATGCATCTAAAGCTGGTGTAATTCAATTAACCAAATCTATGGCAATTGAATGGGCAAAACGTAATGTAAGAGTTAATTGTATTAGCCCTGGTTACATGGCAACAGAGTTGATTAAGGAATCAAAACAATTAAAACCTTTAATCTCACAATGGAATGAGATGGCTCCTATGGGAAGAATGGGAAATCCAGAAGAATTACAATCTATTTGCGTTTATTTAGCTGGGGATACTAGTTCCTTTACAACTGGTTCAGATTTTATCATAGATGGAGCATTTACTTGTTTCTAATAAATTAGTTTAAAAAATTCAAAAAATTGAATTTTAAAAATAAAAAAATATTTCAAAAGGAGAAATTTTATGAAAAAATTATTATGCGTATTAGCAATTGTTGCATTTGTTGTAACACCAATGTTTGCAAGCGGTGCAAGTGAAAAAGAAGACGGGACATTCAAAGTCGGAGTTACTATCCAATCTCTAGAAAATAGTTATTGGGCTGGCGTATTTGGTGATGTAGAAAAATTGATGGATGCTAAAGGTTGGGAATACACAATTCTTAGTTGTAGAGATAGCTCAGCAACACAAATCCAACATATTGAAAACTTTATTACTAACCAAGTTGATTTGATCATGGTACACCCATCGGACCCAAATGCTTTAGAAGATTATTTAGCTGTAGCTAGAGAAGCTGGCATCAAGGTAATGTGTTGGGATGACAAAATGACAAACACAGATGTTAACTGGGTTTTAGATAATACTAAACTAGGTAAAGAAATTGGTTCAACTGCTGGTAAATTTATTGCCAAACATTATACCTCTTCTTCACCTGCAGAAGTAGCTATTATTAACTACCCTCAAACTCCTATCTTAGTAGAAAGAGAAACTGGTATCTTAGCTGGTCTTAAAGCTGAAGCTAATGGTAAATACTCTGTTGTAGCACAACAACCTGGTCTTGATGCAGCAACTGCATTAACAGCTATGGAATCTATTTTACAAGCTTATCCTAATGTTGGAATTGTTTGTTCAATCGGTGCTGGTGGAGATATCGGATCTAACCAAGCTTTGATGACTAAGACAAAAGGAAAAATTCCTGCAGATATGGGTATCTTCTCAGCAGATGCAACACAACAACAACTAGAAGCTATTGTAAACGGCGAAGCAACTCGTGCTTCAGTTGGAATGGAAGGCTCTAACGTTAAGACTGCAACAGCTTGTGTAGACATGTATGAAAAATTATTAACTGGTCATAAGTTTGAATCACAAAACGTATATAGACCTTTGACAGTTATGGATATCAGCAATGCAGCTGAATACTTAAAAGATTTTAAATAAAACTGAATATGCTATAATATAGCATAAAATCAAAACCCTATTAATTAGAATATGATTAATAGGGTTACCATTTTATTGAAGCTTCAAATTAACAAAAGGATATTATTATGAAAAGTATTACAAAAAGGAAAAAGATACACATATCTCGGTGAATAAACTTCACTAATAAAAGAAGAGTCTTTATAAATTTAAAAATAATTTATAAAACAACATATTGTTGCTCCATTATATAATTCTACATTTCAGTACAAATCAAAACATTATATTTAATTCTTTGATCAATAGCACAATAATATAGCAACATTTTTAAGGTTTAATTTTAAAACCTTGCAATCAAAAAGGACAAAACTAATGAGTGAATACATACTAGAACTACAAAATATTGTAAAAAAGTACCCAGGTGTTCTTGCTCTAAATGATGTATCTTTAAAAATAAAGAAAGGTCAGATTTTAGGTTTAATTGGTGAGAACGGTGCTGGTAAATCCACACTAATAAAAACATGCTCCGGTGCAGTTATCCCCACTTCAGGTAAGATTCTCGTAAACGGAAAAGAATTTACTAGCATGAGCCCTCAGCTTGCTAGAGAAAATGGGATTGCTATAATCTATCAAGAATTTAATAACATCAAAGGATTATCAGCTGCAGAGAATTTATTTTTAGGAAACCCAATTAGAAAAGGCATTGTAATTGATAGAAAAGCTATGGAAGCTGAAGCAAAAGAAGCTTTTAAGCAACTCGATATAAAAATAGATCCCAAAGAATTATGTGGTAACCTATCTGTTGGATATCAACAGATGATTGAAATAGCAAAAGCTATAAGACTAGATGCTAAAATATTAATCATGGATGAACCATCAGCTCCACTAACTAGTAAAGAAGTAGAGTCTATGATAGGAGTTTGTGAACTTTTAAAAGAAAATGGTGTAGCAATTATTTATATATCACACAGATTAGATGAAATTTTCAGATTATCTAGTGAAATTGTAGTCCTTAGAGATGGAGAGTATATTAAAACTCTACAAACTAAAGATTCCAATAAAGATGAATTAATAAAACTTATGGTAGGCCGTGAGTTAAAAGAATCTTATCCCAAGAAGAAGAAAAATACTATTTCTGATGAAGTAATATTGAAACTTGAAAATGTATGCGGAAATGGAGACAAAGATGTCAATTTTGAACTCAGAAAAGGTGAAGTTCTTGGTATCGGAGGACTCGTTGGAGCTGGTAGAACAGAATTAGCGCAAATGATATTTGGCGCTGTTAGAAAAGACTCAGGTAAAATGATATTTAATGGAAAAGAAATTAATCCAAAATGTCCTAAAGATGCAATTGAACTAGGTATTGCCCTTGTTCCTGAAGACAGAAAAAGACATGGTGCTATTTTACACAACTCAATTAATCATAATATTAATATGCCTATCTATGATCACACTTCAAAATTTTCAAAAATTAATGAGAAAATAGAAAAAGAAACCACAGATAAGCAAGTCAAAGAATTAATAATTAAGACACCTACAATAAACCAAATAGTAAAAAACCTTAGTGGTGGAAATCAACAAAAAGTTATATTGGGTAAGTGGCTTGCAGCTAATTCACAGTTAATCATTTTAGACGAACCAACAAGAGGTATTGACGTTGGTGCTAAGTTTGAAATTTACAAGATAATTAATACTCTTGTTGAAAAAGGAAAAACTGTAATATTAATTTCATCCGAAATGGAAGAATTAATAGGAATGAGTGATAGGATTATCGTTTTTTCTGAAGGTGTTATTACCGGTGAATTACAGAAAAATGAATTTAATCAAAACGCAATAATGAGCTTAGCTTCAAATTAAAAGGGAGAGTATTAAAATGAGTAAAAACTTAAGTGTACAAAATAATAAAAGTGAAATATTAAAACAGTTTAAAGCCAAAGCTATATGGGTAGTATTACTGTTATTAGTAATTGGATTTTCAATTGCAAATCCAAGATTCTTATCATCAAATAACTTATTTACAATAGCACGTCAGGTATCAATGTATGGTATTGCCTCTATTGGTATGACATTCGTTATTTTAATTTCTGGCATCGACCTTTCAACTGGATCAATTATTACAATTGTTAATGTTGTTTGTGCTTACTTTATGGTTAACATGGGACTAAGTATTCCTGTAGCTATTGCTCTTTCAATGTTATTGGCAATAGGTATTGGACTATTTAATGGTGCATTAGTATCAATTATTGGTATTCCTGCAATTATTGCAACTTTTGCAACTCAAATTATCTTTAAAGGTGTTGCTTACATAATTTCCGGTGGTGTTCCTATCTACGGTTTTAATCCAAGCTTTAAAGTAATTGGTCAAGGATATGTTGGAATTGTTCCAGTTCCTGTAATAATAATGATTGTTTGTTTTGCTATAGGTTCATTTATATTAAATAAAACTTACTTTGGTCGTTATTTCTATGCAGTAGGTGGTAATGAAGAAGCATCAGAGCTTTCCGGTATTAAAGTTGGTAGAACCAAATTATTAATATATACTTTGGCTGGATTCTTTGCAGGACTCGCTGGTATCGTTATGCTATCTAGAACAAACTCAGCACAACCAACAGCAGGTCTTGGATATGAATTTGATGTAATCACATGTGTAGTCTTAGGTGGTGTTTCAATCACTGGTGGTTTTGGTAAGATAAGTGGTGTTGTAGCCGGTGTTCTTATAATCGGTGTATTAACAAACGGAATGGTATTAATGAATATTAGTACTTACATGCAATTAATTGTTAAAGGTCTTGTATTAATACTTGCCGTTGGATTTGATTGTTACCAAAAGAAACATGCAACCACATAAAAAATTTGATGTTTAGTTTTATACTATTCATATAATATCTTTAGGAGAGGAAGTTAATACCTTCCTCTTCTTTATCTCAATTTAATAAAATTATATTAAAGAAAACTATAAATAAAAAAAGATAAGACCTCTCCTTTTTTATTCTCTAATGGTTATGATTTGTCGCAATAATCCAAACATTGGGATTTAGAGACTCTTGCAAATATTCAACTCGTAAAGTGTTTTTATTTTCCAGTAAGAGCTAAAGTTTAATTAACTAATAATACAAAACCAATGCAAAATATTTAATTTGCATTAGTAATTGTGATATACTTTCAGTGAGATAAAAGTTATGGACATCAGCTGAGAGAGTTCATATCATATGAAAAACTGAAAGAATTTGGGTGATATTTTTAAAGAATCGAAAGGTATTAAAATGAAGGCTGTATAGGTATCTGAAGAAATATATAATAGAAATATTATATATATAAGAATTATGTAATATTAGCTAATTATCATCCAGTCCACGTAAAATGCAAACATTATCCAAATATATTTGTAGTTTCACCTAGAAATAACATTCGGTTGAAGGAAGATATTGAACATGAAAATTGAAAACCTTAAAAAAAAGATTAGTAGTGGCGAAAGCATTACTGTAGAATTTAAAGAAAGCAAAAATAAGTTAAATAAAGATGTATTTGATACAGTTTGTGCATTTTTAAATCGTAATGGTGGACATTTATTTCTTGGAGTTAAAGATAAAGGTGAAATTGTTGGTGTAGATAAAGACTCTGTAGATCAACTCAAGAAGGATTTTGTTACATCTTTAAACAATACTCAAAAACTCAATCCTCCTTTTTGTTTTACAGTAGAAGATATTGAAGTTGATGGTAAAGTAATTTTGTATATCTATATTCCTGAGAGTTCTCAAATTTCTCGATATAAAGGTAAAATATTTGATAGAAATGAAGCTGGTAATTTTGATATTACAAATAATACAAATTTAGTGTCAAAGTTGTACATGAGGAAGCAAAGCACCTATACAGAAAATAGAATTTTTCCATTTGTCGAAATGGAAGAGTTAGAATCTGAACTATTTAGTAAGGTTAGAAAATTTGCAGAAAACCAGAAACCAAATCACCCGTGGGCGTCAATGGAAGATATAGGAATATTGAAAAGTGCCGGTTTGTATTTAAAAGATCCTAATACTGGGAAAGAGGGTATTACATTAGGTGGTATTTTGATTTTTGGTAAAGAGCAATTAATTCAAGCCGCCCTACCACACCACAGAACAGATGCTATTTTACGTAGAGAAAATTTAGACCGCTATGATGATAGAGACGACATTAGAGTAAATCTTTTGAGAAGTTATGAGAGACTAATGAACTTTATAGCGAAGCATCTCAATGATAAATTTTACCTTGAGGGTTATTTGAGGATGAGCTTAAGAGATAAAATTTTCAGAGAAGCAATTTCAAACTTGCTGATTCATAGGGAGTTTTCAAATCCATTTCCCGCAAAATTGGTGATAGAAAGTAACAGGGTCTATATTGAAAATAGTAACAAGCCGCATGGATATGGAATCATTGATCCAGAGAATTTTTCTCCATATCCTAAAAACCCCACTATTGCTAAGTTTTTTAAAGAAATCGGGTGGGTTGATGAGCTTGGTTCGGGAGTTAGGAATATTTTTAAATACAACAAGATATATTCGAAAGCAGAT